>JAPPNV010000240.1 GCA_028818565.1 Rhodospirillales bacterium | reverse complement strand
TGTAGACGTGCTGCGGGTCGCTGTGGGTGCCCGATGCGGCCGACGTGTCCGGGAAAGCGAAGACGCCGTGATCGCGCGCGATCCGGCCGGTCCTGCCGCGGATGTAGCGCGGCAGCCTGGTGTGGGACACAGGGTTGATGTCGCGGGCCCTGACCGTGTCGCCGACCTTGAACTTCGGCGCGACGTCCACATCCATCCGGCAGGACGCGCCACCGGCCACCAGGCCCGGGACCATCTCTGGCGTCAGCGTTGGCATCACGACTCTCCCGCCTGGCGAAGGCTCTCGATCTTCGCGTCGATCTCGGCCTGGGTCAGTATGCCCCGCTCCACCAGCACGGTCTCGTAGACGTGCAGCCAGTGCTCGTAGTACGAGGTCTCCAGATACTCGGCCGGACCCATCCGCTCAATGGCGTGGCGGAACATGTCCACGTTGAAGTGGCCTTCGGCGAAGTTGGTAAAGAACATGCCGAAGACCCGGCCCTCCCACTCCTCGTGGAACTGGGGCTCGTTTTCCTCGCGGATAATCGGGCCCATGCACTGCATGCCGCCCATGTCATGGATGCCGTTCATCGCTGTGCTCCCTTCGGAACCGGCCGGTCAGCTTGCGGGCGCTTCGACCAGCGCCGTGCCGATCATGGAATCGCGGGTCACCAGCGCTGCCAGTTCGTCCTCGCTCAGGCCTTCAGTCCCGGCCGGCCGCTGCGGCAGCACCAGGTAGCGGAGCTCGGCGCTGCTGTCCCACACCCGTACCTCGATGTCGTCGGAGAGCGCGACACCGAATTCCTCGAGCACCCCGCGCGGATCGATGACCGAGCGGGCCCGGTAGGGCGCGCTCTTGAACCAGATGGGCGGCAGCCCCAGCGTCGGCCACGGGTAGCAGGAACAGAGCGTGCACGTGACCATGTTGTGCACGTCGTCGGTGTTCTCGACGACGATCATGTCCTCGCCCTGCACGCCGCTGAAGCCGAGCTCGGCGATCGCCGCGCTCCCGTCTTCGAGCAGCCTCTGCTTGTAGTCCGGGTCCGTCCACGCTCGGGCCACCACCTTGGCGCCGTTGCGCGGACCGATCTTGGTCTCGTAGGTCTCCACCAGGGTGTCGATGGCGGCGGGGTCGAGCAGGCCCTTCTCGGTGAGAAGCGTCTCCAGGGCCTTGACCCTCATCGCCGTCTCGGATGGCGGAGCGTTGTGGGCGTGATCGTGTGCCATGGCCGAATATCCCCCTTATCAGCCCTGCCATGATGGTATCCGCCGCCACCGGGCCGTTCAATGGAGATCAACTCGGGAGCGACCCCTCGGGACGGGCCGGCGCTCCCCTTACCCGGCGCTGTCTGGGTCGGGCTGCTGGCCGTAGGTCTTCAACATTTGCAGCACCTCGGCCATCTTGCGCTGTGAGATGATTTTCGGGTCATTGCCGGTAGCAGCGCCGATGGCCAGCGCGCGGCAATAGAGCTCCGCCAGATACTCGACCTCGATGAGCAGGTTGATGCAGTCATCCGGCGTCTCCCCCAGGACGATGGCGCCGTGATTCTGCAGCAGGCAGGCACGCCGATCCTTGAGCGCCTCGACGGCGACGTCGGAGAGTGCCTGGGTCGTGGGCGTGCGGTAGGGCGCGCAGCGGATGGTTGTGCCTCCCGCGACCCCTACCATGTAGTGAACAGCCGGAATTTCCATCCCGTGCACGGCGAGCGCGGTGCATTGAACCGAATGACTGTGGAGGATCGCGTTCACATCCGGCCGCGAGGCGAGAATATCGCGATGGAAGCGCCATTCGCTGGTGGCGATTCGCGTGCCCCACTGGCGGCCGTCGAAATCCATCTCAACGATGTCGGCGGGCGTCATCGTGTCGTAATAGAGGCCGGAGGGCGTAACCAGGAACCTCTCGCCCACCCGGAATCCGATGTTGCCCGTGGTGCCGTGATTGAGGCCGATTCTGTCGGTCTTGAGGGCGGCGTCGATGATCGCGCGCCGCGCTTTCAAATGCGTCAGTCTCTTGCGGGGCACGGCAGCGGCAGCGCCGGGCGCGGGCAGCCGCCCGCGCCGCGCCTTACTCCTGAAGAGCGGCGGCAATGGCCGCCGTAATGGTGTCTATGCCGCCCGAGCCATCGACCCGGGCGAAGCGCCCGCCGGCCTCGTAGTGAGGGATGATCGGGGCCGTCTGCTCGTGGTACGCGGCAAGGCGCGCGATCATGGTCTCCCGGTTATCGTCGGCCCGGCGCGTGAAGTTCTTGCTGCCGCACTGGTCACAGACGCCCTCGGTGCTCGGCCGGTTGAAGTGATCGTGGTAGCCGGCGCCGCAGTCAGCACAGGAGAAGCGGCCGACGATGCGCTCGATCAGCGCTTCCTCGTCGACCTCGATGGCGACCACCCTGTCGAGCGCGAGCCCGCGGTCTGCCAGCATGGCGTCCAGCGCGTCGGCCTGCGCCACCGTCCGGGGGAAGCCGTCGAGGATGAAGCCGTTGGCGCAGTCCGGCTCATCGATCCGTTCCGCGATCAGGGCGACCATGAGATCGTCCGGCACCAGCTCTCCGGCTTCCATGACTGCCTTGGCCTGGGTGCCGAGCGCCGTTCCGGCCTTCACCGCCGCCCGCAGCATGTCGCCGGTGGAAAGCTGGACAATGCCGAAGCGCTCGACCAGTCGTTGCGCCTGCGTGCCCTTGCCCGCCCCCGGTGGGCCGAGAAGGATCAGGTTCAACGCCGGCTCCCTCGCAGTTTCGCCTTCTTGATCAGCCCTTCGTACTGATGCGCGAGGAGGTGGGACTGGATTTGCCCCACGGTGTCCATGGTGACGGTAACGACGATGAGCAGACTCGTCCCTCCGAAGTAGAACGGCACCGCGTACTGGGAAATCAGGAGCTCGGGCAGGAGGCTCACCGAAGTGAGATAGAGGGCGCCCCAGAAGGTCAGCCGGGTCAGCACATAGTCGAGATATTCGGCGGTGTTCTTGCCCGGACGGACTCCGGGTATGAAACCGCCGTTCTTCTTCAAATTGTCGGCCGTGTCCTCTGGATTGAAGACGACGGAGGTGTAGAAGAACGTGAAGAAGATGATCGCCGCCGCGTAGATGATCATGTAGATCGGCTGGCCGCGCCCGAGATAGCTGGTGATCGCCGTCAGCCACTCAGGTCCGGTGCCCGCGTTGATGCTGAGCGCGGTGATCGGCAGCAGCAGGATCGAGCTTGCGAAGATCGGCGGGATCACGCCGGCGGTGTTGACCTTCAACGGCAGATGGGTCTGCTCGCCGCCGAACATTCGGCGGCCCACTTGTCGTTTGGGGTATTGGACGACGATGCGGCGCTGCGCCCGCTCGATGAAGACGATGAAACTGATGACGGCGACCGCCATGACGAAGAGTGCGATGAGCACGACCGCGGAGAGCGCACCGGTGCGCCCGAGCTCCAGCGTGCTCGCGAGCGCGCCCGGCAGCTCCGCCACAATGCCGGCGAAGATGATCAGCGATATGCCGTTGCCGACCCCTCTGGCGGTAATCTGCTCACCGAGCCACATCAGGAAGATGGTGCCGCCGGTCAGCGTCACCACCGTGGTCAGACGGAAAAAGCCGCCGGGATCCAGCACCAGGGCGCCGCTCTGGCCGGTGTAGCCCTCGAGGCCCGAGGAGATGCCGAAGGCCTGCAGCGCGGCGAGGAAGACGGTGCCGTAGCGGGTGTACTGGTTGATCTTCTTGCGCCCCGCCTCGCCCTCCTTCTTGAGCTGGGCGAGGTGCGGCGAGACGGTCGTCATCAACTGGATGATGATGGCCGCCGAGATGTACGGCATGATGTTGAGCGCGAAGATCGTCATGCGCCCGAGCGCGCCGCCGGCGAACATGTTGAACATGCCGAGGATGCCGCCGGCCTGCTGCTGGAACACCTCGTCGAGCACCACCGGGTCGATGCCGGGGATCGGGATGTACGTGCCCAGCCGGTAGATGATCAGGGCGCCGAGCGTGAACAGCAGGCGCTTCTGAAGCTCCTTCGCCTTGGCGAAGGCCCCGAAGTTGAGGTTCGCAGCGAGTTGTTCGGCCGCCGAAGCCACGTTCGTTAGGCGTCCTCTGCCGTTTCCTCGGCCGCTTTCTCGGCCTCAACCGCCCCGCTCACGGTCACCGAGCCACCGGCGGCTTCCACCGCGGCGACGGCCGCCTTCGACGCTCCGGTGACCTCGACAGCCACGGCGCTCTCGATCCGGCCCTTGGCGAGCAGTCGCACGCCGTGCCGTCCGCGCGTGAGCCCGGCCGCAGCCAGCGCGGCCTCGGTCACGGGCGCATCCGCGTCGATCCGTCCCCGCTCGATCGCCTCCTGCAGGCGCCCGATGTTGACGGTCTCGAAGGTCTTGCGAAAGGGGGCGTTGGTGAAGCCCCGCTTGGGCAGGCGCCGGTAGAGCGGCATCTGGCCGCCCTCGAAGCCCTTGAGGGCGACGCCGGCCCGCGACTTCTGGCCCTTGTGGCCGCGCCCCGAGGTCTTGCCGCGGCCTGAGCCGATGCCGCGCCCGAGCCTGCGCCCCTTCTTGGACGCGCCGTCACGGTCAGCGAGTTCGTTCAGCCTCATCACTCAGCCTCCGCGTCCACCGGCTCGGCCCGCACGAGGTGCGAAATCTTGTCGATCATGCCCCGCACTGCGGGCGTGTCCTCGAGCACACGGCTCCGGTGCATCTTGTTCAGGCCGAGGCCCACCAGGGTCGCGCGCTGCTTCGCCGGCCGGCCGATCGGGCTGCCGATCTGCGTCACCCGCACCTTGGGCGCCGCAGCTGCCTTCTTGCTCCGTGCCATGGCCTACGCCTGCTCCTTCTGCTCCTTGTCGGAGTCGCTCTGACCGAAGATCTGGCCCACCGTGCGATTGCGCTTGGCGGCTACGGCACGCGGCGAATGGCAGCGACCGAGCGCATCGAAGGTCGCCTTGACCATGTTCTGCGGGTTTGACGAGCCGACGGACTTGGCGACCACGTCCTTCACGCCCAGCATCTCGAAGACGGCGCGCATCGGCCCGCCGGCGATGATGCCGGTGCCGGGCGGCGCTGCGCGGATGATCACCTTCCCTGCCCCGAAGCGGCCCTGAACGTCGTGATGCAGCGTGCGCCCCTCGCGAAGCGGCACGCGCACCATGCGCCGCCTGGCCTGCTCGGTGGCCTTGCGGATCGCCTCGGGCACCTCCCGCGCCTTGCCCGAGCCGCCGCCGACGCGCCCGCGCTGGTCGCCGACCACGACGAGCGCCGAGAAGCCGAAGCGCCGACCGCCCTTCACCACCTTGGCGACGCGGTTGATGCTGACCAGCTTGTCCAGCAGTTCGGGCTCTTCGCGGTCGCGCCCTCGGCCGCCGCGATCCCGCTCCATGCCTGGTCGTGCCATTCCGGGCCCTTCCCCTAGAAAGAGAGGCCGCCTTCGCGGGCTGCCTCGGCGAGCGCCTTCACGCGCCCGTGATACTGGTATCCGCCGCGGTCGAAGACGACCTCCTTGTGACCGGCCGCCAGCGCGCGCTCGGCGATGAGCGCGCCGACGCGCCCTGCGGCTTCGCGGTCCGCCCCGCTGGTGCTGCGCAGCGCGCTTTCCACCGTCGAGGCCGCGGCTACTGTCCTGCCCTCTCTATCGTCAATGAGTTGGGCGTAAATGTGGCGGTTGGAGCGGAAGACCGAGAGCCGCGGCCTGCCGCCGCCGGCGATCCGCAACTTGAACCGCACGCGTTGCTTGCGCTTTTGGAACTCGCTTCTGCTCATCGCTACTTCTTCTTGCCCTCCTTGCGCCGGACGTATTCGCCGACATAGCGGATGCCCTTGCCCTTGTAAGGCTCGGGCTTGCGGAAGGCACGAATCTCGGCGGCGACCTGGCCGACCGTCTGACGGTCGGCGCCGGCGACCCTGATCGCCGTGGGCCGTTCGCACGTGATCTCGATGCCGTCGGGAATCGGGTAACGGACCCTGTGGCTGTAGCCGAGATCGAGCGTGAGCGTCTTGCCCTCGACTGCGGCCCGGTAGCCGACGCCCTCGATCTGCAAATTCTTGTGGAAGCCCGTGCTCACGCCCACGACCATGTTGTTGATGATGCTGCGGGTGAGCCCCCACATCTGACGCGAGCGCTTGTCTTCCCCACGCGGCGTGACCGAGACCTGGCCGTTGTCCAGCACCGCGCTCACCTCGGGCGCGATGGTCGCCTGGAGGCTGCCCAGCTTGCCGCTGACCGCGACCGCCGCGCCGTCGATCGTCACCTCGACGCCCTCGGGGATCGCAACCGGGTTCTTGCCGACGCGCGACATCTCAGAACACCCGGCAGAGAACTTCGCCGCCGACGTTCTGCTGGCGCGCCTCGTTGTCCGAGAGCACGCCGCGCGGCGTCGACAGAATGGAGATCCCGAGCCCGCCGTAATATTTCGGCAGATCCTTGATGCCCGAATAGACCCGCCGTCCGGGCTTCGACACCCGATGGAGCTCGGCGATCACCGGCCGGCCTTCCTGGTATTTGAGCTCGATCGAGAACGCCGGCTTGCCGGTGTCCGACTCCGCCGCCGAATAGCCGCGGATGTAGCCTTCCCGCTGGAGGACATCGAGCACACCGGCGCGCAGCTTGGACGCCGGCGACAGGACGGCGGACTTGCGTGCCTGCTGCCCGTTCCGAATACGGGTCAGCATGTCCGCCAGGGGGTCGGTCATCATGGCTTGCGCCTCACCAGCTCGATTTGACCATGCCGGGCACCTGGCCCGCCGAGGCGAGCTCTCGGAGCGCGATGCGCGAGAGCCCGAACTTGCGGTAGGTGCCGCGCGGCCGGCCTGTCAGCCCGCAGCGGTTCCGCACCCGCACCTGCGCGCCGTTGCGCGGCAGCTGCGCGAGCTTGAGCTGCGCCGCGAAGCGCTCCTCCGCCGGGCGCTCGCGGTCGCGCACGATGGCGCGAAGGTCCGCCCGCTTGGCCGCGTCCCGCTTCGCCATCCGCTGGCGCCGCTTGTTTTTCTCGATCGTGCTCTTCTTCGCCATCTCTCAGCCCGGCCCCTCTGTACTTACTGGCCGACGAACGGCATCTGAAAGCCGGCGAGCAGCGCCCGGCCCTCGTCATCGGTCCCCGCCGTCGTGCAAATGACGACGTTCAATCCGCGCACCTGATCGACCTTGTCGTAATCGATCTCGGGGAAGATGATCTGCTCCTTGAGCCCCAATGCGTAGTTGCCCCGGCCGTCGAAGGCGCGGGCCGACAGGCCGCGAAAGTCCCGCACCCTCGGCAGCGCAATCGTGACCAGCCGGTCGAGGAACTCGTACATCCGCTCGCGCCGGAGCGTGGTCTTGCAGCCGACCTGCATGCCGGAGCGCACCTTGAACGCGGCGATGGACTTGCGCGCCCTGGTGACGATGGATTTCTGGCCGGCGATCAGCGTCATGTCCTGAACCGCGGCATCGATCTTCTTGTTGTCCGCAGCCCCTTCGCCGACGCCCATGTTGATCACGATCTTGTCGAGCTTCGGCGCCTGCATGATGTTGGCGTAGCCGAACTGTTGCATCAGCTGCGGCCTGATCTCGCTCTCGTAGAGCAATCTCAGCCGGCTCTGGCCGTTGGCCTCGCCGTTGGTCTGGCCGCCATTCCGGCCGTTCGCTTCAGACATCGATCACTTCCCCCGAGCGGGCGGCGACGCGCACCTTGCGCCCGTCTTGGAGATGCTTGTAGCGCACCCGGGTCGGCCGATCGCTCTCGGGATCGATCAGCGCCACGTTGGAGATATGGATCGGCGCCTCGCGTTCGACAATACCCCCCTGCGGGTCGCCCTGCGTCGGCTTGACGTGACGCTTGGTCACGTTGACGCCCTCGACGAGCACGCGGTCGGTCTTGGTGATGATCCGGAGCACGGCGCCGCGCTTGCCCTTGTCTCGTCCGGTGAGGACGATGACCTCGTCATCCTTGCGTATCTTTCGCTTGCGCATGGGGGCCTACAGCACTTCGGGCGCGAGTGAGATGATCTTCATGTACCGGCGCTGACGGAGCTCACGGGTCACCGGCCCGAAGATGCGGGTCCCGATCGGCTCCCCCTGGGCGGTGATGAGCACGGCCGCGTTGCGGTCGAAGCGGATCGCGCTGCCGTCCGGGCGGCGGATTTCTTTCGCTGTGCGCACGATGACGGCGCGGTGAAGCTCGCCCTTGCGCACCTTGCCGCGCGGGATCGCCTCCTTGACCGTGACCACGATGGTATCGCCCACCGAGGCGGTCTTGCGCTTCGACCCGCCCAGCACCTTGACGCACTGCACGCGCCTCGCACCGGAATTGTCGGCGACGTCCAGATTCGTCTGCATCTGAATCATGGCGACCGACCCTTCCGCTGGCTAACCGCGACGCTCAGCGCTGCTCGGCGCCGGCATCGTCGAGCACGATCCAGCGCTTGCGCTTGGAGATGGGGGCACACTCGCGAATTTGCACGATATCGCCGACCTTGTGCGTGTTGCCGTCGTCATGCGCCGCGTAGCGCTTCGAGCGGCGCACGACCTTCTTGTAGAGCGGGTGCATGACGCGGCGATCGACGCGGACGACGACGGTCTTGTCCGCCTTGTCGCCGACCACGGTTCCCCGCATTACACGGCGCGGCATGCGAGCTCTCCTTCACCCATCTCCCAAATCCTCAGGCTTCGCTACCGGCAGCACGTCTGCGCTCGGCAACGATCGTCTTGATGCGAGCCACGTCGCGCCTCACGGCGCGCATGCGCGCGGTGTTCTCTAACTGCCCCGACGCCCGCTGGAAGCGCAGGTTGAACGCCTCCTTCTTCAACGCGAGCAGCATCGTCTTGAGCTCGTCGTCGGTCTTGAGGCGGACTTCGACGCCGTTCATCAGGACGCCCCTTCGCCGAGCCTGCTCACCACCCTGGTCTGCACCCTGAACTTCGCGGACGCGCGGCGAAACGCCTCTTCCGCCACCCCGCGCGGCACGCCGTCCACCTCGAACATGATTCGGCCGGGCTTCACCTTGGCGACCCAGAATTCAGGCGAGCCCTTGCCCTTGCCCATCCGCACTTCGGCGGGCTTGGTGGAGACGGGCACGTCCGGAAAGATGCGGATCCAGATCTTGCCGGTACGCTTCATGTGCCGGGTGATGGTGCGCCGGCCGGCTTCGATCTCCCGCGCCGTGATGCGGCCGGGCGTGATTGCCTTGAGTCCATAGGCGCCGAAATTGAGTTGCGTGCCGCCCTTGGCCTTGCCGTGGATGCGGCCCTTGTGGGCCTTGCGGTACTTGGTGGATTTCGGCTGCTGCATGATCCGGTCCCCGCTCCCCGTCCGGCCCTAGCGGGGCGTGGCCTGCTCCATGGCGCGCTTGTCCTGCGCCATGGGGTCGTGCGCCATGATCTCGCCCTTGAACACCCAGACCTTGACGCCGCAGGTGCCGTAGGCCGTGCGCGCCGTGGCGAGCCCGAAGTCCACGTCGGCCCGGAGCGTGTGGAGCGGCACCCGGCCTTCGCGATACCACTCGGTCCGCGCGATCTCGGCCCCGCCGAGGCGGCCGCCGCAGTTGATGCGGATGCCCTGCGCGCCAAGCCTGATCGCGGACTGCACCGCCCGCTTCATGGCCCGGCGGAACGCGACGCGTCGCACGAGCTGCTGGGCGATGTTCTCGGCCACCAGCTTGGCCTCGATCTCGGGCTTGCGAATCTCGACGATGTTCAGATGAACGTCGCTTCCCGTCATCTTCGTGATGTCGGTGCGCAACCGCTCGATGTCCGCGCCCTTCTTGCCGATTACAACGCCGGGCCGGGCGGTATGGATTGTGATGCGCGCCTTCTTGGCCGGGCGCTCGATGACGACGCGCCCGATTCCCGCCTGGTTCAGCCGATCGAACAGGAACTTGCGGATCTGCAGGTCCTCGTGCAGCAGCTGGGCATATTCGTCATCGGCATACCACCGCGAATCCCAGGTACGGTTGATGCCGAGACGCAGCCCGACGGGATTGACCTTCTGACCCATCAGGCCCCCTTCGCGCGTTCGCGCACCACGATGGTGAGATGGCTGAACGGCTTCATCACGCGCCCGACCCGGCCGCGCGCGCGGGGCCGCCAGCGCTTCATCACCAAGCCCTTGCCGATCGTCGCTTCGGCGACGACGAGCCGGTCCACATCCAGCTCGTGATTGTTCTCCGCATTCGCGATCGCCGACTGCAGGCACTTGCGCACGTCGCCGGCGATGCGGCGGCGCGAATGCGCCAACGTGATCAGCGCCTCGCCCACCGGGCGCCCGCGAATGGTCTCGGCGACCAGGCCAAGCTTCTGCGGGCTGATCCGGAGGTTCCGGATCACCGCCTGGGCCTCGGTCTCGCCGAGCCGCCGGGATCGTGCAGTCTTGCCCATGCTCAGCCCCGCCGCGCCCTCTTGTCGCCGGCATGGCCGTGGAAGACCCGCGTCGGCGAGAACTCGCCGAACTTGTGGCCGACCATGTTCTCGTTGACCAGCACGGGCAGGAACTTGCGCCCGTTGTAGACCCCGAAGGTGAGGCCCACGAACTGCGGCAGGATGGTCGAGCGCCGCGACCAGGTGCGGATAATGTCCTTGCGGCCGGTCGCCCGCGCCTCTTCGGCCTTCTTGAGAAGATAGCCGTCGACGAAGGGGCCTTTCCATACGGAACGCGCCATCGACTGTCCCCCGCCCTACTTCTTGCCCCGACGCCGCATGATGAAGCGGTCGGTTCTCTTGTTGCTCCGCGTGCGCTTGCCCTTGGTCGGCACGCCCCAGGGAGTGACGGGATGCCGCCCGCCCGAGGACTTGCCCTCGCCTCCGCCGTGGGGATGGTCCACCGGGTTCATGGCGACGCCGCGCACCTTGGGGCGCCGGCCTTTCCAGCGCATGCGGCCGGCCTTGCCCTGGTTGGTGTTCTGATTGTCCGGGTTGGAGACTGCGCCGATGGTGGCCATACATCGGCCATGGACAATGCGCTGCTCGCCTGACGGCAGCCTGAGCTGGGCGTAGCCCTGGTCCTTGCCGACCAGCTGCACGTAGTTGCCGGCGGAGCGCGCGATCTGGCCGCCCTTCCCCGGCTTCATCTCGACATTGTGGATGATCGTGCCGACGGGAATGTTGCTCATCGGCATCGCGTTGCCGGGCTTGATGTCGCAACGCTCGCCCGAGACCACCTTGTCGCCCGGCGAGACCCGCTGCGGGGCGAGGATGTACGACTGCTCGCCGTCCTCGTACCTGACCAGCGCAATGAAGGCCGAACGGTTGGGGTCGTACTCGAGCCGCTCCACAGTCGCGGAAACGTCGAACTTGCGGCGCTTGAAGTCGATCTTGCGGTAACGGCGCTTGTGCCCGCCGCCGCGGTGGCGCACGGAGATGCGGCCGTCGCTGTTGCGCCCGCCCTTTTGGCTCAATCCCTCGGTGAGCTTCTTGACCGGCTTCCCCTTCCAGAGGTCGGAGCGGTCCACCAAAATGAGCTGGCGGCGCCCCGGCGTGGTCGGTCTGTAGTGCTTGAGAGCCATCGTCTAGAGCCCGGTCATCACGTCGATGGTATCGCCTTCGCCGAGCGATACGGTTGCCTTCTTCCAATCGGAACGCTTGCCCAACCGGCCGCGGGGGCCGCGCTTGACCTTGCCCTTGACCATGCTGGTGTTGACCTTCCTCACCTTGACCTCGAAGAGCCCTTCGACGGCCTCCTTGATCTGCGGCTTGGTCGCGTCAGTGCGCACCTTGAAGGTGACCTGGTTGTATTCCGAGCCCTGGGTCGACTTCTCGGTCACCACCGGGCCGAGGATCGTGTCGTACCAGTGCTCTTTGGGCTCGACGCTCATGCGAGCCTCGCCTGCAGGCTTTCCACCGCGCTCCGGGTCAGCACCAGGTGATCGCGGCGGAGGATGTCGTAGACGTTGGCGCCCAGCTGAGGAAGCACCTGAACCTCGGTCAGGTTGCGCGCCGCCTGGGCGAAGCCGGCATCGACCTCGTCGCCGTCGATGACCAGCGCAGACGACCAGCCGAGGCGCGCTATGCGGTTGGCGAGCCCCCGGGTCTTGGCTGAGCCGAGGTCGAGGGACTCCACGATCGAGAGCTTTCCGTCCGCCTGCTTGCTGGAGAGCGCGGACTTGAGCGCGAGCTTGCGCACCTTCTTGGGCAGCTTGTGCGCGTGGTCGCGCAGCTGGGGGCCGAAGATCGCGACGCCGCCCCGATGGTGCGGTGCGCGGCGGGTGCCTTGGCGGGCACGGCCGGTGCCCTTCTGCTTGAAGGGCTTGCGCGTGGACCCGCGGATTTCCGCCACCGACTTGGTCTTGTGCGTGCCGGCGCGGCGCTTGGCGAGCTGCCAGCGCACGGTGCGCTGCATCAGGTCGGGCCGCACGGGCGCGCCGAACACCTCGTCCGCGAGCTCGATCTCGCCGACGCGCTTGGCCTTGAGGTCGATGACGTCGACCTTCACGAGGACTCCTCCTCGTCGCTCGCCTCGGTGTCATCGGCGGCAGCCTCGCCGCCGTCCTCCTCCGGCACCTCGACGGGCTCGGCGTCGTCATCGCCAGCCGCCTCGTCCTCTACCTCGGCCTCGGGAGCGCCGTCCTCAGGCTCGAGCTCTGGTTCCTGCAACTCCAGAAGCCCGGCCGGAAACGGCACATCGTCCGGCAGACTGCGCTTCTTCGCATCCGACAGCAGGATAACGCCGCCCTTGGGGCCGGGAACGCCGCCCTTGACCATGATCAGGCCCCGCTCGGCATCCGTCGCCACGACTTCGAGGTTCTGCACCGTCGCGCGCGCGTTGCCCAGTTGACCCGCCATCTTCTTGCCCTTGAAGACCTTGCCGGGGTCCTGGCACTGGCCGGTGGAGCCGTGGGAGCGGTGCGAGACCGAGACGCCGTGGCTCGCCCGCAACCCCGAAAAGTTGTGCCGCTTCATGCCGCCGGCGAAGCCCTTGCCGATGGAGGTGCCGACAGCATCGACGAACTGGCCGGCGGCGAAGTGATCGGCGCCGAGCGTGGCGCCCACGTCCACGAGCGCGTCCTCGCTGACGCGGAACTCCGCCAGATGGCGCTTGGGCTCTACCTTTGACTTGGCGAAGTGACCGCGCAGCGCGCGCGGCGTGTTCTTGACCTTGACCCGGCCCGCACCGAGCTGCAGCGCGACGTAGCCGCCTGCATCGCGGGTCCGCTGGGCGATGACCTGGCAGCCGTCCACGCGCAGCACGGTCACCGGCACATGCTCGCCGGCGTCGTTGAAGACGCGGGACATGCCGAGCTTCTCGGTGATCACGCCCGTGCGCCTGCGAGCTGCCGCCTGGCCGGCCATGACGCCCTCCTACAGCCTGATCTCGACGTCGACGCCGGCCGCGAGGTCGAGCTTCATCAGCGCATCGACGGTCTGCGGTGTGGGATCGACGATATCGAGGAGCCGCTTGTGGGTGCGGATCTCGAACTGCTCGCGGGACTTCTTGTCGATATGGGGCGAGCGCAGCACCGTGTACTTCTCGATCCGTGTCGGCAGCGGGATCGGGCCACGCACCTGGGCACCGGTGCGCTTGGCCGTGTTCACGATCTCGCTCGTGGACGCGTCGAGCACCCGGTGATCGAACGCCTTGAGGCGGATCCTGATATTCTGGCTATCGATGGCCATCGTGCGTGCCCGGCCTCTTGTCCGCCTCGGTTTGGCTCTACTCGACGATTTTGGCGACGACGCCGGCGCCGACGGTGCGCCCGCCCTCGCGGATGGCGAAGCGCAAGCCCTCGTCCATCGCAATCGGCGCAATCAGATCGACCTGCATCGTCACGTTGTCGCCGGGCATCACCATCTCGGTCCCCTCCGGCAACCCGATCGTCCCCGTCACGTCCGTCGTCCGGAAATAGAACTGCGGACGGTAGTTCGAGAAAAACGGCGTGTGACGGCCGCCCTCGTCCTTCGTCAGGATGTATGTCTCCGCCTCGAAACGCGTGTGCGGCGTGATCGTCCCGGGCTCCGCAAGAACCTGGCCGCGCTCGACCTCGTCACGCTTCGTCCCACGAAGCAGAACGCCAACGTTGTCGCCCGCCTCGCCCTGATCCAGAAGCTTCCGGAACATCTCCACGCCCGTGCACACCGTCTTCGTCGTCTCACGGATGCCGATGATCCCGACGTCGTCGCCGACCTTCACCACGCCCCGCTCGATCCGCCCCGTCACAACCGTCCCACGACCCGAAATCGAGAACACGTCCTCGATCGGCATCAGGAACGGCTGGTCCTTCGGACGCTCAGGCTGCGGCACGTAATCGTCAACCGCCGCCATCAGCTCCATGACCGAGTCCCGGCCCGTCGCCGCGTCGCCACCCTCAAGCGCCGCAAGCGCAGAACCGCGGATCACAGGAATGTCGTCACCGGGAAACTCGTACGCCGACAGAAGCTCCCGGACCTCAAGCTCCACAAGCTCCAGGATCTCCTCGTCGTCAACCATGTCCACCTTGTTCATGTAGACGACCAGCGCAGGAACGCCCACCTGACGCGCCAGCAGAATGTGCTCCCGCGTCTGAGGCATCGGGCCGTCCGCCGCAGACACAACAAGGATCGCCCCGTCCATCTGCGCAGCGCCCGTGATCATGTTCTTCACGTAGTCCGCATGACCCGGGCAGTCCACGTGCGCGTAGTGGCGGTTCGCCGTCTCGTACTCGACGTGCGCCGTCGCGATCGTGATGCCGCGCTCGCGCTCCTCCGGCGCCTTGTCGATCTCGTCGAACGACACGAACTCCGCGCCGCCCGCCTCGCCCAGAACCTTCGTGATCGCCGCCGTCAGCGTCGTCTTCCCATGGTCAACGTGACCAATCGTGCCCACGTTGCAGTGCGGCTTCGTACGCTCAAACTTCGCCTTCGCCATCGGTGCTCTCTCTCAGGAGGTCTTGATCTTGGTCGTGGTCGCGCGATCAGGCGTAACGGGCGCGGACTTCGTCCGACACCGCCGAGGGCACCTGATCGTAGTGATCGAACTCCATCGTGAACTGCGCCCGCCCTTGGGTGAGCGAGCGCAGGGTGTTGACATAGCCGAACATGGTCGCAAGCGGTACCGTGGCGCGAATCACCTGGGCGTTGCCGCGCTGCTCCATGCCGCCGACGTGCCCGCGCCGCGAATTGAGGTCGCCGATCACGTCGCCCAGATAGTCCTCGGGCGTCACGACCTCGACCTTCATCATGGGCTCCAGCAGCGCCGGCGCCGCACCCTGCAGCGCTTCGCGAAACGCTGCGCGTGCGGCGATCTCGAACGCGAGCGAGCTGGAATCGACGTCGTGCGATGCGCCATCGATGAGCCGCGCCTTGAAGTCGATCACCGGGAAGCCGGCGACGATGCCGGCCTGCCGCGCCTCGTCGATTCCCCGCTCGATCGCAGGGATATAGTCCTTGGGCACGGCGCCGCCCACGACCTTGCTCTCGAACGCGAAGCCCGAGCCGGGCTCCGCCGGCTCCAGCACGACCTTGATCCGGGCAAACTGACCGGCTCCGCCGGTCTGCTTCTTGTGCGTGTAGTCGACCGTGAACTCGCGCCCGATGGTCTCCCGATAGGCGACCTGCGGCTGGCCGACGTTGGCGCCCACCTTGAACTCGCGGCGCATGCGGTCGATCAGGATGTCGAGATGAAGCTCGCCCATGCCCTTGATCACGGTCTGCCCGCTCTCGGGATCGGCGGTCACGCGGAACGAAGGGTCTTCCTCGGCGAGGCGGGCGAGCGCGACGGAAAGCTTGTCCTGATCGGCCTTGGTCTTGGCCTCGACCGCAACCTCGATCACCGGATCGGGGAATTCCATCCGCTCCAGCACCACCGGATGCGCCGGGTCGCTCAGGGTCTCGCCGGTCGTGGTGTCCTTGAGGCCGGCGATGGCCACGATGTCTCCGGCCCGTGACTCCTTGATGTCCTCGCGGGAATTCGCGTGCATGAGCAGCATCCGGCCGACGCGCTGCTTGCGGCCCTTGGCGCTGTTGAGCACCTGCTTGCCGGTCTGGATCATGCCCGAATAGACGCGCACGAAGGTGAGCGAGCCGACGAACGGGTCGGTCATCACCTTGAAGGCGAGCGCAGACAGCGGCTCGTCGTCGCTGCACGAGCGCTCGACCTCGTTGCCCTTGCCGGGCACGACTCCGTGCACCGGCGGCACGTCGGTCGGCGCCGGCATGAAGTCGCACACCGCGTCCAGCAGCGGCTGCACGCCCTTGTTCTTGAAGGCGGAACCCGCCAGCACGGGAACCATCCGGCCCGCGAGCGTGCCGATGCGGAGACACCGCTTGATCGACGCCTCGTCCGGCTCCTCGCCTTCGAGGAAGCGCTCGAGCACGGCGTCGTCCATCTCGACCACTGCCTCGATGAGCGCCTGGCGGCTGGCCTCGGCCTCGGCCTTCATGTCGTCGGGCACGTCCCCGACCGTGTATTCCGCGCCCAGGGTCTCCGACTTCCAGACGATGCCCTTCATCGCGATCAGGTCGACGACCCCGATGTGCTTCGTCTCGGTGCCGATGGGGAGCTGGATGGCGACGGGATTGGCGCCCAGACGCTCCCGAATCATCTCGATGCAGCGCGGGAAGTTGGCCCCGACGCGGTCCATCTTGTTGACGAAGCAGATGCGGGGAACGTTGTAGTTGTCCGCCTGGCGCCAGACCGTTTCGGACTGCGGCTCGACGCCAGCGACCGCGTCGAACACCGCAACGGCGCCGTCCAGCACCCTGAGGGAGCGCTCGACCTCGATGGTGAAGTCGACGTGGCCCGGCGTGTCGATGATGTTGATGCGGTGGTCGCGCCAGAAGCATGTAGTGGCGGCGGACGTGATGGTAATGCCGCGCTCCTGCTCCTGTTCCATCCAGTCCATGGTGGCGCTGCCCTCGTGGACCTCGCCCATCTTGTAGGACTTGCCGGTGTAGTAGAGCACCCGCTCGGTCGTGGTCGTCTTGCCGGCATCGATGTGCGCCATGATGCCGATATTGCGGTAGCGTTCGAGGGGCGTGGTCCGAGCCATGATCTTTTTCTTGTCCGCGAACGCCTGCGCCTACCAGCGGTAGTGCGAAAAGGCGCGGTTGGCCTCGGCCATGCGGTGGGTGTCTTCCCGCTTCTTGACGGCAACGCCGCGGTTTGCCGCGGCGTCGAGGAGTTCGTTGCTGAGGCGATCGACCATCGTGGTCTCGGAGCGATCGCGGGTCGCGCCGATGAGCCAGCGAATCGCGAGCGTCTGGCGCCGGTCCGGCCGGACCTCGGTCGGCACCTGATAGGTGGCCCCGCCGACGCGGCGGGAGCGCACCTCCACCGCCGGCTTCACATTGTCGAGCGCCTCGTGGAAGACCCGGACCGGATCCTGCCCGGTCTTGTCCCTGATGCGGTCGAGTGCGCCGTAGACAATTCGCTCGGCCGTCGACTTCTTGCCGGCGAGCATGAGCGAGTTCATGAACTTCGCCAGCACCACGTCCCCGTGACGGGGATCGGGGTTGACGGTTCGGCGCTCTGCAGCGCGACGGCGTGACACCAGACGGCTCCCTCTTGTCTCTTTATTTCGGCCGTTTAGCGCCGTACTTGGAGCGCCGCTGGCGGCGGTCCTGGATGCCCTGGGTGTCGAGCGAGCCGCGAATGATGTGATAGCGCACGCCCGGCAGGTCCTTCACCCGGCCGCCGCGAATCATCACCACCGAATGCTCCTGCAGGTTGTGCCCCTCACCGGGGATGTAGCTGGTGACCTCGAATCCGTTGGTGAGCCGAACGCGCGCGACCTTGCGCAGCGCCGAGTTCGGCTTCTTCGGTGTCGTCGTGTAGACCCTGGTACACACGCCGCGCTTCTGCGGGCAGGCCTGCAGCGCCGGCACCTTGTTGCGTGCGGCGGGCGCCGTGCGCGGCTTGCGAATCAGTTGGTTGATCGTCGGCATCGCGGCGGTTCCAAGTTCAACAGGCAGTGCGGCGCGTGCAGGTGGATCAGGAAAAGCGGCCAAGGGCCGCTTCCCTGCCGCCGGCCTGCGCCGACCCTTCGGAAGCTCTCTCGATCACAAGGCGTGGCGGCAGGCGCCCGATGGCGCACCGACCAGTCCTCGTCGGCAAGAGGGTGGCGCATCCTAGTGATGGGCCTATACACCGTCAAGCGGCAAAAACGGCGAAATTCCAAGAAAATCCGGGAGAGAATCGCGGGCCGGAGAGAGCCCGAACGTGTATCGTATCGCCGGGATCGGCGGGTGCGGAGAGACCTCCATGAACGTCTTGGTCGTGGGCTCGGGCGGACGCGAGCATGCCCTCTGCTGGCAGCTCGCGGCGTCGCCCTTGCTGGGCGCGCTCTGGTGCGCGCCGGGGAACGCCGGCATCGCGAACGAGGCGACCTGCGTTGCGCTCGACCCCATGGATTTCGGCGGGCTGGTTGCCTTCTGCCGCGAACAGGGGATCGACCTCGTCGTGGTGGGGCCGGAGGCACCGCTCTGCGCAGGCCTGGTCGACCGGCTCGAGGCGGAGGGCATCGCCGCCTTCGGCCCGCGCGCGGCCGCAGCGCGGATCGAGGGCTCCAAGGGCTTCATGAAGGACCTTTGCGCGCGCCACGGCGTGCCGACCGCCGCTTACAAGCGCATCGCCTCGTTCGGGGAGGCCGAGGCGTTTATCGCCGAGCAAGGGGCGCCGCTGGTGGTGAAGGCCGACGGGCTCGCCGCCGGCAAGGGTGTTGTGCTGGCGCAGACAGAGGCCGAAGCCCTCGATGCGGCGCGGGCGGCGCTGGGCGGCGCCTTCGGCGAGGCCGGCGCCGAACTCGTGATCGAGGAGATGCTGGTGGGCGAGGAGGCCAGCTACTTCGCCCTGGTCGACGGCGAGACCGTGCTGCCGCTGGAGACCGCGCAGGACCACAAGGCGGTGGGCGAGGGCGATACCGGGCCCAACACCGGCGGCATGGGCGCCTACTCGCCGGCGCCCGCGATGACGCCCGCGCTCTGTGAGGAAGCGAAGGAACGGATCGTGGAGCCGCTCGTGCGCGGCCTCGCGGCAGAGGGCGCGCCCTACACCGGTGTCTTCTACGCCGGGCTGATGCTCACTGCCGAGGGGCCGAAGCTGCTGGAGGTCAACGCCCGCTTCGGCGACCCCGAGTGCCAGGTGCTCCTGCCCCGGCTCAAGTCCGACCTGCTGGCCGCGCTGATGGCGGCGCACGACGGTGAGCTCAGGGAATTCGACCTGCGCTGGCGCGACGAGGCCGCGCTTTGCGTCGTGCTCGCCACGCAAGGCTATCCGGGCGCCTACGAGAAGGGCAGCGTGATCCGCGGGATCGACGCAGCGGAAGCACTCGACGATGTCATGGTGTTCCACGCGGGAACGGCACGCACCGATGCCGGCGTCGTCGCCGCCGGGGGGCGCGTGCTCGGCGTGACTGCGCTGAGCGGGGGCGTCGCCGCGGCCCAGAGCCGCGCCTACGAGGCTGTCGGGCGAATCGACTGGCCCGAGGGATTTTGCCGTCGGGATATCGGCTGGCGCGCGGTCTGAAGCCAACCGACTCCTTGGCGAACCGTAGCGCGGCCCTATAATCGAATTGATGACCAGCGAGAACCGCCCGCTCGAGAGCCAGGATCCGGCGCAGACGCGCGCGCCGCATGGCGGTGGTCTCAAATTCCTGGGCGTGACGCCGCTCCGCCCCTGCCCCTACCTGCCGGGGCGTCTGGAGCGCTCGATCATCACCCCGCTGGCGGGCCCCCGCGCCGAGACCGCTTACGACGAGATGCTGCGCGGAGGCTTCCGCCGCAGCCACCTTGCCGCCTACCGCCCGGCCTGTCCCGGCTGTCGGGCCTGCGTCTCCGCACGGGTCCGTGCCGACGCGTTCTCGCCGAGCCGCTCGCTCCGCCGGGTCGCCGCGCGGAACGCGGGAATCGCGCTCAACGTGCTTCCGGCTCTGGCGCGGCCCGATCACTACGCCCTGTTCAGGCGCTATCTGGCGGCACGGCACCCGGACGGCACGATGGCGGCCATGGGGCGCGAGGGTTACGGCGCGCTGGTCGAGGAGAGCGCGGTCGAGACCCGCCTCGCCGAATTCCGCAGCGCCGGCGGACGGCTTTACGGCGTCTGCGTGTTCGATGTCGTCGCCGACGGGCTGTCTGCCGTGTATTCCTTCTACGAACCCACGCGGGTCAAGGACAGCCCGGGCAGCTACATGATTCTCAAGCTCGTGGAAGAGGCGCGCGCGCAGGCGCTGCCCTACCTCTATCTGGGCTACTGGATCGACGGCTGCGACAAGATGGACTACAAGGCCCGCTTTCGCCCGCTCGAGGTGCACGGCCCGGAGGGCTGGACCATCCTTGACGCCCGGCCGGACGGTCGGGGCGTCCCGGACCATTGACCCGAACCATCGAAGGGAGACCCAAGGACATGAGCACGAAGATCGGAAGACGCAGCCTTCTCAAGGGAACGGCCATCGCAGGAGCCGCCGTGGCGGCCGCGGCGGCATCGTCGTTCCCGGCGCCCGCGATCTCGCAGGGCAAGATGCAGCTCAAGCTGGCCACCTCCTGGCCCAAGCAGTTCCCCGGCCTCGGCACCGGCGCGCAACGGCTCGCCGATCGCATCACCAACGCGACCGAAGGGCGGATCGAGGTCAAGCATTATGGCGGCGGCGAGCTGGTGCCGCCCCTTGGCTGCTTCGATGCGGTCTCGGAGGGTGCCGCGGACATGTACCACTCCGCCGAGTACTACTGGCAGGGCAAGTCCAAGGCCTTCAACTTCTTCGCCACCGTGCCCTTCGGGCTCACCGCGGACGAGGTCAACGCCTGGATCTACCATGCAGGCGGCCAGGAGCTCTGGGACGAGCTATCCGCCGACTTCAACGTGAAGCCCTTCCTCGCCGGCAACACCGGCGTCCAATGGGGCGGGTGGTTCAACAAGGAGATGAACACGCTCGAGGACTTCAAGGGCCTGAAGATGCGCATGCCGGGCCTCGGCGGCGAGGTGCTACGCCGTATCGGCGCGAACGCCCTGCTGCTGCCGGGCGGCGAGATCTATCCGGCGCTCGAGGCCGGCACCATCGACGCCACCGAATGGGTGGGGCCGTGGAACGACCTCGCCTTCGGCTTTTACAAGGTGACCAAGTACTACTACTGGCCCGGCTTCCACGAGCCCGGCACGGTCCTGACCTGCGGCGTCAACCGGGGCGTGTGGGAGGGCCTCAGCGCCGCGGACCAGAGCCTGATCGAGAGCTGCTGCGCGGCGGACAACGCCGCCATGCTGGCCGAGTTCAACGCGCGGAACGCCGGCGCGCTCGACACGCTCATCAACGAGCACGGCGTCCAGGTGCGACGCGTGTCGGACGAAATGCTGAAGGCGCTCGGAGAAAAGTCGGCTGAGGTGGTCGCCGAGGTCGGCGCCGAGGGCGGCATCACCCAACGCGTCTACGATAGCTTCAGCGCCTTCCGCGCGACCGCGGTGCCCTACCACGAGCGTTCGGAGCTGGCTTACGGGAACGCCCGGCTTCTGACCGCGTAGTACGCCGGAAAGGTGTGCGTTCGGGGCGGGCGACCCGGGCCCGCCCCGACTCGCGCCGGTATTTGCGGGATTGGTCCAGCATCACCGCGGGGCGCCGGGACGGTGCGCATGAGGGCCACTGACGCGCCCGCGCACCGGGCGCCTGAAGGGAGCACCGGTCGCCTGAAATGAGATGCAGGCGTTTCTCTCCGCGTTAGCCGCGCTCACGCGCGTGGTCGACGCGGCCAACGAGCACGTCGGCCGCGTGGCGGCGTGGCTCGCGCTCCTCATGGTGCTCCTCCAGTTCGTCGTTGTGGTGATGCGCTACATCTTCGGGTGGGGCTTCATCGCGATGCAGGAGGGGGTGATCTACCTCCACGCCACCCTCTTCCTTGTGGGTGCGGGCTACACGTTGCTCCACGGCGGCCACGTCCGCGTCGATATCTTCTACCGCGATGCGCGCCCGCGCCGGCGCGCGCTCATCGATCTCCTGGGCGTGATTCTCTTTCTGATGCCGGTTTGCGTGATCATCGGCTGGGCGAGCTGGCCCTATGTGGGGCAGTCCTGGTCGGTGTTCGAAAAGTCGGCGGAAACCAGCGGCATTCCGGCGATCTATGCGCTCAAGTCCATGATCCTCGCGTTCGTGGTGCTGATCGCCTTCCAGGGCCTCTCCCTCGCGTTTCACGCGGTGCTGACCCTCGCCGGCCGCCAGGCAAGCCACGACGACATCGCAGAGGCCGGCGGCGGGACCGCCTGATACGCCATGCCCATCGGCGAAGTCCTGGTCATCGTCATGTTCGTGACGACCTTCGCCTGCCTTCTGGCGGGTTTCCCGGTCGCCTTCACGCTCTCGGGCGTGGCCGCGCTGTTCGGGCTCTTCTCATACGCCTTCGGCGTCTTCGACATCAGCTTCATGCGCGCCATGCCGCAGCGCATCT
>JAPPNV010000059.1 GCA_028818565.1 Rhodospirillales bacterium | reverse complement strand
GCAACGATGTCGCCGCGGTGATCGCGGGCGAGAAGGGCATGGAAGAGGCGCTCGTGGATATCGACGAGGCGCAGCGCCAGATCATGGCGGATAACGGTTACTACGACTAAGCGTTCGCTACATGGCTGAGCCAGGGCTGGCGGGCACCCCCGGGGTGCGCCGCCAGCCTTTTATCCACCTGAGCGAGAATCGGATCGCGTATCTTCTCGTCCTTCCGACTCTCCTAATTCTGATCGGGCTCGCGGTCTATCCCCTGGGGTGGACCGTGGCGACGGCGTTCCGCAGCGACAACCTGTTCAACCCGTTGGCGGCGCGCTGGGTCGGCACGCGCAACTTCGAGTTCCTCTTCTCTAACGACGACACGTTCTGGAAGACGCTCAAGCTCGCCGGCATCTGGTGTGCGATCACGGTCCCGGTCCAGCTCATCCTGGGCCTCTTCCTCGCGATGCTGCTCGACACGACGATGCGCGGCATCGGCATCCTCCGGACTCTTATCGTCATTCCGGTGTTCATCACGCCGGTGGCGCTCGGGCTTTCCTGGCGGGCGATGTTCGAGCCCATCGGCGGCCTGCTCAACTATCTGCTCCAGGGCGTGGGCCTTGAGAAGAGCCTGTGGCACACCCACCCGGACACGGCGCTGCTCTCGGTGATGATCGTCGATATCTGGCAGTGGACGCCTTTCGTCACGCTCATCCTGCTCGCCGGCATGCAGGGGATTTCGCCTGAGGTGGTCGAGGCCGCGCGGCTCGACCGCGTGCGCGGGCTCACCTATCTGCGCCGCATCGTGCTGCCGTTGATCTGGCCGGTGGTGACGGTGGTGCTGCTGCTGAGGCTGGTCGATGAGATCCGCATCTTCGACGTGATCCTCATCATCACGCGGGGCGGGCCCGGCTCATCCACGCTGCTCGCCAGCATGAACATCTACTCGATCTTCCACGCCGGCCGGCTCGGCGTCATGGCGGCCTACGGCGTGTTGATGGTGATCGCCATCAACATCGTGGTGATCAGCTTCCTGCGCGTCCTGCATCGGCAGGAGAAGGCGACGCGGGAGAAGGTGAGCACCTGATGCGCACGCCGCTCCGACGCTTCCTGGATGTCGGCGCGGTGGTCGTCGTCGCGGTCTACCTCGCGCCGCTCTACTGGATCGCGATGACCTCGGTAAAGCCGACCAACGTGATCAACGCCCCGAAGCCGCGATTCGCCTTCGATCCGACGCTGGAGCACTACCACACGACGTTCGAGCGCTTCGATTTCGCTCAGGCCATCCTCAACAGCGCGATCATCGTCATCGTGTCGACCATCATCACGATGTTCCTGGCGCTGATCGCGGCTTATGCACTCGCGCGCATGAAGATGCGGGGCGCCGACGGGATGTCCTTGCTGATCCTCTCGCTCCGCTTCATGCCGGGCGTGGTGATCGCGCTCCCATACTTCCTGATGGCGCAATGGACCGGGCTCACCGACAGCCACCTCGGCATGATCATCGTCTACGTCGCCTACGGCCTGCCGTTCGCGGTGTGGCTGCTGCGCGGCTTCCTGCTCGACCTGCCGCGCGAGGTCGAGGAGGCGGCGCGGCTGGACGGCCTCGGCTGGTTCTCGATCATCTGGCGCATCATGCTGCCGATGGCGACCTCGGGCATCGCCGTCACCGCGGTCTTTACATTCGTCTTCGCGTGGAACGAGTTCCTCTTCGCGCTCTACCTCACCAGCTACAAGGCGGTCACGATCCCGGTACAGATCGCCAAGATGATCGACCTCTACAACGTGCTCTGGGGGCCGCTCTCTGCGGCGGTGGTGATCCAGCTCGTGCCGATGCTGATCGTGGTGTTCCTGATTCAGCGCCACATGATCCGCGGCCTCGCGCTCGGCGCCGTGAAATAGCGCGAGAGCGTTTCCGTCTCACACGAAAACGCTCTCGCCCTTGTCGCTCACGGCAGCCGGCCTGCGGCCGGCGCCTCCGCGTCGCGCGTCCACGCGCGCGGGGGCGCGCGATGTGCGCC
>JAPPNV010000435.1 GCA_028818565.1 Rhodospirillales bacterium | reverse complement strand
CGCTGAAGAGGAGGTAGGAGCCCGATACCGTACTCCCGCCGAGATCGTCTGCCGCCTGATCCGCGAGACGACCGCAAGGACTGGATAGAGCAAGTGCGTGAACCACGCTGACGATCGTGAGTCACATTCACGCTTCGACGACAAAAGGCAGCAAGCTTTCATCGCTCACCTGCGCAGTCGCCGAAGACGGACGGAGAGATTGGACGGCATCATCGTGAACGCTAGATGCTCGTCCACTTCCTTGCCGCCACGCACCGGCTCCACCTGGAAGTTCCGACAAAGCATCGCGAGGACTGTCCTGATCTGAAGCAGGGCGAGGCTGCGACCGGGGCACAGGCGCGGACCTGCGCCGAATGGAACGAAGGCGCGGCGATCGTGCGGACCGGTTCTGGACTCGGCGGGAACGAGCCAGCGGTCGGGATCGAACCGTGACCCTTCGCCGAAGTTCTCGTCCCGGGTCGCCATGCGCCGCACCAGCAGCATGATCGGCGTCCCCTTGGGTATCAGGCAGCCCAGGATCTCGGCATCGGCAACCGGCTCGAGCACGTGGAGCGGCGCGACCGGCTTCAGGCGCATCACCTCGTTGCAGAAGGCATCAAGGAACGGAAGCTCGCTCGTCTGCTCCAGGCTCCCGATCGCCGGCTCGGGCGCGACCACGGCGTCGACCTCGCGCCGGATCCGCTCGAAGTGCTCCGGATGCTTCGTGAAATAGTGGACGGCCCAGGCCATGCTGTTCGCCGTCGTGTCCTCGCCCGCCAGCAGCAGCGTGCCGGCGTTGGCGAATATCTCGGCGTCGGTAAACCCGGACTCCTCGGTCTCCACCGCCGCCAGGATGGCCTCCAGGAAGTTGGTCGGCGCGGCGCGGCGTTCGGGCTCTGCCGCCATGCGCTCCCGCGTGGCGCGGACCATGTCTCCCACCTCCCGCTCCAGCGCCACCAGCGCCCGGTCGAGCGCGCGGTCCGACGGCAGGCGGATGTAGCGCCACCAGGGGAAGGCAGAGTTCACGCGCCGGTGCAGCACCGGGAAGACCTTGTCGAGATGCCGCTGTATCACCGGGCCCGGCGTCTCCAGCGTGTTGGCATCGACGCCGAACGCGAGCTGCATGGTGACGTCCACGGTGAAGCGCATCAGATCGCGGCACAGGTCGACGGGCTCCGAAGCGTCTGCCGCCCGCTCCCAGCGCCGTTGCAGGCGTCCGACCGTCACCGCCAGCGTGGGAAAGAAGTCCTTGAGCTTCGCGCGGTTCAGGGCGGCGGTGACGATCCGGCGCTGTCGGCGCCAGTCCTCGCCTTCGGCCGCGAAGACGCCCTTGAGGCGCATTTCGGCGGCCACCGATTCGAGCATGGCGGTGCGCCGGAACCCCTCGGGACGCTGCACCAGGATGCGCTGGATGGCCGCGCGGTCCGAGATCACCGCGATGCGGTGCGGCCCGATGCGAATCCGGAATATCGCGCCGTATTGCTCCGCCCAGTCTTCGAGGATCAGGTGGAGCCGGTCGAAACGGATTCGATGGAGATTGCCCAGCAGTGGGAGTGCCCGTGGACCGGGGAGGTCGCCGAGCGACGTCAATGCGCTCTCCCTCTGCGTCATGTCGCCATTCTCTGCCAATTCGGGCTACGGACATAGCGGCTCGCCCAGAGTGCCAGAATTCTGAGCGGCAGCGCAGGAACAACTTCAGCCGCCAACTTGACCGGTGGCGTGAACACCAAAGTCGTGCCCGCATTGGCGCGAAGCCCCGGGCTCGGCTCGGCGTCGCACCTGTAGCAGACCGATCACCGTCCAAGCATCAGCCCGACCCGGCCCACAACTGCGGGCATGCTGTACTAAGGTGGGGTATCCCTCACCCTGCCTCTCCGCACGTCACAATTCCAGGTCGAGCTCGACCTCGTAGGTTTTCTCGCGCCGAGGCCGCGCCGGCACTACAGGCCGGCGATCGACCGGGGTGGGCTCGCCGTCGCGGGTGCGCTCCATGGGCGCCGGTGCTGGTGGGCTTCGCCCGCGT
>JAPPNV010000318.1 GCA_028818565.1 Rhodospirillales bacterium | reverse complement strand
TCGAATTCGACGGCGCTGACGCGCATCCCCTTCTCCACCAGGTCCACCACCTTCGGGTCCATCTCGAAGCGCCATTCGGGGAGAAAGTCCTGTAGTCCGCTGGCGAAGAAGACCTCGAAGAGCCGCAGGTACTGGTTGAGCACACCCGAGGTCCAGCCGAGATCGACCTCCTCGACTTCGCAGCCAAGATCGCGGAAGACGTCCACGGCCTTCCGGGTGTTCTCCTGCACTTCCTCGTCGACCTCGACGTAGCCGAGGTCGGGCGAGTAGGCGATGCGCCAGCCCTCGATGCCCTCGTAGGAGAGTGGCAGGCGAACCCGCGTCCTGAGAGAGGCGATGTCCGCCTTGTCAGGGCCGGAGACGACGTTCTGCAGCAGGGCGGATTCCGCCACGGTTCGAGTCAGCACGCCGATCTGCACCAGAAAGACGTGAGGCGCTGTGGTGTCGTTCGGGTTGCGGCCGTAGGGCGGTTTGAAGCCGAAGATGCCGTTGACCGACGCCGGAATGCGGATCGACCCGCCGCCGTCGCCGCCGTCCGCAATCGTGGTCATGCCCGCAGCCACCGCGCCGCCACTGCCGCCGGAGGACCCGCCTGGCGTGTAGTCCGGGTTCCAGGGATTGCGGCTCACGCCCCAGAGAGGGCTGTGACTCGTGCCCGCATAGCCGAACTCGGGAGTCGTGGTGCGAATGTGAAGGATCGCGCCGGCGCGCATGAGGCGCTCGGTCACCGGGTATGTGTGATCGGGGCGGTTGTGCTCCATGATCTTGGAGCCGATCGTGGTGATCTCGCCCTTGATCGCGTGGTAGTCCTTGCTCGCGAACGGCAATCCTTCGAGCGTGCGCAGCCGGCCGTCGGTCTTGCCGTAGCGCGCCTCGGCCGCCCTCGCCTGCTCAAGGGCGCGCTCGAAATAGCTGTAGGTGACGAGATTGAGCCGCGGGTTCACGGCCTCGCAACGGGCGATCACCGCCTTCATCAGCTCGACCGGCGAGAGCGTCCGCGCCTTGAACGCCGCGAGCGCGTCCAGCGCGCTCATGTAGCAGAGGTCGAGATCGGCGGCGGCCATGGCGAGTGCTCCCGATCCTATTCGTTGCTGAAGGCCTCTAGCTCGTTGAGGTAGGCGAGGACACGGTCTGCCGGCTCGACATCGCCGAACTTGGCGTCGATATCGAACAGGTTCCACTCGACGACCCCGGGCACCCGGTCGCCCACGCCTTCCCGCACGACGATGGGGCGGAAGCCCTCGGCGATGGCATCCTCGGCCGAATGGCGGACGCAGCCGGCCATGGTGACGCCGGTGATGATCACCGTGTCGACCCGTTGGGCGCGGAGGTAGCCCGCGAGATATGTGCCGTGGAACGCGCTCGCACGCTTCTTCACGATCACCTGCTCGCCGCGCTCCGGCATCGGCGCGATACGCTCGTCGATCTGCGCCTCATGCGAGCCTTCCCGCAGGGTCTCGACCGGAATCTTCATGTGCCAGAGACCGGTGTCGGCGTGCGGCCCTGTCGGGTCCTGATAGGCCGTCGTCGTGTAGATCACCGGGATGTTCTTCTCGCGTGCGGCGGCCAGCAGCTGCTGGTTGGCGGGGATGATCACCTCCATGTTGTCGCACGTGAAGTTATGGCCCGGTCGGGTCCAGGCGTTCGCCAGATCGATGATCAGGAGAGCCGGCCTGGTACCGAACCCGATGCGGCGCTGGAAGCCCCGCGTCTGGTAGATCTCGGAATCGGCGGCGAAGATCGTCTCCAATGCCCGCCTGACTTCTTCGTCGCGCGTAAGCTCCGCCGTCATCCTGAATCCTCCGACCGTGGATGGGCGCCGAGTGTAGCCGGCGCGCCCTCGGGCCGCCAGACGCGCTCACCGTAGCTGCTGTGCAAAATCCATGCCAAAGACGGTTGACCCTGACGGTTCGTGGCGCCTAATTGGGGCGCGGACGCTGACGTGCGCCCCGGGGCCGGGTGGCAGAGTGGCTATGCAGCGGACTGCAAATCCGTGTACGCCGGTT
>JAPPNV010000080.1 GCA_028818565.1 Rhodospirillales bacterium | reverse complement strand
CCATCCAGATGAAGGCGACGGCCTCCATGCCGCCTCCCATGGCCGCCGCGAGCGCGGTGCAGAGCGCCGCAACCGTCAGGCCGCCGAGCACGAAGGCGCGCTCGGCGGGTGTCGGACTGGAGCCGTGACGCGGAGTCCTGACCGGACCGTCAAATGTTCCTGTCATGTTCATGCCCTCCGATCATACCGGCGGAACGGGAAATGGGAATCCCCGGCGCCGTCCGGCCGGGACGGACGCTCTCTCCGGCCGTTTCGCTTCGCCCGGCCCCCGGCCCTCCTCCGCCTCCCGGCGGCAGCTCACGCGATTTGAGGGAGAACGCGCATGCGCGGCATCGGTGGCAGCACGCTCAGGGGCGGCCAGACCGTCTTCCATGGCATCCGCATGTGGGGGCAGCTGTTCCGGGCGGCCGTGTTCTTCGCCGCCTTCACCACCGTCGCGGTGCCGGCCTGGACGCTCTGGCACCGCACGACCGGCGCGGAGTGGTACGCCGCCGGCATGGCGACGCTGGCGGAGGTGAAGCTCGCGCTTGGCTACGACCCCGATTCCGGCCAGGAAATTCGCTTCGCCGACGGGACGCGGCGCGTGCTCAGGATCCGCGACATTGCCGCCTCGGTTCCGGCGCTGGAGGCCAGGGAGCGCATCAAGGCGGAGATGTTCGCGAGCGCCGGGCTCGGCGCGGCGGCCGGGGCCGGGCTGATCGGGCTCTTCCTGGTCGTGTTCTGGTATCGCGGCGCCCAGCTCGGCCGGCAGAAGCGTATCAGGGGCGCCGAAATGGTGACCGCCGGAGAGCTCCGGCGGCGGCTGCAATCGCCCCATGAACGATTTCTGCAGCGCCTGCCGGGAGGCCGGCGCCTGCGTCCCTACTCGATCGCCGGCATCCCCTATCCGGAGCGTACCGAGACCCAGCACACCATCGTCTCGGGGACCACCGGGTCCGGCAAGACCGTGCTGATCTCGGACCTGGTCTCCCAGATCCGCGCGCGCGGCGAGCGCTGCGTCCTCTACGACAAGATGGGGAGCTACACGCGGGCGTTCTTCGATGCGGACCGCGACGTGCTGATGAACCCGCTCGACGCCCGCGCGCCGCGCTGGTCGCCCTTCCTCGAAGCGCGCAACCCGCGCGACTTCGACATGATGGCGGCGGCGCTGATCCCGCAGCAGAAGGACACGGTGGACCCGTTCTGGGTCACCGCCGCTCGGCAGCTCTTCTCCAACGGCGCCGGGGTGCTTCGGCAGAAGGGTGTGAAGGACAACAAGGTCCTGGTCGACCACCTGCTCAAGACCGACCTCACGGCTCTCGCGCAAGCCATGGAAGGCACGGTCGCGCAGTCCATCGTCGACCCCGACAACCCGAAGACCGCGCTCAGCGTGCGCGCCATGCTCACCGCCAACCTCTCGGCGCTGGAGTTCCTGCCGGACGAGGGCAAGCCGTTCTCGATCCGCGAGTGGATATCGGACGAGGACCGGGACGGGTTCCTGTTCCTCACCTCGCGCGGCGACCAGCACGCCAGCCTGCGCGGGCTGATCTCGACCTGGCTGGAGATCGCGGTCAACGCCATGCTGACGCTCGCCCAGGACGACGGGCGGCGTATCTGGGTGATCCTCGACGAGCTGCCGACCCTGCACCAGGTGCCGAGCCTCCAGCCCGGCCTCGCCGAATCCCGCCAGTTCGGCGGCTGCTTCGTGCTCGGCGTCCAGGTGGCCTCGGCCTTGCGCGACCTCTACGGGCGCAACGGGGCGGAGACCATCTCGGGGCTCTGCGGCACGCGAGTGGTGCTGGCGGCGCCGGACCGGGACACCGCGCAATGGTCGGCCGACAGCCTGGGCCGCAGCGAAATCGAAGAGGTCTCCGAGGGTTTCTCCTACGGCGCCAACACCATCCGCGACGGCGTCTCGCTGACGCCCCGCCGTGAGCTGCGCGCCCTGGCGCTGCCGTCGGAGATCATGCGGCTGGAGAACCTGTCAGGCTATCTCAAGTTCCCCGGCCCCTTCCCGGTCGCCTCCATCCGCCTGAAATACG
>JAPPNV010000374.1 GCA_028818565.1 Rhodospirillales bacterium | reverse complement strand
CGGTCATGCCGGGATCGAGCGGATCGTTGAACCAGCTTCGGCTGCGAAGCGCTTTTCGAGCCATGAGCTCTCCTCCCACGTGTCGTTCTCAACCTAGCGAGCGGATGTATCACCGGGACGACGTCCCTCAAAATCCGCGACCCGCGGCAGGGACGTCAACGGCGGCGGGGCAATTGGGCGGTCCTGTGGCCCAGTCCATTAAAGGGGCAAAATTGAAAGCCGATTGACACGGATCCAAACGAGGCAACCCCTAGGGCCGCCACGTCGTCTCCTTCTCCCGCCCAACCATCTACCCGAAGTGAGTGTGCCCAGAAGGCCGTGCTAGCCGTTGCGCAGCTGCTCGGTTGCGGCAGGGTCCAGCCCGCCGAACTCGTCCAGGGCCACGCGGTAGGTCTCGCGGGCGGCGGCGGGCGAGACCCAGCGCTCGCGCACGTCGATCGCCACTTGTGCCGCCGGCCGCTCCGTCGGCGCGCCGTAGCCGCCGCCCCCGCAGGAGTAGGACACGATGGTGTGGCCTTCGGGGATGATCGCCTGGGCGCAGGGGTCGAGCTGGTGCAGATCGCCGTTGGCATCGCGCCGGAACTGGTTGGCGCGCCCGCCCGCGGTGCCGCCCCGCGCCCCCTCGGGCGGCGTGACGTTGCCGTCGCTGACGTAGCCGACCTCGAGATCGCCCTCGGTCGGCCCGAACTCGCAATAGACCCCCGAGCCGCCCCGCGTGCGGCCGTGGCCGCCGCTATCCGTGATGAAATGCCGCCCGCGCACGGTCAGCGGAAAGCGCATTTCGTCGAGCTCGATGGAATCCTGATAGGACATGCCGGCGTTGCCGAGATGGCCGATGGAGAGCCAGGCGTCGGCCTGGGCGCTGGCCGCGCCGCCGCCCCAGCCGAGGAAGATCTGGTTGACGTAAGCGCCCTTGGTTTTCTCGCTGTGGCCCGAGATGACGCCGAGCGAGGGCGGGATGATGGAACCCGTGCTCGCCATGCCGTAGCCGTCTCCGAGGTCCGCAAGCGCCCGGCTCACCGCGTTGCCCACGCGGTCCGCGAGATTGGTCGTCGCCACCGAGCAGCTGGTCGGGTGCCTGGGAATGCCGCAGACGGTGTTCTCCTTGAGGTGCATGCGCACCCGCCGGAACGAGCCGGTGTTGGTCGGCACCGCGTCCGGGATGCTGTTGAAGACGCCGAGCAACAGAGTGCTCTCGCAACAGGCCTGTGAAAGGTTGAGGCCGCAGGGCATTGCGTCCGGGTTGTCGCGGAGGTCGATGTCGATCGTCGCCTCCTCGGGGTTCACCTCGACCACGATCTTGACCGGGATGCCGTCCTCGGCATTGGGGAAGGGGTCGTGCATCGAGGTGGTCACGGCGCGGCCGCCCGGCATCTTGCGCACGGCTGCGATCATCAGCTGCTCGCTGTAGTCGAACCACTGCTCGGCAAACTGGGCGAGGGTGTCCCAGCCGATCTCGTTGCCGAAGGCCATGATCTCGCGCTCGCCGATCCGCGCCGCGCCGAGTTCCGCGAGGTAGTCGCCCCACCACTGCTCCGGCACGCGGATGCGGAGCCGGCACATGCGCACGATGTCCTCGATGTCCTCGTAGTCGCGCTGGATCTGGACCGCCGGGAAGATCAGCGCGCCTTCCTCGTACACGTCGCGCGCGCTGCCGTGATAGGTGGTGGCGATGGAGTTGCCGCAATCCGCCTGATGCGCCTTGGCGACCATGGTGAAACGGTGCACGCCTTCGTCGTCAACCACCGGCGCGAGGATGGTGTGGTCGGCGGGGTGTGAGCAGCCGTGATAGGGCGAGTTGTGGAGGTAGGCGTCGCCCCGCTTCAGGTCGGCGTGAAACTCCTGCATCGACTCGCACATCATGTCGGCGCCGCGCAGGACGTGGATCGGCAGGCTCTCGTTGACCGTGAGCAGCCGGTTCTCCGCGGTCACGATGCAGCAGGAGAAGTCGCGCGCGCTGTTGAGTACGCCGGACCGCCCCGTCCGCAGCAGCGTGTTGGCCATCTTGGCGCAGATGGCCTCCATCCGCTTGTTGATGATCGCCATCTGCACGCCGTCGAGCGTGCCGTCGGCGTTGAGGGTCAGCGTGTTCCTTGCCATCGCTCGGCTCCCTCGGTCAGGGCGTTATCAGGAGACTGCCCGAGGGCCGGCGCTCGGCCTTGGCCCCGGGGTCGATCACAACGGTGGTGAAGGACGATTCGATGATCGCGGGTCCTTCCACGGTCTCGCCCGAGCCCATGCCGTCGAAGTGCACCACGCGGGCCTCGACGAAGCCCGTGTCCGGGAAATAGACCGAGCGGCTATGCGCGATCTCCGGCCCGCCGCCGGCGCTCTCTACGCTCAGGTTGACGCCGTCCCTTAGCCGGCAACGCACGTTGGCGCGCCAGCCGACGGTCTCGATGGTCGATTCGATGTCGGCGAAGGTGAACAGCGCCTCATGGGTCTTGTGGAAGTCGTCGATGAAGGCTGCGAGCGCCTGCTCGTCCTCGATCCGGTCCGCGCCCAGCGGCACCTCGATCTCCCAGATCTGGCTGGGATAGCGCGCCTCTGCAGTGAACTCCACGACCTGCTCCAGCGAGCCCGCACCCGGCCCTTCGATGAAGGCCCGGCACTTCTGCTCCAACTCTTCCAGCAGCGCATTCACACCGTTGAAGTCGAAATCACCGGTGGAGGTGTAGAGAGTGCCGCTGTACTCGGCCCTGAGGTCGGAGATCAGGGCGCCGTGGGCGCTGAGCGCCGCCGCGACCTCGGGCAGGATCACCTGCGCGCAGCCAAGCCGGCGCGCGATGGCGACTGCGTTGAGACCGGCCGCGCCGCCGCCGCCGACGATGGCGGCTTCGCGCGGGTCGATGCCCTGGTTGACCGTGATGTCCTCGATGGCGTGCACCATGTTCTCGGTGGCGACACTCATGATGGCCGCCGCCGCCTCGTGAAGCGAAAGGCCGAGTTTCTGGGCGACGTGGGTCTCGATGGCGTTTCCGGCCGCCTCTGTCTCCAGCGCCATGGTGCCGCCGAGGAAGTAGGCGGGGTCGATCCAGCCGAGGATCACCGAGGCGTCCGTTACGGTCGGCTCCGTACCGCCCGCGCCATAGCAGACCGGGCCGGGCACGGCGCCAGCGCTCTTCGGGCCGACGTGGAGCAGGCCGCCTTCGTCGACCCAAGCGATGCTGCCGCCGCCCGCGCCGATGCTCTTCACGTCCACCGCCGGGAATCCGGTCATGTGGCCGCGGTAGGGCTGGCCGATCCAGGTCTCCCGGGTCCACGGGATGCGCCCGCCGCGCACCAGGCTCACGTCGAAGGTGGTGCCGCCGGTATCGGCGACGATGGCGGTATCGACGCCGCTGTCGGCCTGGGCGTACGCGCGGCCGGCGATCGGCGCCATCGCCGGGCCCGAATTGATCGAGTGGATCGGCGCGCTCGACATGTCGGCGGCATCCATGGCGCCGCCCTGCGTCGTGACCACCAGGACCCGGCCGCCGAAGCCCGCGCCGCGCAGGCGCGACTCCAGGCCGCCGAGGTAGCTGCCCATGAGCGGCTTGAGAGAGGCGTCGATACAGGTTGAGGACGCGCGGCGATATTCGCGGAGCGAGGGGTTGAGCACGTGCGAGAGGGTATAGGGCACGCCCGGCAGGTGGCGCTCCAGCAACGCCCCGACGCGAAGCTCGTGCGCGGGGTTCACGATCGACCAGAGCAGGCAGACACCCACCGCCTCGATCTCCTGGCCCTTGAGCCCTTCGATGATTGCGACGACAGCGGCTTCGTCCAGCGGCTCGGTGACGGTGCCGTCGTAAGCCACGCGCTCGGGCACCTCGTAGGTGAGCGAGCGCGGCACATAGGGCTCGGGGTAAGGCACGGTGAAGTTGAAGGGCTCGATGCGCCCGCCCTCGCGAAACACCAGCACGTCCGGATGGCCCTTGGTGGTGAGGAAGGCCGCGCGGGCGGTGTTGCCGGTGACGATGGCGTTGATCGCATGCGTGGTGCCGTGGATCAGCATCTCGCCCCGGCCGAGCAGGGCCTCGCGGCTCTCGCCCAGGTCGTCTGCAGCGAGGGACAGCGTTTCCAGCACGCCGGCGACCGGGTCCGACGGCGTGGTCGGCGCCTTGTACATGCGCAGGCCCCCGTCGTCGGATTCGACGACAAGGTCGGTGAAGGTTCCCCCGGTATCGACCGCAAATCGCATGGCTCTCCCGCCGTGTCAGATGGCTCTCCCGCCCGGCGGCCGGACCCTAGCCCGAATCCTTGCGGGACGCCACGGGCCGCCTGCCGGAGGTGAAGAGTGCTGTCGACTCGATGCCATTGCCTCGCACTTGGTTCATAGTGGCGCGAGACCCGTTCCAGAGAACTGACGCGACCTTGTCACTGGACGACCTTGACGGACAAGCAGGGAAGGAACTGGCCATGCGTAACGTGATCTATGGCGGACGAGCATCGGTGCTCGCGATCGCGGTATCCGCGATCCTCGTCTGCAGCAACGCTTTCGCCGCGGGGCCACTCGGTAAGGTTGAGATCGAACGCGGCGAGCCGATTGAAATCCGCGCGCTCCTTTCCGAATCGGTCGTTACGGCGATTTCACCTCTCATCGGAACCGCCATCGAGTTGGCGATCGAGGACTTCGGGCTTATTCACGGGCACCCGGTTTCCATCGAAACCCTCGACGAGAAGTGCTCGGGCGAGGGCGGGCGCGCGACGGCCGAGGTCGTCGCTGCCGACGCGCGGGTCGTCGGCGTCATCGGGACGCTCTGCTCCGGCGCGGCGGTGGAGGCATCGCCGATCCTCAGCGCGGCCGGCCTCTCGATGATCTCGCCTGCCAACACGTCGCCCCGGCTCACGTCCGACCTCGCCGGAATCGTCGGCCCCGACCACCACGAGGGCTACTACCGCGTGACCGACAACGACCTCATCGAGGCGAGCGTCGTCGCGCATTTCAGTTACGAGGAACTCGGGTTGCGCACGATGGGGACGGTCCACGATGGCGACGCCTACACCAGTGCCATCGCGAATGCCTTTGCCGTCGAATTCCGTGCGCATGGCGGCGAAGTGCCGGTCATCGCCCGGGTGGAGAAGGGCCAGACTGATATGGCCGCCGTTCTGGCCAAGTTCGCCGCCGCAGCGCCCGACGGCGTGTTCATCCCTCTCTTCCCGGCGGAGGCAACATTTCTGTTCCAGCAAGCCGCCCGGCTCGACGCCATGGACGGCGTGACGACGATCGGGGGCGCCGCCACGTTGACGACGGCGATTCTTGAGTTGCCGGAATCGGAAGGCCTCCATTTCACGGCGCCCGATCCCGGAGACCGCGGAAACACGAACCAGGCGACGGGCAGGAGCGCCGCCGACGTGCTCACCGCGTTCGAGGCGGCCTTCGGAGGGCCGCCAACGTCCTCATACTGGGCGCAAGGCTATGACGCGACGACGCTGTTGCTCTCGGCAATCAAGCAGGTCGCGGTTGTCGATGGGGAGATGCTCTCCATCGACCGTGCTGCGCTCCGCGATGCGCTGGATGGTACGACGGATTTCCAGGGCATCCTTGGCACGCTCACCTGCGATGACTTCGGAGACTGCGGTATCGGCCGCAGAGTAATTCGTCTTCACGAGGATTCCAGCGTGCCGGACCCGTCTCTCCTGCCCATCGTGTACAGCGGTGCGCGGGCCTCGCACGCGCCTCAAGAGTGACGGCCAGAACGGTGGGGACTTAGCCGGGGAGCCAGGCGCCCCGTCGGCTCTCGAGGTGGCGGCGCTCGCCTCGCCGTGATGAGCCTGCTGGTCGCAATCAGAGGGCGTCGGTCTCGATGATGTCGACGCCGCGCTGGCGGTCGATCAGGTAGATCAGGCCGCGGTCGTCGATGGTAACGTCGTTGGAGGAGGCGCGCTCGCATCCCTCCGGAGGGTCGGGAACGTAGCGCGCGACCTCGTGCGGAGCGAACGGGTCCGACACGTCCACCAGGCGCAGGCCCTGGGCAAACCAGGCGAAGGGCACCACGTTGCCGGTGAACCGGTCGGACGGTTGATGGCAGCCGGTCATGTCGGGCTGGGGGCTGCCGTCCTGATCGACGCCATCCACGTGGATGGTGCTGATCGGGACGGGGCAGCGCTCGTCGGTGATGTCGTAGATCCAGGCGAAGGCCGGGGGCGACGGCCAGAGCTTCGCCACGTCCTCGTCCGCCACCACCATGATGTGCCGGCCCTTGAGCTTGTAAGGGAACGGCAGGCAGGTGTGGGTCGGGTGCGGGAAGGCGGGGCTGGTATTGACGCCGGCGACGTGCTTCGGCCGGGTCATGTCCTCGATGTCGAGGATGAAGAGGCCGTGGTGCCAGTAGCTGACGTAGAGCCGGTCACCCAGCCGGAGCGGGTGGTGGCAGCGGGGCGCCACCCAGTCGTTCCAGGGATACTCCTCGCCGCCCGCCTGCCACTGGCCGGGAATCCACCAGCGGCCGACCTCTTCAGGCCGCGCCGGGTTGGCGAGATCGAGGATCATCACGATGTTGCCGACATAGCCCTCGACCGTCGGCGAGATGTAGGCGTAGCGGCCGTCGAAGGTAAAGCGGTGTACCCCCTTGCCGGCGGTGCGCCACTTGGTGACGAGCTGCGGCTCGGCGGGGTTCGAAACGTCGTAAATGCCGAGCCCGCCGCCGAAGCCGTTGGCGTCGTTCCCGCCGCCGCCGAGACGCTCGTGATTGACCAGCATGACGTCGTTCGCGGTGCGGACCTTGTGCGAATGCCAGCCTTCGGGTAGCTCGATCCGCGCGAGCACGCGCGGGTTCGCTGGGTCGGCCACGTCGACGATGGTGGTGCCGGACGGCCAGCGCATGTGGCCGATGTAGAGCGTGGTGCCGTCGACCCAGACCTGCCCGCCGCCAGGGCAGTCGATATGGGCGATACGGCGGGTCCGGTGTGCGTCGGCCATGGCGCCGCGCCGCCCGCTAGGAGCGACCCTCCAGCGCGCGGCGGACGGCGACGAGCTGGCCGGCCCGCTTGCCCTGCAGGGCTTTGATGTCGTCAGGCGTGTACGAGAAGATGCCGGTCCCGGTCTTCATGCCGAGATCGCCCTTCTCGGTCCTCTCCGTGATGTAGCTGCTCACGCTGTCGCGGTTGCAGAGGTCGGCGTTCAGGTAGCTGCCAACCGCCTGGTAGATGTCGAGACCGGCCATGTCGAGCAGCGACATCGGCCCTACCACCGCGAGCTTGTAGCCGATGCCCCAGGAGACGCATGTGTCCAGGCCCTCCGGCTCGATCACGCCGTTCTCCACCAGATCGCAGGCTTCCCGCATGATGGCGTAGAGGATGCGGTTTTCGACGAAGCCGGGGACGTCCTTCTTCACCACCACGGGGAGCAAGTTAAGGTCCTTGATCGCCTGCACCATCCGGTCGCAGGTCGCCTGCGAAGTCTCGGCGCCGGCGATGACCTCGATGACCGGAATGATGAAGGGCGGGTTGGACCAGTGCATGCCGACCACCCGGTCCGGCGCCGAGTTGCCCTCCTGCAGCGTGGTCACCGGGATGCCCGAGGTGTTGGAGGCGAGGATGCACTCCTTCGAGACCAGCTTGTCGAGGTCCGCGAACACGGCGCGTTTGATGTCGACCTTTTCGGGCACGCTCTCCAGGACGATATCGCAGCCCGCCACTGCGTCCGCCAGGGTGTCGTGATAGCTGATCAACTCGGCCCCGCCGCGGTCGGGCATCCCGAGCTTCTCCAGCACGCCGAATGCGATGCCGGCAGTGCCCGGCGCCTTTTCGAGCTGGGCCGCCTCCGTGTCGAAGGCGCGGACCGAGAGCCCGCCGCGCGCAAGCGTTGCCGCCATGCCGGGCCCCATTGTGCCGAGGCCGATCACCGCTGCCGTGGTCATGTCCGTGGTTCTCCCTCTGGTGGATGTGGGGGCGCCGGCCTGCCCGCCTCAGGCGAGGCGAACGGTGTCGCCGGTCTCGTCGCGGCCCCATTTCTTGAAGTGACCGAGCGCAGCCAGCGTCGGCTTGTCGCTCGCCACGAAGAGGATGGCGGGCTCGGTCTCCGAGTCGTTGACGTGGTGGCACCAGGCGCCGCCCGGTACTGCGAGCGTGTCGAAGGGCCGCCAGCCGAAGCGGGTCTCGCCCACGATGCTGTGGCCGCACCCTTCGAGCGGAGAAACCAGCAGGCTCGCGGTCTGCCGCAGCGGCTGCGTCTTCTCGCCGGGCCTCAGCATCTGCACATAGAAGGTCATTGTCCTGAACACCGGGCCGCCGCGTGTCGGGTCGACGTATTCCACCATCAGGGCCTCGTAAGGGTCGCCGTCCCGGTCGCGGTGCGTCTCCAGCATCTCGCGCATCGGCTCCCAGCGGTAGACGTACATCGGCGAGCCCGTGCCGCTGCCGCGCCCGTGCGGCACGAAGCAGGGCATAAGCCCGCCGCTGCCGTAGACCTCCGCCGAATAGTCGGCGCTGAAGCGGGCAGACTGCTCCTTGGCGGCGACGGAGCGGCCGTCGCGTTCCTCCTTGTAGTCGTGCTCGAAATAGATCGCGTTGAGCACTTCCACCAGCGGCAGGTCGAGCACGGAGAGGTTCACCGCCGGCTCGTCGCCCTTGTTGCCGTGGTTGTGCCAGGTGTCCTGCGGCGTCAGCACCATGTCGCCGGGGCCGAACACGATGTCCTCGCCCTCGACCCCGGTGAAGTTCATCGAGCCTGTGAGCCCGAGGCGGATGGCGTTGGGCGAATGCCTGTGGGGCGGCATCACCTCGTTGGGGTCGTTGAGCCGGTAGGCGGAGTACATGGTGGAGACGGTCGCGCGGGTCGGCGCGAGCCCGGGGTTGACGAGGATCAGAGAGCGGCGCTCAGAATCAGCCATCGAGACCAGCTCTGCCGAGCGGCGCAGCAGGGGCCCGATCTCGCTCTCGTAGCGCCAGAGATAAGGGACTGCGCCGCGGCTCCCCATGAGCTGCTTGATCTCGTCGTGTGCGACGTCGGTGGTGGTTGCCCAGAACGGAAACATGTGGCCGCGGTGGACATCGTCATAGAGGGCGGCAAGCGCCGCCTCGCGATTGCCCGTCCCAGTCCGTGCCGGCTGCGCCTCGGTCATGTCCGCCTGCCGTCTCTCGCCCGCCGCCCGTAGGGAGCGGCCACTCGGCGCCGATTAGACTAGCTCGGAAATCTCCCCCCGGTCACGGCCCACGTCGGGTCGGTGCAGTGAGCGTGGCGAGGGAACCGGACTACGCCTGTGGAAGCACGTCGTCGGGCGAGTGGGTGAGGGCGACGCAGCCGAAGAGACGGGCGGTCGCGGCCGGGTCGGGCTGGATTTCGCGGTAGTACGTCGCCAGCTTGTCCGTCGGCCTGGCGAAGCGGGCGAGCTGGGCCGTAAAGTGGTAGTAGGGCAAGAGCCAGTCGTCGCGCGCCTCCCCGTAGGCCGCCAGCGCCTCGTCGAGCGGGCGCCGGCCGCTGATGCCGTCGTCGGCGGCCTCTGCCAGCATCTCGGCGCAGCGGAACGCGGTCGAGATGCCTTGCGCGGTCACCGGGTCCTTCTTCATGCCCGCATCGCCGACCAGGGCCCAGCCAGGGCCCGCCGTCTCGCGCACGAAGGCCCGCGTGCAGCCGGCGTGGAACTCCTCCACCCGCTTGGCGTCTGGCAACATCACGCTCAGGTCGGGCGCGGCCTCGTCGAGTCTCGCGTGGAAGGCTGCCTCCCGATCCCGCCGGGCGGCCACGAACTCGTCGTGCATCAGGTTGGCGGCAACCAGCACCGTGCCGTCGCTCGATGGGAAAGCGAAGGCGCCCTTGCGCTCGCGGATGTAGAGCCTGACGTGATCGAGCGCGATGCCCTCCCAATAGCTCCAGATGTTGCTTTGTACGACGGGCTCGCACAGGGATTCCCGGGCGCCCGCACAGCGCGCGACGACCGAGCCCGGCCCATCCGCGCCGATGACGAGGCGCGCACGCTCGGTTTGCCGGCTCCCGTCCTGACCCAGGGTCACGACGCCGGCGACTGTGCCGCCATCCTCCACCAGATCGACCACCCGCCTGCCGTCGCGGAACTCCGCGCCGGCGGCGATGGCCGCCTCGGCCAGCGTGCCGTCGAGCAGTTGCCGCCGGGGCCCGTACGAATCGTTGTGGCCATCCACCGCAGGCGGTGCGCCTTCAAGCACGATGCCGTGGAGGTCAACCCGCCAATCGGTGAAGGGGTTGGCACGCGCCGCGATCTTCGGCAGCACGCCCCAGGAGCGGAGGTGCGCGACGCCCAGCGGATGGATCAGGTGCGTCGATTGCCCCATCTCGCTGGGGAAGCGATCGCGGTCGAGCAGCAGCACGCGGTGGCCCTTGCGGGCCAGGAGCATGGCCGTGGGCGCACCCGCGCAGCGGGCACCGACGACGATCGCGTCGTAGATCGCGTGCCTCCCCCGTCGTCAGCCCTGCTCGATCGGGGTGACCCAGCCGACGACCGCGCCGCCACTGTCCCTGACCACGGCGAAGCGGCCGACGTTGGGAACGTCGAAGGCCGGTCGGCGGATTTCGCCGCCCGCCGCCTCGACCCCTGAGAGCCGGGCGTCGATGTCGTCCACGGTGATGTACGAGAACCAATGGTCCGGGATGCCGTCGAAACCCGCGCCGGGCTTCATCTCGAAGATACCGGCGGCCATGGCCTCGCCGGCCTTGCAGAGCGTGTAGGTGCCGCCGTCAGCCATCGGGTGTGATTCATATTGCCAGCCCAGGGTCTCCCCGTAGAACTCCTTGGCCTTGTCGACGCTCCAGGTCATCAGCTCGTTCCAGAAGAATGTACCGTGCGCCGTCATCGGCATTGTTTTCACCTTTTGTGGATGGTCTCGAATATCACCCGGCCGCGCACCGCACGCCCGGCGTTCGCTGGGAATTATAGGCTGGGTGCCCGTGTGTGCCAGTCGGTCGCTTCCTGGTAGGCGTGGCCGAGGCGGAAGAGGGTCGCCTCTGAGAACGGGCGCCCCATCAGCTGGAAGGCGGCGGGCAGGCCGCTCTCGGTGAAGCCGCAAGGCACGATCAGGCCGGGACCGCCGAGGTAGTTGGCGGCACGGGTGCACCAGCTCAGGCCTGCGACCATCGCGGCCATGCGATCGCCGCCGCCGACATTGGTCTCCTCCCGCGTCGGGATGGGGAAGGGGATGGCCGACGTGTGCAGCGCGTCGACTCCTGCGAGCGCGGTATCCACGAATTCGCGCAGCAGGCCGGCGCGGGCGGATAGCGCCTGGATGTATTTCACCGCCGGCACATGCAGGCCGGGCTCGTAGCGGTTTCGCACCTGCTCCTGGTAGTCCTCGGGCCGGCTGATGAGCCAGGGCTCGTGGATCGCCGCCGCTTCGGTGGAGAGGATTACGTTGGAGAGGTTGTTGATGCGCTCGATGTCGGGCACCGAGACCTCGACCACCGTGACGCCACAGTCGCGCAGGACATCGAGGCTACGCTCCACTAGCGTGCGCATCTCGTCGGTGGCTAGGTCGTAGAAGTAGCTCGTCGGAACGCCGATTCTGAGGCCCTGCGCGCCTTCTGCCAGCGCGGCTTCGTAGTCGGGCACAGGCCGGTCGCTGGAGGTCGGGTCAAGTGGGTCATGGCCGGCGATCACGCCTGTCATCCGGGCCGCGTCGCGCACCGTCCGCGTAAGCGGCCCCACCGTGTCCAACGTGTGGGAGAGCGGCATGATTCCGTGACGGCTGACCAGACCGGCTGTCGTCTTGAGCCCGACCACGCCGTTGCAGGCGGATGGCAGGCGTATCGAGCCGCCGGTATCCGAGCCGAGAGCGCCGAAGACCACGCGGCCCGCGACCGAGGCGCCGGAGCCGCTCGACGAGCCACCCGAGATGTGATCCTGGTTCCAGGGGTTGCGGCAATCGCCCCAATGTTCGTTGTGGCCGGTCGGGCCGGTAGCGAACTCCGCCATGTTGAGCCCGCCGAGATAGATCGCGCCGGCGCCATGAAGGCGGGCGAGGGCGGTGCTGTCGTGATCCGGCACGAAATCCTTGCGGATGCGCGAGCCGCAGGTGGTGACGTGGCCCGCGCGGTAGTACATGTCCTTGTGAGCGAGCGGCACGCCGTGCAGCGGGCCCGGTGCTTCGCCCCGCGCGAGCGTGGCGTCGGCCGCAGCCGCGCGCTCCAGCGCCTCCTCCCCTTGCAGCGATATGAAGCAGTTGAGCACTGGCTGAAGCCGCTCGGCACGGGCGACGGTCGCCTTCATCACCTCAACCGCCGAGAGCTGCCGCGCGGATATGGCGTCGGCAAGCTCGACTAGGCTCAGCAGGTGGATTTCGTCACTCATGTCAGGATGCCGCCGTCTGGTCCATGGCGGTGAGAATGTGCGCGGGTTCGCTTTCGAAGGCGAGTCCGGAAGCCGCGTCGTCGGCCGCTTGCACCATCAGCTCCACTGCGGCGGCGAGGGCTGCTGCGCGTTCCGCGGTCGGCGGCTTGCGCCCTGCCGCCACGGCTTGGGCGGCGATGAGATCGTCGGAAATCCCGGCCATGCGGGGCACCTTTGCGACGCATCGACGAAGGACGGCCTTGTATACAGCACCGGGGCGGGGGTGCAATATGAGCGGACGTCACCATATGGCCGGGGAGGGCAGGGGGCCTCAGCGTCGAACCGGGAGCGTGGCAATGGGGCCTTCGGCAACCGAGCGCGAGCGCACGCGCCTCTCGGCGGAGGCTTTCGGTGCGTAGAGCGGCGGACGGACAAGCATCCACGGCAGGGAACAGACGATAATGGCAAATGACGAACCAAAGAGGGTCGTTCAGCAGTTCCTGGATGCGATCAAGGGCGGCGACGGCCAGACCATGATGAGTCTGCTTGCCGAGGACGCGGTGGTGGTCCTGCCAGGCTCGTTCAAGGTTGCGTGGGCGGGCCGCTGGCAAGGGCGCGAGCCGATCAAGCAATGCTTCCACGCGATCGGCGCGCTGCTCGACATTCGCGACCACACAGTGAAGCTGATGTTCGGCGAGGGCGAGAACGTGATGGTGCTCATCGACGAGACGTCGGCCGCCAAGAACACCGGACGGATCCTGCACCAGGAAACGGCCTGGTATTTCCGGATCAGGGATGGCGCCATCGTCCATTGGCAGGCGTTCGAGGACACCGAGCAGATCGCCTGGGTCTGGGACGACCGTCGCTGAGCGGCGGCTGCGTCACGCGTCGGTATCGAGAGAGGAAATGACAGTATGAGCCGAGACCCGACCGGCGCGCCGGGCCAGGTCACGCTGGCTCAGGCGGTGGCGGCCCTCGCCGAGGTTCCGGCGGGCGGCACGCCCTGGGCCGAGTTGATCTCCCGCGGGTCTCTCCGTGTCGGGCTCTACGCGCCGCGCGGCACCGACCCGCAGCAGCCCCACGACCAGGACGAGGTCTACGTGGTCATGAGCGGCCAGGGAACCTTTCGCAACGGGCCGGTGAGCCAGCCCTTCCAGCCCGGCGATGTGCTGTTCGTGCCCGCCGGCGTGCGGCACGTCTTCGAGGACTTCAGCGACGACCTCTATGTGTGGGTCGTGTTCTACGGCCCGCCCGGCGGCGAGGCGTCAGGCTGAGCTTCGTCGGCGATCGGGCAAGCGGCAGGGGCGATGGCTGACGAGGCGCTGATCCGAACCGAGGCCACCGCAAGCGCGGGCCCGCGCTTTGCGGGCGGCGCTTTGCGCCGGCGTTTCGTGTCGTGGTTGCAGCGCCCCGATGTGCGGCGTTGGCTTGCCATCGGGCTCGCCTGCGGCGCGGTGGTGTCCGGGGCGATCACCTACGCCACGATGAGCGGATCGGCGCCGTTCGGCCCCGATCCTCAGACCATACTGATTCTCCTCAACATCGACCTGGTCCTTCTGCTCCTGCTCGGGGCGTTGGTCGCTTCGCAGTTGGTAAAGCTCTGGATGGAGCGCCGCCGCGGGGCGGCCGGTGCGCGCCTGCATATTCGAATGGCCGCGCTGTTCAGCCTCGTGGCGTTGACGCCGACCATCGTCGTCGCCGTGTTCTCGGCACTCTTTCTCCACTTCGGGATGCAGTCCTGGTTCAGCGAGAAAGTCTCGACTGCACTCAACCGCTCTCTGGTCGTCGCGCAGACCTATGTGCAGGAGCAAGGTGACAGTATTCGCATCAGTACCCTGGCTGCAGCCATGCAGCTCAACGGTCAGGCCGTTCATCTGGCGCGACGCCCTCAACTCATGCCGCGGCTCCTGAACGATACGGCCAATGCGCTCTCGCTTACCGACGCGGTTATCCTCCGCCGCAACGGGGATATTCTGGCCCGCAGCGACCTGGGTCTCGCTGCGGTGATCGATCCCGTCCCCGACTGGGCCATGAATGCCGCAGCCGAGGGGCGCCTGGTGATCCTTCCGGCCGAGGACGATCGCGTGCGTGCGCTGATCAAGCTTGGCGGCTTTATCGACAGCTATCTCTATGTCGCACGGTCGCTGCAGCGCGACGTCATCGCTCACACCCGACAGATCCAGGCTGTGACAAGGGACTACCAGCGCCTCGAAGAGGAGCGTTACGGCATCCAGATCACGTTCGTGATGATTTTCATTCTGGTCGCCCTTCTGGTCCTGCTCTCGGCGGTGTGGCTCGGGCTCCAATTCGCCAACCGCATCGCCCACCCGATCGGTGGCCTCATTGCAGCCGCCGACCGGGTCCGCGCCGGTGAACTTGCAGCGCGCGTAGAGGAAACTCCGCAAGATGACGAGATCGGCTCGCTCAGCCGTGCCTTCAATCGGATGACCGGCCAGATCCACAGCCAGCAACAGGAACTGCAAGACGCAAATCTCCAGCTGGACGAACGGCGGCGCTTCACCGAGGCGGTGCTTGCCGGCGTCTCCGCCGGCGTCATCGGCCTGGACGCAGATGGGGAGATTACGCTGCCCAACCCGTCAGCACTGGCGTTGCTGGACGCGAGGCCAGACGACCTTTCCGGCCACGCGTTCCAAGAGGCCGTCCCGGAAATGGCCGACCTGCTGACCCAGGCGCGAGCGCGGCCTCAACCCTTGGTCGAGGATCAAGTGGAGCTGGTTCGCGGCGAGCGCCGCCGCACCCTGCTCGTACGAATTGTGACCGAGCGCGATGGCCAACGGATCGACGGCTTCGTCGTCACTTTCGACGACATCACCGATCTGGTGTCGGCGCAAAGGCGGGCGGCATGGGCCGATGTCGCCCAGCGCATCGCCCACGAAATCAAGAATCCGCTCACGCCGATCCAACTCTCCGCCCAGCGGCTCAAGCGTAGGTATCTCGGCGAGATCAGCACGCAGCCCGACGTGTTCGAGGAGTGCACCGACATCATCGTCCGACAGGTCGGCGACATACGCCAGATGATCGATTCTTTTTCGTCGTTTGCGCGGATGCCGGCGCCCGTGATCGAGCGAGCGGAGCTAACGGGCATCGTAGAGCAAGGGGTCGCCCTGCACCGTCTGGCAAACCCCGAGATCGCCATCGAAATCGAGCGTCCCGACGACGACGTTCACCTCGACTGCGACGTTCACCAGATTGGCCGGGCGCTTACCAACGTGCTCAAGAACGCTGTCGAAGCGATCGAGAGCCGAGCACCCGACGCCGGTGCGGCAGGGCGTATCGTCATCCGCGTGCGTGAGGTCGACGGGCATTGGCGGTTGGAGGTCGAGGACAATGGGCCAGGGCTGCCCGCCGAGCTGCGCGACAGGTTGACGGAGCCCTATGTAACGAACCGCGCTGACGGCACGGGCCTCGGCCTCGCCATCGTGCGGAGAATTATGGAGGATCACGGTGGCCGGTTGATCCTCGAGAACGGGACCGAAGGCGGTGCCCGTGTCACGCTCGTCTTCGCCGCGGCCGGGACGGAGCCCCCCTTGCCGGCGAAGGGTGAGAGCCAATGGCCCACGATATTCTGATCGTCGACGACGAACCCTACGTCCGCAAGTCCATTGCCGGGATCCTGGAGGACGGCGGGTATACGCCGCGTGATGCCGCCGATGGTGCTGCCGCAATCGAGGCAATCGATTCCGGACCACTGCCGTCACTCGTCATCCTCGACGTCTGGCTGGAGGGAAGCGAGCTCGACGGAATGGACGTTCTTGATGGGGTCGTGCACCGGCATCCCGAAGTGCCCGTCATCATGATCAGCGGACACAGCACCATCGATACCGCCGTCGCGGCCATCAAGAAGGGGGCTTACGAATTCATCGAAAAACCGCTCGACAGCGATCGACTGCTGCTTACGGTGGAGCGCGCGCTTGAGGCGGCAGAATTAAGGCGGGAGGTCGCCGAGTTGAAACTGCGCGCCGGCGAAACGACGGAGCTGATCGGCTCTTCGCCTGCAATCAAGCAAATTCAGACGGTTGCGGAGCGCGCGGCGCCAACCGACAGGCGAGTCTTCATTACCGGCCCTGCCGGGGCAGGAAAGGAGGTGCTCGCGCGCCTGATCCACAGCCGCTCGCGCCGCTCGTCAGGGCCGTTTGTTGTGGCCAACGCAGCGATGATGAGGCCCGACCGTGTGGAACTGGAGCTGTTCGGCAGCGAGGGAGACGGTCATGCCGCCACCGGTTCACGCAAGATTGGTACGTTCGAGCGCGCCCACCGCGGCACGCTCTTCTTCGACGAGATCGCCGACATGCCCCTCGAAACTCAAGGCAAGATTGCACGCGCCCTGCAGGCGCACACGTTCGAGCGCGAAGGCGGTTCGCAGCGGATCGAGGTCGATATCCGCGTGATGGCGGCGACGACGCGGGACATGGAGAATGAGATAGAGCAGGGGCGCTTTCGCGAAGACCTTTACTACCGATTGTTGGTCACGCCCATCGAGCTGCCGGCACTCCGAGACCGCCGCGAGGATATTCCCGAGTTGGCAAACTTCTTCATTCGTCAGGCGGCAGACAGCGCCGGGGAATCGCCGCGCGAGATTGGTAGCGACGGGATCGCGATGCTGCAGTCGTTCGACTGGCCGGGCAACGTGCGTCAGCTCCGTAACTTCGTGGAGTGGCTTCTCATCATGGCGCCGATGCCGGCCAACGGGCCGATTGGCGCGGACATGATCCAGGCAGCCCTCAGGCCCAGGCCCGGGGCGGCGCAGGCGCTCCCGAGCCAGGCCGACCTGATGACGCTCTCGTTGCGTGACGCCCGACGGCAGTTCGAGCGCAACTATCTGCATGCTCAAATCCGGCGATTCGGCGGCAACATCTCGCGCACCGCTCAATTCGTCGGCATGGAGCGCTCGGCGCTGCATCGCAAGCTGCGTTCACTGGGAGTGCTGGACCGGGAGAACGAGGGGCACGGCGCAGACGGGAAGGGAGCTACGGACACCAGCCCCACCGGCGCCGACAAGCTGAACAGCCCATGAAGGTCATCGTCTGCGGCGCCGGCCAGGTCGGCGCCAGCATTGCTCGCCAGCTTGCCAACGAGGCGAACGACGTGACCGTGATCGATAGCGACCGGGCGGTCGTGCAGCGCTTGTCCGACACGGTGGACGCGCGGGCTATCGTCGGCAACGCGTCGCTTCCCGACGTGCTCGAGGCAGCGGGTGCCAAGACCGCCGAGATGATCGTCGCCGTGACCCATTCGGACGAGGTCAACATGGTGGCTTGCCAGGTTGCCCACTCGCTCTTCGACGTGCCCGAAAAGATCGCGAGGGTACGGCAACAGAGCTACCTGAATCCGGCCTGGGCCGAGCTTTACAGTCGTGATCACATGCCGATCGACCTGATCATCTCGCCCGAGATCGAGGTCGCCCGCGCGATCGAGCGCCGGCTTCAGGTGCCGGGCGCCCTCGACATGCTGCCATTCGGCGGTGGGCGTCTGCGCGTGATTGCGGTGCGCTGCGAGGAAGGCTGCCCCATCATCAACACGCCGCTCCGCCAGCTCACCGAGCTGTTTCCCGACCTCAACATCATGGTGCTTGCGATCAGCCGGGATTCGCGGCTCATCGTGCCGCGCGGCGACGACCAGATGCTCATCGGGGACGAGGTCTATTTCGCCGTGGATTCGGAGCACGTTGCGCGTGGTATGTCTGTCTTCGGCCACGAAGAGCCAGAGGCGCGCCGGGTGGTCATCATCGGTGGCGGCAACATCGGCTATTTCCTGACGCAGGAGCTGGAGGAGACTCATCCAGGGCTGGATGTAAAGATCGTCGAGTTGCTGCCGGAGCGTGCGCGTTACCTGGCAGAGCGGCTCACCCAGGCCACCGTCATCGGTGGCGACGCGCTCGATCCCGAAATTTTCATCGAGATCAATATCGGCCTCGCCGAGGCGCTGATCGCGGTCTCCAACGACGACGAAGTGAACATCCTGGCGGCGCTGCTGGCGAAACGCGCCGGCTGCAGGACCGCAATCTCGCTCGTCAACAATTCCAGCTACGGACCGCTAATGGGGAGCCTCGGTGTGGACGTTGCGGTTAGTCCGCGAGAATCGACTGTCTCGACCATATTGCAGCGCATCCGGCGCGGCCGCATTTTGGCCGTGCATTCGATCCGTGACGGCGCTGCAGAAATCATCGAGGCCGAAGCTCTCGGGACTTCTCCCATCGTCGGTCAACCGCTTATCGAGACCAAGCTGCCCACCGGAATCATCGTGGGAGCGATCGTGCGCGGCGACGAGGTCATCATTCCGCGCCCGCAGACCGTCGTCGAGGAACATGACCGGGTCGTGATGCTGGCGGCGGCGCGCGCGGTGAAGAAGATCGAGCAGATGTTCGCCGTGAGCCTGGAGTTCTTCTGACCGGAGGCCTGCATGTCCCGCATCGCTTACGTGAACGGCCGCTACATGCGGCACGACCTGGCGCACGTGCATGTCGAAGACCGGGGATACCAGTTCTCGGACGGCGTCTACGAGGTCGCCGCGGTCTATGGCGGCCGAGTGATCGACGAAGAGCCGCACCTGGACAGGCTGGAGCGCTCGCTTCGCGAGCTGAGGATGGACCTGCCGATCCCGCGCAACGCGCTCAAGCTCGTCACCCGCGAGGTGTTGCGCCGCAACCGGGTGAGGGACGGCATGGTCTATCTGCAGGTCACGCGCGGCGCTGCCACGCGGGATCATCCTTTCCCCGAAGACGCGGAGGGCGCGGTTGTTCTCACGGCGCGCCCGGTTCAATGGCCGGAGACCGCGGCGGCCGATCGCGGCGCCGAAGTCGTCTCGATTCCAGACGGCCGCTGGGGTCGCTGCGACGTCAAGTCGGTGTCGCTGCTTCCTAACGTGCTGGCCAAGCAGGACGCGCGCGAGCAGGGCGCCTACGAGGCCTGGTTCATCGATCCGCAGGGTCGCGTCACCGAGGGCTCCTCGACCAACGCCTGGATCGTCGACGACGCAGGCCGCGTGGTGACCCGCGACCTCGAATCGAACATCCTCGGCGGCATTACCCGCCAGACCGTGCTCCGGCTGGCTCGCGAAGCGGGGATAGGGGTCGACGAACGACCGTTCACGCTGACCGAAGCGCAGGCCGCGCCCGAGGCCTTCCTCACCAGCACCACGTCCTTCGTCCGGGCCATCGTTCGCATCGACGGCCAGCCGGTCGGCACGGGAGAGCCGGGGCCGGTGACTCTGCGGCTGCGCGACCTCTACCTCAGCTACTGCCGCGGCGGGCGCACCAACCGGTGAGACGGCCGCGCGCGGTCCTGTTCGACTGGGACAATACGCTGGTCGAGAGCTGGGAGATCATCCACGAAAGCCTGCGGCAGACCTTTCACGACCTGGGGCATGAGCCTTGGACTTTCGAGCAGACCAAGGCCTGGGTTCGGCGCTCCATGCGGGATTCGTTCCCCGATCTCTTCGGGGCCGACGCGGCGCGGGCAGAACATCTGTTCTACCGGCATTATCGGGCGCACCATCTGCGTCGGCTGACCCCGCTCGCCGGTGCCCAAGAAACCCTGGACGCGCTTCACCGCGATGGTCTCCCACTCGGGGTGGTCAGCAGCAAGCAGGGCGACCTGGTCCGGGAGGAAGCAGCGCACCTTGGCTGGAGCGGCTATTTCGGGCGCATCGTCGGCGCCGGCGATGGGCGGTTGGACAAGCCGGCTCCCGAAGCCGTGACTCTGGCCCTGGATGGTGCCGGTATCGCTGCCGGCCCGGACGTGTGGTACGTCGGTGACACGGGCATCGACGTGACCTGCGCCCATAACGCCGGCTGTACCGCGGTGATCGTCAGCGCCGACCCGCCCCGCGACGGCGACTGCCTGCGCGTGCCGGATCATCAGGTCGCCGATCACGCGGGATTGCATGGCTTCTTGCGGGAGCACGGAATCACCATATAGTCAACGTCCGCATGCTTGCATGAGCATGCCAGGCGCCCGGCCCCTCGGAGGCGGGGCAGGCAAGGATAGAGAAACACATGACTGGCAAGGGATCCCACAGTCTCCAGGACGTCTTCCTCAACCACGTGCGCAAAGGGAAAATGCCGGTCACGATCTTTCTCGTGAACGGCGTCAAGCTCCAGGGAATAATCACCTGGTTCGACAATTTCTGCGTATTGCTCAAACGCGATGACCATTCGCAGCTTGTCTACAAGCATGCGATTTCGACGGTCATGCCGGTTCAGCCGATCCAGTTGTTCGATCAGGGGACTGAGCCGGCAGAGGAGGACGATACGTAAGTGGCGAGCGTCAGCGTCACGCGCGACGCTAATTCGCCACCGCGCACCTGCGTCCTGCATCCGGCGCTGGCTCGCTCGCCGGCGGCCGGCAACGCGTGCGAACGCGCGCGGGAGCCCGAGAGCCGCCTCGCCGAGGCTGTGAGCCTCGCCTGCGCCATCGACCTCGATGTCGTGGAGGCCGACGTCGTGTCCGTGCAGAAGCCGCGGCCGGCCACCCTGTTCGGCCCCGGTCGCGTGGAGGCGGTGGCGGACGTCGTGTCTGCACACGACCTGGGACTGGTCGTCGTGGATGGGGCGCTCACCCCGGTCCAGCAGCGCAATCTCGAACGTGCGTGGCACTGCAAGGTGATCGACCGCACCGCGCTCATCCTGGAAATATTCGCGGCGCGGGCCCGCACCCGTGAAGGCCGGCTGCAGGTCGAGCTCGCCGCCCTTCGCTACCAGCGCAGCCGCCTGGTGCGGTCCTGGACGCACCTGGAGCGCCAGCGCGGCGGCCTTGGCTTCGTGGGGGGCCCGGGCGAGACGCAGATCGAGGCCGACCGGCGCCAGATTCGCGTCCGCATCGACCGCCTGGAGCGCGCGCTGAACGGGGTCAAGCGCACACGCGGCCTGCATCGTGCCGCCCGCCAACGCGTCCCCTATCCGGTAATCGCCCTGGTCGGCTACACCAACGCCGGCAAGACCACGCTCTTCAACCGCTTGACCGGGGCCTCGGCGGTCGCGCGCGATCAGCTCTTCGCGACCCTCGACCCCACCATGCGCGGGGTCGTTCTGCCGTCGGGCCAGCGCGTCATCCTCTCCGATACCGTCGGATTCGTCTCTGACCTGCCGCACGATCTGGTGGCGGCGTTCCGCGCGACCCTGGAGGAGGTGGTCGCCGCCGACCTCATCGTCCATGTCCGCGACTGCGCCCATGCGGACAGCGCCGAGCAGCGCACTGACGTGCTGAGAGTGCTGACCGAGCTCGGGCTCGAAGATCGCCTCGGCACAGGGGTGGTCGAGGTGCTCAACAAGCTCGACTTGCTCGACCCGCGTCAGCGCACCTGCCTCGCGGAGCGGGGAAGGGAAGGGGTCAACGGAGGCAACGGCCGCTCCGATCGCCCGAGCGTTGTCGCCGCATCTGCGCTTACCGGCGAAGGGGTCGACGATCTGATCCGGGCAATCGACAACCGGCTGACGGCGTCGCGACTCATCGTCGAGGTGCGGGTGCCCTATGCCGACGGCGCGACTCTGGCCTGGCTCTACAGCCACGGCGAGGTCCTGGAGCACGCCGACGACGATGGCGAAGCCCGCCTCAGGGTCGGCCTCACGCCGGCGGACGCCGGCCGGCTGGAGCGACGCCCCGGTATCTCGCTTGCCGCCCGCTGACGGTTGCCCCAAGCCAGCCCGATACACCGCGTGGCGCCGCTGATTTTACAAAATGTATAACCGCAATATATGAGAATAAGGCTATAATTCTATTCATTTATTTCATGGCCGATCTCCCAACGAATAGACAGGCGGCGAGTGCCCGCGGCACCCAAGAGTCGGGTGCGTCGATCGTGCCCCGAGACCGCAAGAGAGAGCAATTTCGGAGAGGGGCGAACAAAGAACAGTTGGGGAACGGTCGCCCGGGGATTCGGCTCCTGATTGGGACGTCTCGTTGTTGACACCGCCGCGCCGTCTCCCTATTAAGCCTTAGCACTCGCCTCGCGAGAGCGCTAACAGGTGCTGCTCGCGGAGCACGAGCAGTTTTGAACACGGTCACGTCTCGGAGGGCGGCATGAACATCAAGCCTTTGCACGATCGCGTGCTGGTTCGGCGGATCGAGCAGGATCAGAAGACGGCGGGCGGCATCATCATTCCGGACACCGCTCAGGAGAAACCGCAGGAAGGCGAGGTCGTCGCCGCAGGTCCCGGCGAGCGCGGGGAGGACGGCAGGCTCAACCCCCTCGACGTCAAGGCGGGCGACCGCATCCTGTTCGGCAAGTGGTCGGGCACCGAGGTCAAGGTCGACGGCGAGGAGCTGTTGATCATGAAGGAGTCCGACATCATGGGCGTGATCGAGTAGCTCGACACTCTCTTCTGTTAGGCATCCAATCTGGAGTGATCGGCGATGGCCAAGAAACAAATCCATCAAGCCGAGGAGGCTCGCGAACGCCTTCTCGAAGGTGTCGATATCCTCACCGACGCCGTATCGGTCACGCTCGGCCCGAAGGGCCGCACCGTGGTCTATCAGACGGCGGGCGGCGACGGGCGGATCACGAAGG
>JAPPNV010000167.1 GCA_028818565.1 Rhodospirillales bacterium | reverse complement strand
CCGACGCCCAGACCCTGGACGTAGAGGCCCATGATCCAGACCGTGCCGAAGAGATAGGCCCCGATCAGCAGACGCCCGGGCAGCCAGGTGGAAAAGACGACCAGCGCGAGCGCGATCCAGCCGCGGCCCGCGCTCATGCTCTCGATCCACTGCGTGGTGTAGGCGAGCGCCAGATACGCGCCGGCGAGGCCCGAGCAGGCGCCGCCGAAGGCGATACAGGCGTAGCGCACCCTGACCACGCCGTAGCCGAGCGCATGGGCGGAATGGTGATTGTTGCCCACCGCGTTGATGACGAGGCCGATCCGGGTGCGAAACAGCACGTAGCTGACGGCCGCGATCAACGCGAGGGAGATGTAAACCAGGATGTCCTGGCCGAACAGGATCGGTCCGATAAAGGGGATGTCGGTGAGCAGGGGGATGTGGATGGACTCGAGCTTTTCCCCGGGCAGCCCCGTGAACCCCTCGCCGATCAGGCCGGACAGCCCCAGGCCCAGCAGAGTGAGCGACAGCCCGGTCGCAACCTGCGAGGTCATCAACGTTTGGGTCAGGAATGCGAAGAGCATCGACGTGGCGACGCCCGCGTAGAGCCCGACCAGAATGCCGAGCAGCGCCGAGCCGGTCGTGTAGGCGGCGGCGAAGCTGCAGACCGCGCCCATGATCATCATGCCTTCGACGCCCAGGTTGAGGACGCCCGAGCGTTCCGTGACGAGCTCTCCCGTCGCCGCCAGCAGCAATGGCGTCGATGCCGTGATGATCGTCAGAATGACGGCTTCAAGGGCTTCCATCGACCGCTTCCTAGACCTCCCCCGTCATCGCCTGGGTCGAACGAGCCTGATGCGGTAACGGATCAGCGTGTCGCAGGCCAGGATCAGGAACAGCAGCATGCCCTGGAACACCTGAGTGGTCTTGTCGGAGATGCCGAGCTCCACCTGCACCGCCTCTCCGCCCATGTAGCTGATCGCCAGGAGGACGCCCGCGAAGAACACGCCGATCGGGTTCAGGCGACCGAGGAAGGCGACGATGATCGCGGTGAATCCGTAGCCGGGGGAGACGTGCGGTTGCAGTTGCCCGCTCGGGCCCGCGACTTCGCAGATGCCGGCGAGCCCTGCGAGGGCGCCTGACAGCATGAAGCAGAACAGGATCACCCGCTTCCTCTTGAAGCCGGCGAATGAGCCGGCGCGCGGCGAGGTGCCGATGACGCGGATTTCGAAGCCACGCAGCGTCCGTCCCATCATGAAGGCGACGACGATGACAGCGACGACGGCGAAGATGGCGCCGATATGCACCCGTCCCTCGCCCAAGGGCGGTATGACTTGCCAGCCCTCGAACAATATGGACTGCGGAAAATTGTAGCCGTCGGGGTCGCGCCAGGCTCCGCGAATCAGCCAGTCCAGCAGCAGCTGGGCTACGTAGACGAGCATCAGGCTGGTCAGGATCTCGTTGGCGGAAAATCGGTTCTTCAGGAACGCCGGAATCGCGGCAAAGAGCGCGCCGCCCGCGATGCCGAGAACGAGCATGAGGAGCAGGACCAGCGGCGACTGCCATTCGGGGAAATAGATCGGGATGGAGGCGCCGACGAGGGCGCCGGCGGTAAGCTGGCCCTCCGCACCGATGTTCCAGACATTGGCGGTGTAGCAGACGGCGAGGCCGACGCCGATCAAGATGAGCGGCGCGGCCTTGACGATCACCTCCTCGATGGACCAGACGCTGGTCAAGGGCTCGATGAAGTAGATGTAGAGCGCTTCGCCGGGATCGAACCCCAAGGCCACGAACATGATGGCGCCGAGAGCGAGCGTGACGCCGATCGCCAGCACGGGCGACAGGAACGCCATCAGCGTCGAACGCTGGCTGCGCCTTTCCAGCCTGAGGATCACGCCTCTGCCCCGTGCGCGGCATCCCGGCCGGCTCTCTCATGGGTGCCCGCCATCAGCAAGCCGATCCGTTCCGGGCTGAGCTCGCCCGCCGGGTAGGCTTCCGAAAGCTCGCCGCGCGAGATCACCGCGATGCGATCGGCGATCTCGAAGATCTCGTC
>JAPPNV010000020.1 GCA_028818565.1 Rhodospirillales bacterium | reverse complement strand
GAGAGGAAGGCGTTGGCCTTGCGCACGTCGTCCACCACGATCTCGGCGCGGAGCCTCCCGCGATCGCCGAGCCCCCGTTCGATGACGGCGAGGTCGCTGTGCCCGCCCGCCGCGGCTCGCTGAAAGACCGGATGCTCCGGCGCCATCACCAAGCCGTCGTCGCCGTCGCCCTCCCCGCCTGCGAGCACGAAGCGGGCGAATCGGTAAGCCAGCGTCGCCTTGCCGATGCCGCGCGGGCCCGCGATCAGCCAGGCGTGGGCAAGCCGCCCACTGCCCCACGCCTCCACCAGCGCCCCGGCGGCAGCCTCGTGCCCGACGAGATGCGGGTTCTCGCGCGGCGCCGGCCAGGCGAAGGCCGAATCGGCGCTCTCACTCATCGAACGAGACCGGAAGGCGCGCCGCCACGATCTCGAGGATCGCGCGTCCCACGGAGTCGGCGTCCGCCTTTGCATCCACCACCGCGTAACGCCTGTCATCCGCTTCCGCGCGAGCGAGGAAGCCCCGCCGCACCTTCTCGTGAAAGTCGGAGCCCATACGCTCGTAGCGGTTCGATCCTGCGCGCGCGTCGGCTCGCCGCAGCCCCTCCGCCACCGGAATATCGAGCACCACCGTCAAGTCCGGCTCGAAGCCTCCGAGGGAGAGGTCGCTGAGGCGTTCCATGACGCCGATGTCGGCACCCTGGCCGTAGCCTTGGTAGACGATCATCGAATCGACGAAGCGGTCGGAGATGACCCAGAGGCCGCGCTCCAGCGCCGGCTCGATGGTGTGCAGCAGGTGATCGCGCCGCGCCGCGGCGTGGAGCATGGCCTCGGCCAGCGGCTCCCAGCGTTCCACGGGGCCCGAGACGAGAAGCCTTCGAATCTCTTCGGCGCCGGGAGAACCACCGGGTTCGCGAGTCAAGACGGTCCCCACGCCGCGCGCTTCAAGCGCATCGCGAAGCCGGGCGGCCTGAACCGTCTTTCCGGCGCCCTCGCCGCCTTCGAGCGTGATGAAGCGTCCGCGCGACATGACGCGGAACGACGGCCCCTACCCGCCCCGGCCCCAGATCAGCGCGTCGATCGCCGCTCCGATTCGGCCGAAACCGGAGAGGCTGTCCACCGAGGCGCCGGCCAGCAGCGGCCACTCGCGCGTCTCCACGTTCGGCGCACTCACCACCAGCGTGGCCACCCGCGTGCCCTTCTCCACAGGCGCCGCGATCGGGCCGTCGGCCACGATCTTCACTTCCATGCTCTTGCGGGACTTGCGCGGCATCATCAGCACGATGTCGCTCTCGGCGACCAGGGGCAACGCGTCGGCCTCGCCGAGCCAGACCTCGAAGTTGTCCACCACCTGGCCTGCGCGGAACAGGACGTAGGTCCTGAACGCCCGAAAGCCGTAGCTGAACAGGCGTTCCGATTCCCGCGCCCGGGCATCGACGCCGTTGATGCCGTTCACGACCAGCACCAGGCGCTGCTCGCCGCGCTTCGCCGACGCGGCGAGGCCATGACCGGAGGCCTGCGTGTATCCCGTCTTGAGGCCGTCAGCCCCGTCGTAGCGGTAGAGCAGCGGGTTGCGGTTGCCCTGCTTGATGCCATTGTAGGTGAAGCTCTTCTCCGCGAACATCGGGTAGTACTCGGGGAAGTCCACGATTATGCGCCGCGACATCTCGGCGACATCCCGCGCCGTCGTGATGTGATCGGGATCGGGCCAGCCGGTGGCGTTGGTGAAGTGGCTGTCGGCGAGGCCAAGCTCGGCGGCTGTCTCGTTCATCAGGTCGGCGAAAGCGGCCTCCGAGCCCGCCAGACCCTCGGCAATCACGATGCTGGCGTCGTTGCCGGACTGCACGATGATCCCCCGCAAGAGGTCGCCCACAGACACCTTCGTATTGACCTCAAGAAACATGCGTGAGCCTTTCATACGCCACGCTTTCTTGCTCACCGTGAAGGTGTCTTCCAGGGCGAGCTGGCCGTCCGCCAGGTGCTCGAAGACGACGTAGAGCGTCATGATCTTGCTCATGGAGGCCGGGTACATGGGCTCGTCCGCGTTCTTCTCGGC
>JAPPNV010000124.1 GCA_028818565.1 Rhodospirillales bacterium | reverse complement strand
GCATGCCGCCGGGGCCCGGCTCCTTGATCGTCAGTCTCAGCGTGATCCCCTCGTCGGGCTGCAGCCTGATCGCCAGCACGTTGGGGCCCGTGCCGCCCGTGCTCTCGAGGAAGATCGAATGCGGGGCGTCCTTGAAGACGACGGCGATCTCCGACATCCGCGTTCGCAGCCGCTTGCCGGTGCGCAGATAGAACGGCGCTCCGTTCCAGCGCCAGTTGGCGATCTCCGCCCTGATCGCCGCGAAGCTCTCGGTGCGCGATCGGGGGTTCTCCGCGTCTTCCAGGTAGCCCGCCTCGCCGCCCGCGCCGAAATACTGGCCGCGCACCACGTCGCCGAGCCCCTCCAGCGGCTTCAGGCTGCGCAGCACCTTGAGCTTCTCGTCGCGCAGCGCGTCCGGCTCGAAATGCGCCGGCGGCTCCATGGCGATGAGGCAGAGCAGTTGCAGAAGGTGGTTCTGCATCATGTCCCGCAGCGCGCCGTTCTTGTCGTAATAGGCGCCCCGGCCGCCGACGCCGACCCGCTCGGCGACGGTGATCTGCACGTGGTCGACATGGCGCGCGTTCCAGATCGGCTCGAACAGCGCATTGGCGAAGCGCAGCGCCATCAGGTTCTGCACCGTCTCCTTCCCGAGATAGTGGTCGATCCGGTAGATCTGGCGCTCCTCGAACAGCGTCGCGAGCCGGCGGTTCAGCACCTGCGCGCTCTGGAGATCGCGGCCGAGCGGCTTCTCGACCACAAGCCGCGTGTCGGGCGTGCGGCAGCCGCTCCGCGCCACCCGTTCGCTGATCGGCCCGAAGAGATGCGGCACCACCGAGAGATAGAAGACCCGCATGCGCTCCGAGTTCTCGAGCCGGTCGGAGAGCGAGGCCCAGCCGCCCTCGCCCTCCGCATCGACGTGCACGTAGTCGAGCATGTCGAGGAAGGCCGCCGCCCGATCGGGATTGAGCGCGCCCGGACCCGCATGCTCCTTGAGCGCCGCCTCCGCCATGCGGCGAAAGCCGTCGGCGTCGAGCACTCTGCGGCCGACGGCGATGATCCTCGAACCGGACAACACCTGCCCGGCGAGCAGGCGGCGGTAGAGCGCGGGCAGCAGCTTGCGCCGCGCCAGATCGCCAGTGCCGCCGAAGACAACGAGATCGAACGGCTCGACCGGAATGACTCGCGCAACCATGATCAGTCCACCTCTAGAGCACGATCCGCCCGAATGAAATCGCGCCTAGTTGCTGCATGTTCGGGTACTCGCTTGCCTCGCAGGGCGAGACCCCCCACCTCACCCCGGCCCTCTCCTCCCCGCCGGGGAGGAGAGGGGGAGATGTCCGGCGCCACCTACGTTCCCCCTCCGCCCTTCGGGGGGAGGGGGACAGGGGGAGGTGGGTGTCTATTCGAGCCGATGCGATCCGGATTGGTCGGCTATTGCTCTTGCCCGCGTACAGACTGCGGCATTGAGAAGTGCGGGTCAAAGCTCATGACGCCATGGCGGGTTCGCCCCGGCGCGGGAGACGGTGACGCCAGCCACCCTGGTGCCGAAGCGCAGGGCTTCGCGCATCGGGTCCGGATCGATGGCAGCCAGGGAGGCCTTGATGAGCAGCCCGAGCTCCGCGAGCTTGGCCAGCACGCCCGCGTTGAAGGTATCGCCCGCGCCGATGGTGTCGACGACGTCGACGCGGTCAACCGGAACCGAAACCTCGGTGCCGTCCCTGAGGAAGGCGGTGGCGCCGCTGCCGCTGCGCGTCAGGATCACCACGCACGGCCCGGCCTGGCGCACGAAATCGAGCTTCTCGAACAGCGACTGCGGACCGGGATAGATCCAGTTCAGGTCCTCGTCCGAGACTTTCACGATGTCCGACAGGGCGATCATCTGATCCAGACGGTCGCGATAGCGCCTGATGTCCCGGATGAAGCCCGGGCGGATGTTCGGATCGAGCATGACGACGCGGGCCGCGGCCTCCCGCTTCAAGAGCGCGGCATAGGCCTCGGCACCCGGCTCGAAGACCAGGCTGATGCCGCCGAAGTAGAGCGTGCTGACCTCGTCGGGCA
>JAPPNV010000324.1 GCA_028818565.1 Rhodospirillales bacterium | reverse complement strand
TGGCGAAGGTCGCGGCCTCGATGTCGTCCACGCCCACCATGGGGCCGAGCGAGTACGCCGATTCGTACTCCAGCCCGCCGCTCACCTTCTTGTAGCGATCGCGGTCCTGAATCGCGAAATGGTTGGGCTCCATCTTGGAGGCGCGCTGGCAGCCGATGGTGCAGGCGAAGCAGGCGCGGTTCGCGACCAGATTGGCGGCACCGTCGGAGCGACGCACCTTCGCCATCGCGTCGGGGCCCAGGTTGCCGGTGCCCTCGAACTGCACGTCCTGGTTGTTGCGGGTCGGCAGGCTGCCGAAGGCCTGGGTCACGTCGATCATGGAGAGCGTGCCCGTGCGCGCGAGGTCCGCGCGGGTCTGACTCGCGGCGAGCGCGCCGGCGGCCTGCTCCACGGCGCTGGCGAAGGCGTCGTCATCGTCCACCGCAACGCCCCGGGTGCCGCGCACGGCGATCGCCTTCAGGTTCTTCGATCCCATCACGGCGCCGACGCCGGAGCGCCCGGCGGCCCGGTCGAGGTCGTTCATCACGCAGGCATAGCGGTTCAGGTTCTCCCCTGCCCGGCCGATGGAGGCGATCTTGATGGCGCCATCCTGATGACGCGCCTTGATCGCGGGCTCCGTATCCCAGACCGACTTGCCCCAGATAAAGCCTTCGGCGTCGATCAGCTCGGCGTGGTCGTCCTTGATGTAGAGGTAGACCGGGCGTGGCGAGCGGCCCTGGCAGAGCACCATGTCCCAGCCGGCGAGCTTCAGCTCCCCGCCGAAGTAGCCGCCCGAGTTCGAGCAGGCGATGGCGTTGGTGAGCGCCCCCTTGGTGACGACCGTGTAACGGCCTGCCGTCGGTGCGGTGGTCCCGGTCAGTGGGCCGGTCGCGATGATCAGGACGTTCTCGGGCGAGAGCGGATCCGCCTTCGGGTCCATCTCCTCCACGAGGTACTTGGTGGCAAGGCCTCTGCTGCCCAGATAGGACTGCGCCCACTCCATGTTGAGCGCCTCTTCCGTGCAGGTGCCGGCGGTGAGGTCAACGCGCAACAGTCTGCCTTGCCAAGCCATAACATCCTCCGTGCTGTCGATCGGCCGAGCCGGGCCATGTGCGGGAAACGTACCCTTGGATTCGCGGTTCGCCAAGGGCGCGGCGGTGCTACACGAAAAGTCGGCGTGGGGCTACGCGGCCGGGCGGTGGACCGGCACCAGATACGGCCCTTCTGGAATCACGGCAACCCGTGGGTCGCCGTGCCGGGCAGTGCTTTCCGCCACCGAATCCGCGATCGACTCGGTCATCCGCACACCGGTGAGCGCGCGGTCTTCCGGCTTCAGGCCCTCGGTGAAGAGGTGAACCGTGCCGGCCCGCATGGGCCGCAGCTGCATCTCGGTCTGCCACTCGTCGATCGCAGCATGGGTCTTGCTGCTGATCTCGTCGAGGAAGTGATCCGGGCCGTTCTCCACCAGGCGGCGCTGCGCGTCCGCGTAGTGAGCCGAGCCCAGACCCTCCGAACACGCCGACGCCACGATCAGATCACCGCCCGGCGCCAGGATTTCGAGCGGCCCGACCATGCCCTTGACGGTCTGATAGTAGGTCGCATCGAGCGGATAGCCGGCGGAGCTGGTCAACACGGTGTTGAAGCGCTCGGCCACCGGGACGGTGCAGAATTGCTCCGCGAAGGCGACCGCCGCCGCGTGGCTCGCCACCACCTCGCCGTAGTTGAGGAAGGCGATTCGCCGCTCCTCGTCGATCACGCTGTTGACGGCCCGCGCGCCGCCGATCATCGCCATGATCGCGAGCTGCTCCTCGTGCAGCGGATTGCCCTCCAGCACGCAATTGGTGCAGTTGGGGTGCTCCATGAAGCGAGCGCTGTGGAAGGTTGTGATGGTCTCGGCGTGGGCGACGCCGGGCGCGATCACCTTCCGCCCGCCGGACCAGCCGGCCATGAAGTGCGGCTCCACCAGACCGGTCGCGATGCGCAGATCGGCCTCGATGAAGCGCCGGTCGAGCCGCACCACCGTGCCGCGCCCGGTCGTGCCAACCAGCACGTGATCGGCGTCCTCGCGCGCAAAATGGTTCGCGACATTCACCGTCTCCAGCACCCAGGGATCGTCCACCAGGGCCACGAGCTCCTCGCCCTCGTTGGGCCGGTGCAGCCCGGTCGCCACCAGCACCGTGATCTGCTCGGGCGCCATCCCGGCGTCGAGCAGGGTGCGGATGAGCGGCGGCAGGATGACACCGTTGGGCACCGGGCGCGTGAAATCGCAGATGAGGATGCAGGCGCGCGTCGCCCGCGCGGCCTCCGCCGAAAGCGGCGCGCAGCCCACGGGCTCTATGAGGGCTGCCTCCATGGCCCGCGCCGGGTCGGCAAGCAGCGGCATCGGCTGCTTGGCGATCACGGTGAGGTCGAGCTCGTCGGGCAGATCCACCGCCCGCTGGCCCCGCCCGTAATTCAGGTGAACGCGCATTCCGTCAGCCTAAGCCATCACCGGGCGCGACGGCAGCCCTCGCGCCCTACCTCGTTCCAGCGAGCGGGATACCGGTTGCGGTCGCGGTCGCGACGGTGAGCGCGCGCAGATCTTCGGGCTCGACGTTCTGGAGGTTCGTCTTGCCGGTGCAGCGCGCCATCATCGAGGCCTCAGAGGCGGTCGCCTTGATGATGTTGGCGGTGCCGTGGGTGCGATCTTCGTCGCTGCGGTCGGCCGAGAACGAGAGTTCGCGGCTGCCCGTGATCGCGCCGCCGGCGGCGAGCGCGACCGCCACGCCCAGCACCACGGCGACGGTGCCAAGCGCGATTACCTTGGCCGCATCGGTACCGGAGCGCACGCCGCCGAAGTAGACGAGATCGATCTCCTCCTCGCGGTCCAGCCGCCGCAGGATCGCCACGGCATCGCGCAGGATGGTGAGATCGGGCGCTCCCGTGAGCTCTGCCCACGGCGTGCCGAGACCCGCACTGCCGTCCAGCAACAGCATGTCGAAGCCCGCCTCGAGCGCGTAGGGAATCGCCTCTTCCAGGACCGCCGGCGAAGAGACGGAGAGCCCCAGTATCTGGTCCTCGGCCGTCCCAGCCGCCTCCACCGGCGCGAAGCGATGCCCGAGGGCATAGATCAGCCCCGCCGCGTCGGCGCTGGGCGCGATCTGCCCCGGCAGCACCAGCTGGAACCAGCGCGCATCGCCGCCGATGGGCCGCACGCCTAGATAGCTCGCATCCACCTCGGCAATCCCACGCCCGACCGCGGCGCGCACCTCTTCGGGCGCGTCGTCGAAGCCCGTCACCATGAAGGGCAGCGCCAGATCGGTGCCGCCGACGGTGGTGCCGATGCGGCAGGCCTCCCGGTAGGGGTCGATCACCAGCCGCGACAGGTTCGCCGGCAGGAAGGCGATATCGTCCAGCACCCCCGGAAGTTCCGTCGGGAAAGGATCGCCGCGCTCGACCATGCGCTTCTCAAGCATCGCCTTCTGGCGCACCGTGTCGTCGGGGCTGGTGCGGGCCATCACGAAGATGTCCTCGCGATGGTCCACCGCGTAGTCGGCAGAGCCGGTCTCCGCATCGCAGCGGAAGCACCGCGCTGCCTCCTTGCGCGCGGCTTCCCAGCCATAGGTGGTCTCGATTTCCGGGAACGACACCGGGTTCTCGCCGAGGCCAAGGAAGTCCGGGTGCTGCACCGGCAGCAGCTCCCACTCCAGATCCTGCGCTACCGGCACGCGGCGCGTCCGGTGGGGCGTTCGATAGGACAACGGCTCCTCGCGCCCCTCGAGGAAAGCCTTCACGTAGTAGGCCACCCGCTGGCCGTGGTTCATCGCCATCACGATGGTGGACCCGCCGAAGGCCCCGTCGCCGGCCGCGAATACCTGGGGATCGCTCGTGCGCATGCCTTCCCACTCGGTCCTCACCCGGTCCGAGAGCATCATGCCCCGCTGGTGGAGGTCATCGCAGAGACCCTCCTGCCCGACCGAGGCGATCACCATGCCGCAGGCGATGTCGTGCTCCGTGCCCGGCACGTTCACCGGCGCGCGCCGGCCTGACTCATCCGGGTCTCCCAGCGTCGTCTGCACGCAGCGCACCGCGAGCTCGTTGCCTTGCGGCACGATCGCGGTCTGCTGGGTGTGGTAGATGAACTCGATCCCCTCCTCGACCGCGCCCTCGAGCTCGATCTTGCGCGCCGGGATCTCCGCCGGGCCCCGCCGGTAGATCACCTTCACGTCCTTGCAGCCCGGCAGGCGCTTCGCGACCCGGCAGGCGTCCATGGCGACATCGCCGCCGCCCACCACCACCACCGTCTCCGGCATCTCGGGCCGCGCGCCCTCGTTCACGTCGCGCAGGAACTGCACGCCGTCGATGACCCGGGTGTCGTCCTCGCCCGGAATGCCCATGTTCTTGCCCCACCACGCTCCGATGGCGAGGACCACGGCATCGTGCCGCTCCTTGAGTTCGTCCAGCGTCACGTCCCGGCCGAGCGCGGTGTTGAGATGAATCTCCATGCCCGGGCAACGCCGGGCCATGCGGTCGATATCCTCCTGGATGATCCCGGGCGGCAGCCGGAACGCCGGAATGCCCCAGATCATCATGCCGCCCAGCCGGTCGGTCATCTCGTAGACGTGGACGCGATAGCCCGCGACCGAGAGCTCGTGCGCCGCGGTCAGACCCGCCGGGCCAGAGCCCACCACCGCCACGCTCTGCTCGTGGCGCACCGGCACCGGCGGCGGGTCGTAGTCGTGGCCCACCTCGTCCATGACGAAGCGCTTGAGGTTGCGAATCTGCACCGGCCCGTCGGAATCGGTCCGCCGGCACGCCGGCTCGCACGGCGCGTCGCACACCCGCCCGCAGATCGAGCTGAACGGGTTGGTCGCCGTGATCGCCTCGAAGGCCTCCTCGAACTTCCGTTCCCAGATATAGGCGATATAGGACGGCGCATCCGTCCCCACCGGGCAGGCGATCTGGCAGGGCGCCGGCACGAAGTGGTTGTCGTCCGTGTCGTCAGGCAGCTCCGCAAGCAGCTGCCCGCCCGCCTCCATCTCCTTCAGGATCGCCATCGCTCAGCCCACCCTGCCGCGCAGCGCCTGCTCGCGCTCGCGATATTCCGGTGCGTAGGGCAACCCGGTCATTTCCGCCGCATCGCGCGTGAGAGCCACCAGGTCGTCGCGGCCCAACTCGGTCGTGCTGCCGTAGCCCATCGCCTGGGTCAGCGCCGCGATCTGCCAGCGCACGCCCTCCAGATAGCGGTGGATGTTGCGCGCTTCCGCCACCGGGTTGTAGCGCCGCTCGTGCTTCGGGTCCTGAGTGGCGATCCCGGTGACGCACTGGCCCACGTGGCACTGCATGCAGGCGATGCAGCCGCCGGCGATGATCACCGCCGTCCCCATCGCTACCGCATCGGCACCGAGGCAGAGCCCCTTCGCCGCGTCGATGCCGTCCCGGATGCCGCCCATCAGCACGAGCTGAATCTTGTCGAGGCCCTCAACCTCTTCGAGCGCCTCCATCGCCTGGGTGATCGCCGCGAGCGTGGGCACGCCCACGTGCTCCATTACCTCGGCGCCGCCCGCGCCAGTCGAGCCCTGCATGCCGTCAAGCTCGACGAAATCGAAGCCGTCCTTGAAGGCGATCTTGATGTCGTCCCTGACGCGGCCCGCGCCCAGCTTCACGCTGACCGGGATGCGGTAGCCGGTGGCCTCCCGGAACTCCTCCACCTTGATGACCAGGTCGTCGGCGCCGAGGATATCCGGGTGCCGCGAGGGCGAGCGCAGGTCGATGCCCTCCGGAATGCCCCGGATGGTGGCAAGCTCCTTGGTCACCTTCTTCGCCATGAGCTGGCCGCCGAAGCCGGGCTTAGCCCCCTGGCTGATGTAGATCTCGAGCCCGTCGGCCCGGTTCATGTCGTGGATGTTCCAGCCGAGCCGTCCGCCCAGGCACTGGAACACCAGCTGCTCCGCCGCGCCCCGCTGGGCATCGCTCATGCCGCCTTCGCCGGTGTTCTCGGCGATACCGGCCATGCTCGACGCCATGCCCACCGCCTGCTTGGTCGAGCGTGAGAGCGCGCCATAGCTCATCGGTGCGATCATCACCGGCATCGAGAGCTTGAGCGGCCTCGCGCCGTTGAGGCCCCCGATTTCGGTATACATCTCCACCGCTGCCACCGGGTCGCCTGCCGTGCCCGCAGCCGAGAGATCGCGCTTGAAGGCCAGGTCCGAGAGGTGCGGCAGCGTGCGCGCCCCGCCGTAGCCCCGCACCCGGTAGCGGCCGATCTGCGACTTTACATAGACGTCCTCCTGCACCTTCGGGTTCCAGTAGTCAGACGTGCCCGAGAAGGTGAAGAAGGGGATACTGCGCACCTGCTGTTCGCTGGTGGCGTAGCGCAGCCGCTTGCCGGCGTTCTCGATCTTTTGGAAGCTGCCCTTGTACGCGATTTCGTGGCGGTCCAGGAACGCGCGGATATCGTCGACTTCCGATTCCTCGATATCGGCCAGCTGGGCGTCGGAGCCGAGCGAGCGGACCGCGCCGCCCACGAAGATGTCGCCGGCCGCCATGTCCTCGCCCACGCGCTCACCGGATTCGCCCAGGATGATGATGCGTCCGCCGTACATCATGTAGCCGGCCATGAAGTTGGCATTGCCCACGCAGCAGAGCGTACCCGCCTTCATCACCTGGCCCGCGCGCGAGCCCACGTTGCCGTGCACCACGATCTCGGCGCCGCGGATCGCAACGCCCGCGATTGCGCCCGCGTTGCCGCGCACCGTCACCATGCCGGCGTACATGTTGTCGCCGAGGCCCCAGCCGACGTTATTGTCGATCTCGAAGCGCGCCTGGTCCGCAAGGCCTGCGCAGAAGTAGCCCGCAGAGCCCTGGATATGCACCCGTACCGGGTGGATCAGGCCGACGCCGATATGGTGGCGCGCGTCGGGGTTGAGGACCTCGATGTCCTCGCCCTCAGCCCCCCACTTGCGGATTTGCTCGTTGGCGTCCCGGACCGAAACCTGTCCTAGGTCAATCTGGACCATGTACCATAGCTCCCCGGCGGCGGTTCCCTGGTGTCGAGCGCGCGGCCCGGGAAGAGTCGGTTCAACGAAACCTCCTCCGAGGCGATCGCGATCAGGTCGTCGGTCTCGTACATGATCATCGGCTTCGCCGCGAGATGATCCTTGGCGTAGCCGATCTCGTCCTTGGTCGAGACCAGGAACGAGAACGTGCCGTCGAGGTCGTCGATCGAAGTCTTCAGCGCGTCTTCCAACGGAACCTCATTGGCGAGCTTGTCCGCCAGATAGACCGCAATCAGCTCGCTGTCGTTGTCCGTGTGGAACTCGAACCCGCGGCGCTCAAGCCTGCGCCGCATCTTCCAGTAGTTGGTGATCTGGCCGTTGTGCACGATTGCGATGTCGGTGAACCCGGTCGCCCAGAAGGGATGCGCCGCCTCGGGCTTCACCTCGGACTCGGTCGCGAGCCGCACGTGACCCAGACCGTGGGTGCCCTCCACCTCGCGCACGTGGAACACATCGTCCACGTCGTGGGCGCCGCCCACGTCCTTGCGGATGTCCAGGCTCTCGCCGATCGAGATCAGCGTCGCCGCATGCTCCATGTCGTATGTGAGCTTCTGCACGTCGCCGGAGAAGCGCACCACCACACGGTAGCTGTTGCCCACATGCTCGTCTTCCACGATCTCGGCGCCGTGGTCCTCGAGAGTCGTACGAATGTCCGCGATCGCGCCCTCGACGCCACTGTTGTGGCCGACGCCATCGCTCGCACCGTTTTCCTCCTCCACGAGAAAGCGAAGCCGGAGCTTGCCCGGTTCAGCATCCTCGTAGAGCGCGAAGCCAGTGGAATCCGGGCCGCGGTGCTGGCAACCGTCCAGCATGTCGATCAACGCCTGGCCGGTCGACAATCCCGTGGCCCCGTGCTTGAACATCACGCCCGCTATTCCGCACATGCGCTAAGTCCCGCTCATTCGTCTTGCGATAGGACACTATACCACGAATCCCGGACTCGCGCGCCGCCGCGCCCCTATCTATGGTGCGCGCGGGAGGAATGGCAGCCATGCCCTACGCGCCGTCGCCGGACGGAACCAGGCTTTATTACGAGGAGGCCGGGTCGGGCCATCCGGTGCTCTTCATTCACGAATTCGCGGGCGACCACCTGAGCTGGGAGCCGCAGCTCTGCCATTTCTCGCGGCGCTACCGCTGCATCGCCTATAACGCCCGCGGCTATCCGCCGTCCGACGTGCTGGAGGACGCGGGCGCCTACAGCCAGGACCACGCGGTGGCGGACGCTATCGCCGTCCTCGACCACCTCGGCATCGAGCGCTCCCACGTCGTGGGCCTGAGCATGGGCGGGTTCGCGACCATCCACCTCGGCCTCAAGCACCCGGCGCGCGCGTCGGCCCTTGTGGTCGCCGGTTGCGGCTACGGGGCGCCGAAGGATGCCCGCACCGACTTCCAGCGCGAGACCCACGCAGTGGCCGACCGCCTGGAGCGCGAGGGCGCCGGCCCGGTCGGCGCCGACTACGCCATGGGCCCCACCCGCGTGCAGTTCGAGGCCAAGGACCCGCGTGGCTGGGCCTCCTTTCGCGACCGGCTCGCCGACCATTCCGCCAAGGGCACGGCCAACACGCTGCGCGGCGTGCAGTCCCGCCGCCCCTCGCTCTACGACCTGGAAGACGGCCTGGCCGCGCTCACCGTACCGACGCTGCTCATCACCGGCGACGAGGACGAGCCCTGTCTCGACGCCAACCTCTACCTCAAGCGCACGATCCCGACCGCCGGCCTGCTGGTGATCCCGAAGTCGGGCCACACCATCAATCTCGAGGAGCCCGACGCCTTCAACCAGGCCTGCGCGGACTTTTTTGCCCAAGTCGAGAACGGCCGCTGGGGCGCGCGCGACCCACGTTCGCTCGGCGGCACAGCGATCCTCCGAGCCGACAAAGACGATTGACCATGTCAGGTGCAGAACGATCCATTGCCGATTCGCTGCACGCGCTCCTCGCCGAGCTGATCGCGATACCGTCCACCACGCCGCCGGGCGACACGCGGACGATCTGCGAAGCCGCCGGCGAGCATTTCAGGGCGGCCGGCTACGAGGTCTCCATGCCCATGCGGACCCCGCCGATCGCCAATCTGGTCGCGCGGCTGGGCGAAGGCTCGCCCTGCGTGGTGTTCAATTCTCACATCGACACGGTGGGCACCGGCGACCGCGCGGCCTGGCGCACCGACCCCTTCGCCGCGACCATGGAAGACGGCCGCATCTACGGCCTCGGCGCCAACAACTGCAAGGGCTCGGCGGCGGTGCATCTCTGGCTCGCGGGCGAGGTGGCGCGGCGCGGCGGTCCCGCGCAGGGCAGCGTGGTCTTCGTGCTTGCCGGCGACGAAGAGCGCCTGGGGCCAGAGGGCACCGCGTACCTGCGCGAGGAGGGGTTGATCGAGCCCGACGCCCTGGTGCTCGGGTCACCCACCGAGAACCACATCATCGTCGAGGAGCGCGGCATCCTCTGGCTCGAAATCGAGACGACCGGCCGTGCCGCCCACGGCGGCGACCCGCCGGCGGGCGACAACGCCATCCTCCGCATGATGCGCCTGCTGGAGAGGCTCCAGACCGAGCTCGGACCGCGGCTCGCCGCGAGGCACAGCGGCGAGAAGGTCTCGACCATGAACATCGGCACACTTCACGGCGGCGAGAACCCCAACGTGGTGCCCGACCGTTGCACGGCCCGCATCGACCGGCGCCTGCTGCCCGATGAGCCCGTCGAGGCGGCGGTGGCCGAGATGGAAGCCGTGCTGGCTGGCGTCGGCGAGCCTGCGGGCTCCTGCACCGTGCGCCGTCTGGTCGGCACCAACGGCTTCTCCGCGCCCCTCGACGGCCCCTTCGTTGGGGCTCTGCTAACGACTATCGAGGATCACCGGGGCAGGCCGCCGGAGGTGCTCAACGCGCTCGCTGCGAGCGATGGCCGCTTCTTCGCGCGGGACGGCATCGAGATCGTCAACTTCGGCCCCGGCGACGGCGCCGTGAGCCACGCCGCCAACGAGTTCATCCCGCTCGCCGAGATGGTGGACGCGGCAATAATTCTCCACGCCTTCATCGAACGTACCCTCGGCTTCAGGAACTAGTAGCGCGGCTGGCCGCGGCGTTGCACCATCGCCGCCGTGCGCCTAACCTTCCGCCGGAGCGCGGCGGCGCGCATTCGATGAACTTAGGGAGGGGCTAGAACCCATGTTCGACATCACTCGGAGAGGTTTGCTCAAGGGCACGGCGGGCACCGCCGCATCGTTGGTGGCGGCCGGTCTCGCGGCATCGCCCAAGGCTTTCGCCGACGATGACGAGATCGTCATCGCCAGCATCTTCGACCAGTCCGGCGGCCTCGACATCTACGGCACGCCGATGACCCAGACCTGCGAGCTCGCGGTCGAGGAGATCAACGCGGCCGGCGGCCTGCTCGGCAAGAAGATCCGGCTGATCAAGTACGACCCGCAGTCCAACATGGAGCTCTATGCCCAGTACGCCCAGGAAGCCGCGCTGAAGGAGCGCGTCGACCTGGTGCACGGCGCCATCACCAGCGCCTCGCGCGAGGTCATCCGGCCGATCCTGCGGCGCTTCCAGACCCTGCTCTGGTACAGCGTGATCTACGAGGGCGGCGTCTGCGACATCAACAACTTCGTCAGCGGCGTGACCGCCGTGCAGTGGGTGAAGCCGATGGCCGACTACGGCTTCAAGACCCACGGCAAGCGCTGCTACTACATCGGCGCCGACTACAACGCGCCCCAGATCATCGGCAAGTGGACCGAGAAGTTCGCCGGCGAACAAGGCGCCGAGGTCCTCACCAAGGACTTCTTCCCGCTCGACGTGGCGGAGTTCGGCCCGGCCATCGCCAAGATTCAGGAAGCGAAGCCGGACTGGCTCTCCACCTGTCTCGTCGGCGCGGCGCACACCGGCTTCTACCGCCAGTGGTACGCGGCCGGCATGCTGAACGAGATCCCGATCGTCTCGGTGACGTTCGGCGTCGGCAACGAGCACGTCCAGCTCAGCGCGGAGGAAGGTAACGGCATCGTCAGCGCCCAGCCCTACTTCCAGGAGCTGCAGCTTCCCGCCAACGTCGACTTCGTGAAGCGCTATCAGGAGCGCTTCGGCGACGACGCCCAGTACCTCAATTCGGTGGGCATCGGCGGCTACCTCGGCACCATGCTCTGGTCGCTCGGCGTCAAGGCCGCCGGCAGCATCGAGCGCGAAGACGTTATCGCGGCGCTGCGCAGCGGCGACATTGCCTGGGACGGCCCGGCGGGCCACATGGTGGTCGATCCGGTGACCAACCACGTCATCCAGGACATGCACATGGCCGAGTGCCAGAACCAGACCTGGAACATCTTCGAGAGCTATTCGCAGCTCTATCCGAGCGACGTGATCGACCGCTGCGACCTGACCAAGGATCCCGACATGAACGCCCATCTGGAGCCGATCATCTAGGCGTTCTGCGGGCCGCAGCGTAACGAGAGCGATCGTACGCTTCACGACGGGTGCGCCGTGGATACTGCTGCGCTCCTGATCATCGAAGTGCTGAACGGGATTGCCAGCCTGGCGCTCGCCTGCGCCGGGCTGGCGATCATCTTCGGCATGATGCGGGTGATCAATTTCGCCCACGGCGAGTTCATGATGCTGGGCGCCTACACCACGGTGGTGTGCACCAAGACGCTCGGCATCAACATCTGGATATCGATGCTGATCATCTCGCCGATCATCGTCGGGATCATCGGCATCATCGTTGAGCGCACCTTCATCCGCTTCTTCTACGGCCGGATGATCGACACGCTGATCGCGACCTGGGGGCTCAGCCTGCTGCTCATCGGCATCGTCACCGCGATCTTCGGCAACATCATCGAAGGCGTGTCCGCGCCGATGGGCAGCTTCGAGGTCGGCGTCTACAACGTCTCCCAGTACCGAATGGTGCTCATCGGCATCGTGATCCTGCTGTTCATCGGGGTCTTCATGGTGCTGACCCGCACCAAGCTCGGCCTCATCGCGCGCGGCACCATGCAGAATCCGGCCCAGGCGTCGGTGCTCGGCATCAGCACGCAGCGCGTCTACATGGTGACCTTCGCGGTCGGCGCGGCGCTGACCGGGCTCGCGGGCGGCCTGCTGGCGCCGATCTCGCAGGTCATCCCGACCGCAGGCGCGGCCTACGTCGCCCAGACCTTCATCACCGTCATTACCGGCGGCACCGGCGCCGTGACCGGCACGCTGGTCGCCTCCGGCGTCTTCGGCACCGTGCGCCAGTTGCTCAGCTACGAGTTCACGCCGGTGCTCGGCGGCGTCGGCCTGCTGATCGTCGCGGTGGTGATGCTGCGGCTGCTGCCGCAAGGCATCACCGGCAAGATCTTCAGGCGCTCGCTGTGACGGTGCTCGGCGTCAACCTGCGAAGCTGGGAGGCCCTCGGCACCATCCTGGTCCTCGTGGTCATGGTGGTGCTGCTGTTCGCCGGCCCGCAGATCTTCGACCTCTTCACGCTCTTCAAGGTGACGCTGTTCGTCGCCATGGCGATCCTGGCGCTCTCAATGGGCTTCATCTGGGGCTATGGCGGCATCCTCTGCTTCGGGCAGTCGGCCTTCTACGGCCTCGGCGCCTACACCTATGCGATCGCGGTGGGCAATATCGGCGAGAGCACGGGGCCCTTCTTCCTGGCGATCATCGTGCCCGCCGCCTTTGCCGCCCTGCTCGGCTACTTCATGTTCTATGGCCGCCTCAGCGATGTCTACCTCGCGGTGGTGACGCTCGCGGTCACGCTCATCCTCTACAACTTCATGCGCTCCACAGCGGGCGAGGAATACGCCATCGGCGCGCAGCGGCTGATGGGCTTCAACGGCATCTCGTCGATCCAGCCCATCAACTGGCCCGGCGACGGCAACGCAATGCTCTTCCCGGACGAGATATTCCATCTCTCGATGGGCTGTCTGATTCTGTGTTACGCCGGCCTGAAATTACTCAACCGCTCGTACTTCGGCCGGGTCGCGGTCGCGATTCGGGAGAACGAGCTGCGCGCCGAGCTGCTCGGCTACGATGTCCGCCTGCACAAGCTGCAGACCTTCACCATCGGCGGCGGCATGGCCGGGCTCGCCGGGTGCCTGGGAGTCAACTTCAACTCCTTCGTCAACCCGGACGTGTTCGCGCTCAACTTCGCGGCCGAGATCATCATGTGGACACTGATCGGCGGGCTCGGCACCCTGGTCGGGCCGGTGATCGGCTGCATCGGGCTCTTGATGCTAAAGTTCGAGATCGGCCAGCAGCAGATCACCAACACCTACCTGATCTTCGGCGGGATCATTATGGTGTTCGTGCTGGCGGTGCCGGCCGGGCTGCTGCCCACCGCGCGCCAGCTGGCGGACCGTTTCCTGCCCGGGTTAGGTTTGGGCGGCGCGGAGGTTGAGAGCAGACGGGAGGCGGCGCAGTGACCGACGCAGCGACCAACGGAGTGCCCATCCTGGAGACGCACGGGCTGACCATGCGCTTCGGCGGCGTGGTCGCGGTCGACAACGTCGACTTCACCATGTCGGAGGGCGAGCTGCGCTGCCTGATCGGCCCCAACGGCGCCGGCAAGAGCACCTTTTTCAAATGCCTGACCCACCAGTACAAGGCATCCGCCGGGCGTGTTCGCTTCCGGGGCGCCGACATCACCGGCTCCCACACCTACCAGATCGCGCGCCGCGGCATCGGCATCAAGACGCAGGTGCCGAGCGTGTTCGACGGCTTGAGCGTGCACGAGAACATTTGGGTCGCGGCCCGGCGCCATCACGGCCGCCGCGAGGCCAACCGCATCGTCGAGGGGATTCTGGAACGTCTCCGCCTCAGTGCGCTGGCCCGCCGCGTCGTCGGCCAGCTCGCCCACGGCGAGCGCCAGCGGGTCGAGCTCGGCACCGTGCTCACCGGCGAGCCCGAGCTGATCCTGCTGGACGAGCCGACGGCGGGCATGACTCACGAGGAGGTCAACCAGACCACCGACCTGATTCGCGAGATCAACAAGACCACATCGATGATCGTGGTCGAGCACGACATGCAGTTCATCAAGGCGATCGCGGAGCGGGTGACCGTGTTCCATCAAGGAGCGATCCTGATCGAGGACACCATGGCGAACCTGGAGCAGAACCAGCAGGTGCGCGACATCTACCTCGGCAAGCAGCATGCGGCCTGAGCCATGCTGAGCGCCGAAGGAATCCGCGCAAGCTACGGCAGGATCCCGATCCTGCACGGCATCGACCTGGAGGTGCAGGAGGGCGAGTTCGTCGGCATCCTGGGCCACAACGGGATGGGCAAGACGACGCTGCTCAAGACCCTGATCGGCCTGGTCAAGACCACCGACGGCACGATCACCTTCGAGGGCGAGACGATCACACGGGAGCCGCCGCACAGGCGCAGCCGGCGCGGCATTGGCTACGTGCCACAGGGGCGAGAGATCTTCCCCAACGTGAGTGTGCGCGACAATCTCAGGCTGGGCTTCGCCGTGCAGAAGGTGGACGAGCAGGAGGTGCTCGATGAGGTGCTGGAGGAGTTCCCGCGCCTCAAGCCGCTGCTCGACCGCGCGGGCCGCGTGCTCTCCGGCGGCGAGCAGCAGATTCTGGCGCTGGCGCGCTGCCTCTGCGGGCGCCCCCGCCTGATCCTCCTCGACGAGCCGACCGAAGGCATCCAGCCCTCGATCATCGAGGAGATCGTGGAGATCCTCAAAGCGCTGCAGGCCCGGCGCAAGCTCACCGTGGTCCTGGTGGAGCAGAACCTGGAATTCATCGCCGAGCTGTCCCAGCGCGTGCTCATCATCCAGCGCGGGCAATTCACCAGCGAAGTCTCGCCGTCGCAGCTCTCCGACCCCGATCTCGTCGCCGAGTTCGTCGGCATGGGCGGCTAGGGTCGAGTTCCCGAAATACGCATGAAGTACTCTATCCCCCTACCGTCATGCCCGGACTTGTTCCGGGCATCCAGTTGGGTCGGGCGAGACCGGGTCGCCTCCGTGAATGGCTGGGACAAGCCCGGCCATGACGAGAAGGAGGCCCTGGTATCGTTCGTCTTCGGTTTCGGGGCAGGACACTAGGGTCCCCAGCCATGCCCGTGCTCACCGACGCCCAGCGGCGCGAATTCGAGGACCACGGCTTCCTGCTGCTCCCTGCCCGTCTTCTCGGAAGACGAGATCGCCGCGGTGCGGGCCGAGGTCGAGAGCGTGGCGGCGCGGGAAGGCCCCGAGGTGGTCCCGGAAGCCGAGTCGGACGCGGTCAGGCTGGTCTACGGCGCCCACCGTTTCAGCGAGGCGTTCCACCGCCTTTCGCGCCATCCGCGCTGGCTGGAGCCGGTGCAGGACCTGATGGACGGACCGGTCTACATCCACCAGTCGCGCCTCAACCCCAAGGCGGCTTTCCACGGCGGACCGTGGGCCTGGCATCAGGACTATGCCACCTGGTCGGACCGCGACGGGCTCAAGGAACCCAGAGCCTTCATGGTCGCGATCCTGCTGGACGAGGCCAACACAGCCAACGGGCCGCTCATGCTGGTGCCGGGCTCGCATCACTACGGGCTGATCGCCGAGGCCGTGGACAACGACGAATCGCCCGGCTACACGCTGTTCCACATTACGGACGAGCACCTCTCCCACATCGTCGACGCGGGCGGCATCGAGCAGGTTACCGGCCCCGCCGGCTCGGTGCTGATCAGCCACGCCAACATGGTCCACGGCTCGGCCGGCAACATCACGCCGTGGCCGCGCCGCATCTTCTATCTCAACGTCGCCGCCACCGATAACCCGCCCACCAGGTTCGAGCGCGCCGAGCATCACTGCACCCGCGACTGGTCGGCGATCGAGCCGCTGGACGACGATTGCCTGCGCACGCTCTCGCAGGAGCCGGCGGCGGACTGAGGAGCACCATGAAGTACGGATTCTTCATCCGCGGCCAGTTCCGCCGCGGCGAGGACATGAACGCGCGCTTCGCGGACCTTTGCGCTCAAGCCGCGCTCGCGGACGAGCTGGGCTTCGACATTATCGCCACCGGCATGCACTACGCCGCCTACCCGCTGCAACAGTATCAGCAGATCCCGCTGCTGGCGCGGCTCATGGTCGAGGCGCCCCGCTGCCGCCTGCTGCCGGGGATCATCCTGCTCTCGCTGCACAAGCCTTTGGACATCGCCGAGCAGGTCGCGACGCTCGACGTGATGTCCGGCGGGCGCATGATCTTCGGCGCGGGCCTCGGCTATCGCGAGGTGGAGTTCAAGGGTTTCGGCACCACCCAGGCCGAGCGCGTCACGCGGCTGGAGGAGAACCTGGAGGCCGTGGTCCGCCTCTGGACCGAGGACGGCGTCAACATGGCTGGTTCCCACTTCACGCTCGAGGATGCGACGCTCTCTCTCAAGCCGATGCAGCAGCCGCACCCGCCGATCTGGCTCGGCGCCAATGCGGACGCCGCGGTCGAGCGCGCGGCCCGGCTCGGCGATACCTGGTTCATCAACCCCCACCAGCGCATGGAGACCACCGAGCGCCAGCTCGCGATCTACCGGCGCGCCCTCGACGAGGCCCAGAAACCCTTCCCCGCCGAGCTGCCGCTCATGCGCGAGATCTTCGTGGCCCGGACCAGGGCGGAGGCGGAACGCCTCGCCCGCCCCTACCTGGAGGAGAAGTACAAGACCTACCACCGATGGGGGCAGGACAAGGCCATGCCCAAGGGCGACGACGACCTCTCGCTCGACTTCGAGGAGCTGATGCGCGACCGCTTCCTGTTCGGCTCGCCCGAGGAAGTGGCCGAGCAGATCGCCGGCTACGACCGCCGCTTGGGGATCACCACGTTCATCCTCGGCATGGACTGGCTCGGCATGCCGCACGCGCAGGTGACCGACAGCATGCGGCTCTTCGCCGAGGAGGTGGTACCGCTGGTCGAAGGCAGCGCCTAGTGTCCTGTTTGAGGATTTCGAGCGCCGTGCGTCCGGCGGGAGCACCCTATAACCCGATCACTCCTTCACTCGTCATGCCCGGACTTGTTCCGGGCATCCATGTCGACCATGTGCTGCGGCGGGACGTGGATGGCCGGGACAAGCCCGGCCATGACGAAAAGGGAACGCGGGCATATTTCGTTCTTGGCGCCGGGACACCGCGCTGGAGCCCCCCTTCCCCGCCATGACCGAGAGCCTCCACCACGTCCACATCTTCGCCCGCGACATCGACGCGACCATCGCCTGGTGGCGCGACATGCTGGGCGGCGAGCTGGTCTACGACGGCGTGCTAGCCGGCTCCCGCAACGTCTTCATGCGGATCGGCAGCGGCGGGCTGCACCTCTACGACCAGCCCCCGCGCGACGAGGGGCGCGGTGCGGTCCACCACATCGGCATCCGCAGCGACGACCTGCGCGCCCTGGTCGCACGCATGAAGGAGCAAGGCGTCACGTTCCGCAGCGAGATCCGCGAGTTCGGCACTTGGCGCTACATCATGTGCGCCGCGCCCGACGACGTGCTGCTGGAGCTCTTCGAGTTCGACCCCACCCATGAGCCCGCGCACGCGACCCGCTGGCTGCGGGAGGGATAGACGAGCCTCCGAGAGACTCCGCGGCCGTCGCGTCCGCCCATCGCCGGTGCTATCCTGCGGACACGCCGCGGCCGTGAGCCGAAGGCGCGCGGTTCGCGGGCGCGCTCAAACCCATGCAGGGAGGCTTGGCCATGCGGACGAGCAAACACCTCTATTTCCAGCTTTCACGACGGAACTTCATCAAGTGCGCCGCTGGCGGCGCGGCAATCGTCGGCGCGCCCGCCATTCTCAAGGGGCTCACCCGCCGCGCTATTGCCCAGGATGAAAACACGATCCGGCTCCTCATCACCGGCCCCACCCTGATCCCGGGCGACTGGAGCGCGTTCGAGAGGGAAACCGGATTCAAGATGGAAGACACCGTGATCAAGGACGATCCCGGCATTTTCCTGACCGAAATTCTGGTGAACGACGGCGGCGACCGCTTCGACATCATCGCCGCGCTCACGGGCGCCGAGCAGGATTTGATCGACGGCGAGGCGATCAAGCCGATCGAGACCGCTCAAGTCTCGAACTGGGCCGGCATTCCCGAAAGCATCACGCAAATGCCCTATCTCCAGCGCGATCTCGCGCCGGAGGGCGGCCACGTGTGGGGCGTTCCGCTGGCGATGAACGCCGACAGCTTCGGCTATCTGCCGGAGAAGCTGAACGAACCGCGCCCGCCGGAGGAAGCCTCCTGGTCGCTGGTCTACGAGAGCGAGAAGACCCTGGGCCGGTCGTCTACCGGCGACAACTACATCTACCTCTGGGAAGCGCTCGCCTATCTCAAGAATACCGGCCAGCTGGAGGTCAAGGATCTCCTTGATCCGTCGCCGGATGAAGCTGCGGCGACCGCGGACTTCCTGATAGAGCGCAAGCAGGCGGGGCAGTTCCGCAACTTCTGGAAGATCTTCGACGACCAGGTCTCCGACATGAAGAACGGCGAGGTCGATGCGATCCGGTGCTGGGAGCCTGCGGTACGCGAGGCCAACAAGGCCGGCGGCGACTGGGTCTACGCCAATGCCACGGAGTTCTATACCAAGTGGATGCACGCCTGCTACATCCCGACCCAGGTCCACGACCGCGGCAACCTCGAGCAGGTCCACACGGCGCTCAACTGGATCCTGAGCGGCAGCTACGCCGCGGGGATCACGCCGTTGCGCGGCTACGTCACGGGTCGGCCAGACCTCGCCCCGCAGTACGCCGAAGAGAACGGCATGGGGCCCGAGGTGGGCGTTGCGATCGACGAGGCCCTGGCCAAAGTCAAGTTCAAGTTCGCCAAGGAGGACTTCTGGTTCAGCGCCGTGCCGTCGAACCTGCAGGAGATGCAGGCGCAGATGGACCGCGTGCTCAACGCGTAACGACTCACGCTTGGCGCAATCGGGTTGGCCGGCGGGTGCCTTGCCCGCCAGCCGCCGCGCGTTCCCCCACCCGTTCAGTGGCCCAGGCTGATCGCGTTCGGCAGGAAGGTCACCACCTCCGGCACGAAGGTGATGAGCAGGGCGAGCCCCGCCATGATCAGGAAGAAGGGGAGCGTCGCGCGGGCAATGCGCCCAATTCGCTCGCCCGTCATCCCCTGAATCACAAACAGGTTGAAGCCCACGGGCGGCGTGATCTGCGCCATCTCCACCACGATCACCAGGAACACCCCAAACCAGATCTTGTCGAAGCCTGCCGCCGTCACCAGCGGCAGCGTGATGGGGAGCGTCATGACGATGCTCGACATGCCTTCGAGCACGCAGCCGAGGATCGCGTAGAAGACCAGCAACAAGACGATGAGCGCGATGGGCGAGAGATTCAGCGCAGCGATCTCGCCCGCGATCATGCGGGGCACGCCAAGAAAACCCATGGCGATGGAGAGGAAGTAGGCGCCGGCCACGATCAGGCCGATCATGCTGATGGTCCGGACCGCGCCCAGACTGGCCTTGCGGATCGTCTCCCAGTTGAGCGTCCCCTGGACGGCGCTCACGATCAGCGCGCCCAGAACGCCCACCGCCGCGGCTTCCGAGGGACTCGCAATCCCGCCGTACATCGAGCCCAGCACCGCGAGAATCAGGAACACCACGGGGCCCAGATGCCGCAGGCCGAGCAGCTTGTCGGCGAGGCTCATGGTCTCCGCTTCGTCCGGCGCGAGCGAGGCCTTCCAGCTCGTGCGGATACCGAGCCAGGCCATGTAGAGCACCGCGAGCATGAGCCCCGGAATGATGCCGGCGAGGAAGAGCTTGAGGATCGAGGTCTCCGCGAGCACGCCGTAGATGATCAGGATGATGCTCGGCGGGATGAGGAAGCCCAGCGTGCCGGCGCCCGCGAGCGAGCCCATCGCCAAGTCGCGGTCGTAGCCGCGCCGCAACAGCTCCGTCAGCGTGATGCGCCCCACGGTCGCCGTGGTCGCTGCCGAGGAGCCCGAGATCGCCGCGAACATGGTGCAGCCCAGCACGTTCACGTGCAGCAACCGCCCCGGCAAGCGGGTCGTCCACGGCGCGAGGCCGGCGAAGAGGGAGGCCGAGAGCCGCGAGTGGAACAGGATCTCCGCCATCAGGATGAAGAGCGGGAGCGCGATCAGCTCGGGCGTCGTGGTCGCGTTCCAGGTGAGCTGCGCCAGCAGCTTCTCGACAGGCAGGCTGCGGAAGATGGCAAGGCCGGCCAGGCCGGGAGCGAAGAGCGCGAGCCCCACCCAGACCCCGGCACCGAGAACCAGGGCGAGCACGCCGAGAACGGCGCCGGCGGCTGCAACGGTCATGACCTCATCCCGCGCTGAACTCTTCCTTCGCGACCTCGTCTTCGGGCGGCTCGCCGATAAACAGTCGCAGCACCCGCGCCACGAGCTGCAGCGTCAGCAAGGCCGCGCCGAAAGCCATCGCCGCTTGCGGATAGACCAGCGGCGTCTCGTCGATTGTGGGGGACGTGCTGCCGCTCACCCACGACCTCGCGGCAAAGGCGGTGAGCGCCCACGCGAGGAACCCGGCGATCATCGTGCCAACCACCGTGGCGGCGGCATCGAGCCAGTACGCCAGCCGGGGCGGAACGCTCTGCGAGAGCAGCATCACCCTGACATACCCGCCCGTCCGCAGCGCGAACGCCGCAGCGAGGAAAATCGAGACGGCGAAGAAGTACGCGGCGTATTCCCAGGCGAAGGAGAGGCTCACGTTGAGGACGGTGCGGCAGAAGATCTCGGCGAGGATGAGCCCCGCGATCCCTAGCACCAGGACGGCTGCGACGTAACCGCAGAACCTCGACAGCGCGTCGATGCCCGCGAGAACCCGTACGAGAACGGACAAGGCGTCGGCCTCCCCTGCCCGCTCCGAACTATCCGGATCGGAACCCGGCGCGGGCGACGATCCGCCGGGCACCGGAGCCGCGCCTGCCTAGCGGCCGATTTCCTGGAGGAAGCCGTCGATGATGGCCTGACCCTCGTCCCCCAGCCCAGCCAACGCCTCGGCCAGCATCGGCTCGGTCGCGGCCTGCATGTCGGCAAGCATCGCCGCCGACACCTCGCCCATCGCCACGCCGCGCTCGTTCAGTATCTTCGACTTGGCTGCGTCCTCCGCCTTGCTGACCTGCCAGAACACGGGTTCAAGCATCCGGGCCGCCGACTCGATGGCGTCGCGCTGGCCCTGGGTCAGGTCGTTCCAGGCATCGAGGTTGACGGAGACCATGTTCGACGACCAAACGTGGCTGGTCGGGTACATGTGCGTGAGGAACTCCCAGAACTTCCCGTCCACACCGGAGCTTGCCGAGGTCGTGACCGCGTCGATGGTGCCGGCCGCGAGCGAGGGCACCACCTCGCCCCAGGGCAGCTGCACCGAGGTCATGCCGATGCGGTTGAACATCTCGGTCGTCGTGTCGTTGTAGGTGCGGATCTTGATGCCGGCGAGGTCTGCGACCGCCTTCGCCTCCACCTTGGTGTAGACGTACTGGCGCGGCCACGGCACGACGTAGAGCACCTTCTGGTTGTACTCCGCTGCTACCCTCTCGATGGCCGGGCGGAAGTGCCTGTGGAAGACCGCGAGCTGATCGAGGTCCTCGATGATGTAGGGCTGCGTCTCCAGCCCGAGGATCTTCCGCTCCCCCACCTGCTGGTTGAGCAGCATCTCGCCGATGGGCACGAGGCCGTCGCCGACCGCGTTCAGCATCTCCGGCCCCTTGAATCCGAGGGAGCCGCCCGGGTGAACGTCGATGGTGACCTCGCCACCTGTGACCTGCCCCACCACCTTGGCGAAGGTCTTGGCGTTCTCGACATGGAAGTTGCCGTCGGGCCAGGCGAGCGGCAGGTCCCATTCGGTCTCGGCGACGGCGGTCGCGGTCATTGAGATTGAGAGCAGCGCCGCGGAGGCAAGGGCGACGGCTGCGCGTTTCGCGGCATGCGCCATGGTTCGATCCCTCTTCGTAGGTTCCGGGTCCCTGTCAGTCCGGTGAGGCGCGCGCTGAACTATCGTCGAAGCGTAAGCGCGCCTCTTCGAATCTATCAACGGCCCCCCAGCTTCGCCAGCAGCGGCCGTTGAGACGCCGTCACACCAGCAGCATCCCCGCGAGGCCGAGGAAGGCCAGGAAGCCGATCACGTCCGTGATGGTGGTGAGCACAACGCCGGCCGCCGTCGCCGGATCGATCTTCAGCCGCCACAACGCCACCGGAATCACCAGACCGAACAGGCCGGCGACCAGCATGTTGATGATCATCGCGGCGGCGATCACGATGCCGAGCGCGATATTGTCGTACCAGGCTGCGGCCGCGACGCCGATGAGGACGGCGAAGACCACGCCGTTGAAGCAGCCGACCAGCGCCTCCTTCCACAGCACCCTGAGAAAGTTGGCTGTCGTCAGGTCCTTGGTGGCGATGGCGCGCACCGCCACGGTCATGGTCTGGGTGCCGGCGTTGCCGCCCATGGAGGCGACGATCGGCATGAGGACCGCGAGCGCCACCATCTGATCGATGGTCCCGTCGAACTGGTAAATCACCAGGGACGCCAGAATCGCGGTGCCGAGATTGACCAGCAGCCAGGTGAAGCGGCCGGTGGCGGTGCGCAGCGCCGCGCGGTAGATGTCGGGCTCCCGCACGCCGCTGAGGCGCAGGATGTCCTCCTCCGCCTCTTCCTGGATGACGTCGACCACGTCGTCCACCGTGATCACGCCGATCAGGCGTCCGGACTCGCCGATCACTGGCGCGGACACGAGGTCATACTGATCGAAGACGTGGCCGACCTCTTCCTGGTCGGTCTCGGCGGGGATCGCCCTGACGTCCGTCGCCATGATCGAGCGCAACCGCACCGGGCGTCGGGTGCGAAGCAGCCTGTGCAAGGGAATCCGTCCGATGGGCCGGTATTGAGGGTCGATGACGTAAATCTCGTAGAAATCGTCCGGCATGTCGCCGCCGGCCTCGCGCATGTGGTCGATGGTCTGGCCCACGGTCCAGAACGCCGGCAGTGCCACA
>JAPPNV010000068.1 GCA_028818565.1 Rhodospirillales bacterium | reverse complement strand
AGCTGCTCGGTCGCCACCACCAACATGACCGACATGATCATCAACCTGATCCAGTCGGCCTTCGCCAAACTCGGCGACGGCTACGGCTTCAGCCAGGGCAACTTCTGCAACGGCGCGGGTACCGGCGTCTGCTCGGGCAAGGACTGGCGGCGGGACGGCGCGCCCTACGTCAACCAGATGTTCATGTCGGCCGGCGGCATGGCGGCCTCGGCCGAGACCGACGGCATGCACGGCCTGGTCAACCCGGTGAGCGTCGGCCTCGTCTACCGCGACAGCATCGAGGTGAACGAGCAGCGCTTCCCGTTCCAGGTCGACAGCGTGCGCGCAATGGTGGATTCATGCGGCGCCGGCCGCCGGCGCGGCGGGCCGGCCTCCGAGGTGATCTTCGGGCCGCGCCACGACCCGATGCTGGTCATCAACATCTGCAACGGGCTCACCATCCTGCCGCAGGGCGTGCTTGGCGGCTTGTCCTCGCAGGCGGGCTATCAGGCGAAGATCGCGGCGGACGGCACGCGCGAGGTCTACGAGACCGACGCCTACTGCCACCTGGAGGCGGGCTCCAGGCTGCACGCCATCGACAACGGCGGCGGCGGTTATGGCGACCCGCTGGAGCGCGAGCCCGAGCGGGTGCTCGACGACGTGAACGAGCGCTACGTCTCCCGCTCCAAGGCGGAGGCCCTCTACGGCGTGGTGATCGTGGGCTCGGAGGAGGACGACGACCTCGCCGTCGATCTCGCCGCGACCGAGGCGCTCCGCCGCGAGAGGCTGGGCAACAGCCAGCACAGGGCGGCGGCAAGTTAAGTTGTTGCCAGTGCCCGGTGGCGCTGCGCCAGGAAGACCACGATCGCGGCGTTCATCACGTTGAAGGCGACCGCGTTGATGAATGACGCGGTGTAGGAGCCCGTCAGGTCGTACAGCGCGCCGGCCATCCAGCCGCCGAGCGCCATCCCTGCGAAGGTAAAGAGCATCGCCCAGCCGACCCGGCGGCCCGCCTCGTGCGCGGGGAAGAACGTCCTGATGATGATGGTGTAGGACGGCACGATCCCGCCCTGGGAGAGGCCGAAGACGGCCGAGACCACGTAGAGCAGCGTGAGCGTGTCGGCGCCGAGGAAGGCCGCCAGCGTTACCGCCTGCAGGACGGAACCGAGCAGCAGCGTGCGCAGCCCGCCGATCCGGTCCGAGATGAAGCCGGAGCCGATGCGGCTCACGATGCCGGTGCCGAGCATGAGCGAGAGCATCGCGGCGCCGTGCTGGGCGGCGTATCCGAGATCGGTGACGTGGGCGACGATGTGCACCTGGGGCGCCGCCATCGCGATGCAGCACCCGAGCCCGGCCGCGCAAATCAGGCACTGAAGCGTGCCGGGGGCGACACCCAGCGGCCTGCCTGCACCTGGCGCCGCGCGCGCCGCTTGCGCCTCGATCAACGCGGCCGGCTTGCGATAGAGCAGCGCGACCAGCGGCAGCATGACGACAGCCATGAGGATGGCGATGAGGACGAAGGTCTCGCGCCAGCCCCGCGCATCGAGCGAGGCTTGAACGATGGGCGGCCAGAGTGCGCCGGCGAAATAGGTTCCGGTAATCACGACCGCAACGGCGAGCCCCCGCCGCCGGGTGAACCAGTGCGAGATGTCGGCGGCCATCGGGGCGAAGAGCGCAGAGGTGCCGAGCAGTCCGGACAGCACCCCGAGCGAGACGCAGAACTGCCAGAACTCTTCGGCGAAGGCGGCGCCGGCCATGCCGGCAGGCAGGCCCACGCACCCAACCAAGGCCGGCAGCATCACGCCGAAGCGGTCGGCAAGCCGCCCCATCACCACGCCGCCGATCCCGCCGACAATCATGAACATAAAGTACGGAAGGGATGCGACACCGCGCCCCACGCCGAACTCGAAAGAGACCGGCTTGAGGACCACGATGATCCCGTACATGGCAGCGCCGCCCATGGTCACGAGGACCAGCGCGGTGATCAGGCGTACCACTGGGTAGATGGAGGGCGCCGCGCCCGGCATCGTGTGGTCGGTCTCGCTCATGTATCGTCCGCGTGGCGGCCGCC
>JAPPNV010000401.1 GCA_028818565.1 Rhodospirillales bacterium | reverse complement strand
AGAATCCCGGTCAAATAGAATCAGAACCGGCGGTCAAATAAACCGGAATCCGCAACCCTTCACCTCCAGACCTCTCAGGCCATCTCCCGACCACGATCGGAGTCAGACTAAATACCTGACATCGCCACCCTCTACCGTTCCACGCGGCCCCTTCGAGCATCCGCGATGCGCAGTTGCCGGCCATCCAGAACCCCGATCCGCTGCCCGTTCAGTACGGCGGTGTACCGGGGGGCCGCCGGCGCCGATCGCCTTCATCTGTCAATGACGTCTTTCTTTATGCCGCGAGGAAGCCGCTTGTACTGGGGGCTCGCCTGCTACAGCCACCCGCGCTCCTGGAATGGCCTCGCGTCCTCACCGGGAGAGCGTACCAGCCACCGCCCGGACTGTCCCACAGCTTCGCGAGCCGGCACGAACGATGGCAGGTCGAACGGAGAGGCACATGGGCACCCGGTTCGGAGGCGCCACCGCCCCTTGCACGGCGATTGCATCATGCGCCTGAGGCCCGCCCCCGTCTCTGCCCAGCTGCACAATTCGGGCATACCGTCTTCAACGACGGGGCCCGCCATGCCACGATGCGCGCCGCACTCCCCGTCAACAGCGCCGCCGCCATCCCGGACACGACCATGCCCGAAGCCGACCTTCTGCAAGCCTGCCTCGACGAGCTCGACGCCATCGACGACTTTCTCGCTCGAAGGGAGCTGGCGGCCCAGCATGCGCCGGTGCTTCTGGGCAGGCCCGGCATTGCTTCGAGCCTGGCCGCCTACATCGCGCGAACCGCGGACCCGGACCGGAACGCTCCTCTCGACCTGTTCGGGGTTCTTGTCGAACAAGCGCAGCGCGATGCCGAGAACCGTGGCCGCTTCGGCGAGCCCTTCCTCGCCGAGGCCCGCGGCGCCGTCGACACGCTGGCCGCCGGCGGCGAACTCCAGGACGTAGCCGCGCTCGGCCTCGCGCGCGCCTTCGTCCGCGCCGGCCTGGAAGCGCCGGAATGCCTGTTCCCGATCTTCGCCGGCGAACCCGGCACCGGCGAGGCGCTGGCCGCGTTTCCCGGCCTGCTGGACCTGGAGATCGACCGTCTCGCGGACCATGCCCGCGGGGACGATCACCTGCTGCACGACCTCCTCGGCAACCTCATGGCGGTCCTTCCGTCCACGTTCAGGCCGACCTTCGTCCAGCATGTTGCCGGGCGCGACGAGGAGCGGTACGGCCGCGCCGCCCTCTACTGGCTGCTGGACCGCTCGTCCGAGATTCGCCTGGCGGCCGCCAGCGGCCTCTCAGGGCGAGTGCGGCGCGCCGCCATGGAGCCCGCTTTGCCCGCGCTCGTGCCGCTCATCCGAAACTGGATGCCCGAGGATTCCGCACGTCCGTTGCTGGATACCGCCCTGCGCGAGACCCGGCTGCGGGGCCGCTTCCACCCGCTGGCGCGCCCCGAGGGCCGCCCCGCCCGTTTCCTCGCCGCCTTGCCGGACGGCTCGGGCATGCAGCACCTCGCCGCCACGCTCGAACTCGCGGACGGACCCGCCTGCGCCATGGTTCTGGTCAAGGCCGACCAAGGCGTCACGATCGCGCGCATCTTCCGGGGCGACGAGGCCCTCGATGCCGTCTCCAACCTCGAGGACGACCTTGGGGCGCTCGACGTGCCCTTCGAAGCCTTCAAGACCGCGCTTTCCGCCGCGATCGCGGACGGGCTTGCCGAAGGACGGCCGCCGCAGGCCCGACTGATCGACGTCGCCGCCGCCTGCGGCCTTTCCGAGCTGCGGCCGCGGGCGATGACGGCCCGCGACTGGCTCGCGGAGCTCGACCCGGAAGGCATGATCGCCGGCCTGCCCGGCGAGGAGCGGGACGAGCTTATCCGGCGCAGCACCGCTTGGCCCAACAACCGGCCGATCCTGGACACATGGTTCGAGGGCACGGCGCTGCTGGACGACTCCCTGAAGGCCACAAACGGCCCCCGGGGGACGGTCGACGCTTTCCGGGCGCGCCTCGAAGGGAGGCGCGGCGACTGGGCCTGTTGTTAAGCGTGGAAAATTGACCCCCTATTGGGGGTGATCGGCGTCCAAA
>JAPPNV010000202.1 GCA_028818565.1 Rhodospirillales bacterium | reverse complement strand
AAAGCACGCGCCCCCAAAAAAGCGAATAAGCGCGGGTTTAGACCGTCATCAACAGGCGCGCCGGCGGGAATAAATCTTCCTCGCGTATTCCCTGCGCGACGGCCTGCCCGCCTGGAGCCTGGCGCAGGTCTTGCAGCGCGCGGCGCCATCCTGTGCGGGATCGCCGCACGCGCCACACGCAGCCTGTGCGCGGCGCACGGCCCACAGCTCGCGCTCCCGGTCATTGCGCCGGTCGAGGCAGGCCTCGCAGCGGCTGCGCCCCTGGGCGGGCGGGCGCTGGCCGCACTTCGCACAGAGTTGCGCAGCGCGCCGGGCATGGTAACGGCGCTTGCTGCCGGCGCGCCCGCTGCGGCGCTTGGCATCTGAGCGCTTGCCGCCGTAGAGGGCGCCGGAGGCCTTGGCCCGGGCGTATCTGGCGCGGTCCGCCCTGCGCCTCTTCTCGCCGCATTCGGCGCAGAGGCGACGATCAGGCTCGGGCGGGGATGCTCCGCACTTGGGGCATGTCCCCGCTGCAATCCGCTCTTCGCGCAGGCGCCTGTCCCGCTCACGCCTGCAGGGGCGTTGCTTCTCCGGGTCCTTGGCCGGCATCCGACGATCCTCCGTGCCATGGTGCAGGTGACGGTGTTGGCGGCAGGAGTGCCCGGATCGGACGCCCCCGCCGAATGGCCGTCAGCGATGCCTGCCCTGGGCGAACAGGCCGCAACTCCACTCCCCCCACAGCTGGATGCCGCTGTCTTCGAGATTGACGGCGGTGCAGACGATGATCTCGTCACGCGCGGGCCGCATCTGCGTCACGTTGGACAAGCTGGTGACCGTGTGCCGGGGCCGGCGCCTCTTCTTCCCGCGCGTAGGCGGCGCGGCGATCGGCACGGGGCTGATCTCGCCGTCGGCCGCCGAGCGGAAGCGCTCGACGATATACTTGTCGCCCTCGAGGCCGCGCCCGAAAATATGGACGAGGAAGGTTTCGGTGTTGCCGCGCTTCGCGCCGCCGATGTGCATGACGCCCTCCGCCAGGTGGTGGATGGTTGGAAGCTGCGGGACCGCCTCTCTCCCCGAGCGCCGCCCCCGCCGCGCCCCGTCCCGGCCTTCCTCTTCCTCCCGAGGAAGCTCAAGCGGCGGGTCGCAGAGAAAAAATGCGGGTGCCGATTCGGCGCATGTCGTCTCTTTTCGCGTATGCCGCGGGGAGCAGGATTGGCCCGAACGAAGGTGCCTTTCAATTGCGAACGTTCCGCCTACGTTCGCCTGTATGGATACTCTCGATCGCTCCATCCGTGACTTGAATCCGGCTCGTCCGAAGCGCTCCGGGCTCTCACGCCGGCGCTTCGGGGTGCTCGGCGACCCCAGCTTCGCCGCCTCGCTGATGCGCGCGCTCACAAGCCCGGATGCTCGGGGCGAACCGTCCCGCGGGTACGGATCGTGGTTCATGCGCGGCAGATTGTGTCTGCCGATGTTCCCGTTTTGTAAGTGGACGAATTCGCCAACGGCAAATTCGTCCATTCCCGAGCCTTCGAGGTGCCGCTCCAATGCGCCGCGACTGTCGCGGGCAGAGGACGGCACTGGCATGGACAAGACGCGCAACGACCGTATGACCAAGGAGCACTCCGCGCCGCATCCGCTGTCGAGCCCGCGCACCCTTGAGTGCTGCCGGGTGAGGGGCGGCGGACCGCCCTGTGTCTCCCGCTGCGATCGCGTGCACGAGCTGCGGAGGGACCTCGACGGCCGCATCGCGGAGGACGAACGCCCCGCCGCCGGCGGGTCGAATGACGATGGCCGCCGCGCCGGCAGGAAAATCGCCATCTGCGAAAATAAATTTTTTTCCGTAGCGCTGCGTATACAAGCGTACGCGTTTCATGTCAGGCGCACGCAGGAGCACGAAGATGCAATCATAACTGTATCGAATCAGCAACCTATCCGTGTTGACAGTCCATCCTTTGCACGTTCTCTTGCCTGCCTTCAACGACCGGAAGGAGCTCTGACGGCAATGTTAATGGAGCGATATTCAGTGAAACCAGCGCACTGTTTGTGGGTCATTTCCACGGTTGCGCAGCGCAATCTGCGCCGCAGCCGGCCA
>JAPPNV010000159.1 GCA_028818565.1 Rhodospirillales bacterium | reverse complement strand
ATGGCCATGCTGACCGTCCGCAACCTGCCCGACGAGGTGCATCGCGCCCTGCGCGTGCGGGCCGCCCTGCGCGGCCGCAGCACCGAGGCTGAGGTGCGCGTCATCCTGGCGGAAGCGGTCCTGCCGGAGGGGCGGGCCGCGCTGGGAACGCTGCTGACCGCCGTCGGCCAGCGCGCCGGGTTGACGGACGAGGAATTCGCGGGCTTCGCGCAACGCGATACGGCTCCGGCCCGGCCGATCGATCTGGAATGATTCTGGTAGATACCAACGTGGTGTCGGAGCCGCTACGCGGGGCTCCGGAGCCGCGCGTCTCCGCCTGGCTCGACGCCCAGGCGCTGGAAACGCTGTACCTGTCCGCGATTACTGTCGCTGAACTGCGCTTCGGGGTGCAGTCGCTGCCGGCCGGCCGCCGCCGGGACCGGCTGCACGAGGATTTGGAGCGACAGATCCTGCCGATGTTCGCCGGGCGGGTATTGGCATTCGATCTGCCGGCTTCGCAGGCATATGCGGCGCTGATGGCGAAAGCGCGGTCCGAGGGACGGACGATCCCGGTGTCCGACGGTTACATTGCGGCGACCGCCGCGGCCAATGGCATGATGGTGGCGACGCGAGACACCGCGCCATTCGAGGCGGCGGGATTGAAGACTGTTGATCCGTGGACAGTTTAGGAAACGACCGGGGTGCCGTTTGGCCGTTCATCGAAGTTTTTTTCGATCATACTCCAGGCGCCGCATGAGCCCACTAGCGCCCCCTGTGCTACTCAAGTGTATGATTCCATGCAGGAAATCCCCTACATGTCCGGTTTGACATGGCCGAATCGCGGCGCCAAATGGACTCCCGGGAGCGTAGTGTTGCGGGAGGCGCGAGGGGATGCCGGAGAGCGAGGATCGCGAAATTGCCGTCATGCGCGGCGTGGCGGCCAACGACAATGGCGAGGCGGAGGCGCGGGTCGATACCGCGGTCGTGACGCTGGCCCGGCTGATCGGCCGGCGCATCGCGCGCGAGGCACTGGACAGGCTCGACGCCGCCAACGACAACGCGCCGGAAAAGGATGCCGGCGAGAGATAGGAGACCGGAAGCCATGACCCTGCGCTGCGCGCTCTACGCCCGCTACTCGTCCGACCAGCAGCGGGCGGCGTCGATCGAGGACCAGTTCCGGGTCTGCCGCGAGCGCGCGGCACGCGAGGGCTGGAAGATCGCCGGCGCCTACAAGGACTCCGCCATCTCCGGCGACAGCATGATCCTCCGGCCCGGCATCCAGGCGTTGCTGGAGGACGCGCGGCGCGGCCTGTTCGAGGTTCTGGTCGCGGAGGCGCTCGACCGGGTGAGTCGCGACCAGGCGGACGTGGCGACGCTCTACAAGCACCTGCGCTTCGCCGGGGTGACGGTGGTGACGCTTGCGGAGGGCGAGATCAGCGAACTCCATGTCGGGCTCAAGGGGACGATGAACGCGTTGTTCCTGAAGGACCTCGCGGCGAAGACGCACCGGGGGCTCAGGGGCCGCGTGGAGGCCGGCAAGTCGGGCGGCGGTCTCTGCTACGGCTACGACGTGGTGAAGTCGTTCGACGGCTCGGGCGATCCGGTGCGCGGCGGGCGGACCGTCAACGAAGCCGAGGCCGAGATCGTGTGCCGGGTGTTCCGGGAGTTCGCCGACGGCGCCAGCCCGCGCGCGATCGCGCGGCGGCTGAACGGGGAGGGCATCGCCGGCCCCTCGGGCAAGCTCTGGATGGATACCACCATCCGGGGCCACGCGAAGCGCGGCACGGGCCTCATCAACAACGAGCTCTACATCGGCCGGCTGGTGTGGAACCGGCTGCGCTACGTCAAGAATCCGGAGACCGGCAAGCGGGTGTCGCGGATTAATCCGCCGGAGGAGTGGATCGTCGCTGAGGTCCCCGAGCTCCGCATCGTCGACGACGCGCTGTGGAAGGCGGTCAAGGACCGCCAGGGCGAGATCACAGAGCAATACGCCACTGTCATCGAGGCCACGCAAAGCGCGCGCGCCAACCGGCTGAACGGCGCCCGCCGGCCCCGCCACCTGCTCTCGGGCCTGCTCGAATGCGGCGTCTGCGGCGGCCCCTATTCCATGCGCGGCCAGGACCGCTACGGCTGCTCCAACCACATCATGACCGGTACATGCTCGAACGGCCGCGGCATCCGCCGCTCCGTAATCGAAGAGCGGGTGCTGTCGGGCCTGAAGGACCGGCTGATGGCGCCGGAGGCGGCCGCCGAGGCGATGCGGGCCTGGGCCGAGGAGACCAACCGGATCAACCGCGAGCGCCGCGCCTCGGGCGCGAGCGACCGGAAGGAGCTGGCCCAAGTCGAGAAGAAGATCGCCGCCATGATCGCCGTCATCGAGGACGGCGGCTATGTCCGCGGCATGGTGGACCGGCTGCGCGAGCTGGAAGCACGCCAGGACGAGCTGAACGAACGGTTGTCGGCCGCCCCGGCCGAGCTCCCGGACATCCATCCCAACATCGCGGACATCTACCGGCGCAAGGTGGCGCGGCTTGCCGAGGCGCTGGACCATCCGGAGGACCGCGACGCGGCGGCGTCCGCCATCCGGGGCCTGATCGAGCGCATCGTGCTCACCCCGAGCGAGAAATGGGCCGAGATGGACGCCGTGCTGTACGGCGATCTCGGCGCGATCCTCGAATGGGCCGGAAACGGGCGCGAAAACACGAAGACCGACATCCCCATGCCGGAGATGTCGGTCTCGGTGGTTGCGGGGGCAGGATTTGAACCTGCGACCTTCAGGTTATGAGTGTGTCTAGGATGCTTTCGGTCAGGAGAGGTCCTGACTGGACTGGAGCGGACTGGATGATGCTTTCGCGTTTTATAACATAGAGTTATCTCCTGTCCACAAGCCATTTCTTGCCGGTCCTGACTGGACCTGAACGGACCTGAGTTGGAATCCTGATGATTCCCATGTGATTCCCAGTATGGTAGGCTCTCTTCGTTCATTCTGGAAACCGTTCGGTCATAGGGTGACGATGATGAGGACGACGATGCCAACTCCGCGTGTTGCCGGGCTTCGGCCGGCTTCGCTCTGTGCCATCGTCCCCTCCATCACCGCATGACCGAACGCTTTCTCATTCTGAGGAGACCGCCGTGGCCGCTCACATCAAGATCACCAAGCGCATGGTCGACCAGATCAAGGCCGACGGCGCCGACACCTTCTATTGGGACGCCGACCTTCCCGGCTTCGGCGTCCGCGTGCGCGGCTCCGGGCGCAAGTACTACATCGTGCAGTACCGCGCCGACGGGCGTGTGCGGCGCATCACCCTTGGCCGCCACGGGGCGCTGGCCACAGAGACCGCCAGACGGCGGGCCATGGCCGCGATCTCCGAGGCCAAGGGCGGCGGCGACCCCGCCGCCGCCAGGGACGAGCGCCGCAAGGCGGTCACGATGAAGCAGCTCGGCAAGCGGTTTCTGGAGGAATACGTCCCCAACCACTGCAAGCCGAGCACGGCCTACGAGTATGGCCGATCGGTGAAGTTCTTCATCGACCCCCGCATCGGCAGGCGCAAGGTGAGAGACATAAAGCGCAGCGACATCGCCGAGCTGCATCACGAGTTGCGGGAGACGCCCTATCAGGCCAACCGGACGCTGGGCGTGCTGTCCAAGATATTCTCTCAGGCGGAGGTATGGGGCCTTCGCCCGGACGGATCGAACCCCTGCCTGCACGTCAAGCGCTACAAGGAGGAGAAGCGGGAGCGTTTCCTGAACGCGGAGGAGTTCTCGCGCCTCGGACAAGTGCTGGACGAGATCCTGCACGACGGCTCTGAGACCCGCTCGGCGGTCGTGGCGTTCCGGCTCCTGATGCTAACCGGGTGCCGTCTCTCGGAGATCCAGAAGCTGCAATGGGAGCATATCGATCTCGACGCGGGCGAGTTGCACCTGCCCGACACAAAAACTGGAGGGCGGGCAGTGCCGCTGGCGCCCTCGGCGGTGCGGCTACTCGAGTCCCTGCCCCGCGAAGACAACAACCCCTGGGTAATCGCAGGCAAGAAGCCCGGCAGCCATCTCACCGACCTTCAGCACCCTTGGCGACGCATCCGGGCCCGTGCCGACCTAAATGACGTTCGCATCCATGACCTGCGTCACAGCTTTGCCTCGCGGGCGCTGGCGCTCGGGGAGGGGTTGCCGATGATCGGCAAACTGTTGGGCCATACCCAGGTTCAGACCACGGCCCGCTACGCCCACCTCGCCCACGACACGGTCAAGGCCTCCGCTGCCCGCATCGGCGACAGCATCGACGGCGATCTTGCGACAGCGGAATAGCGGGACGGCTTTCGGATAACGCATCCCATGGCCCAGCGGGCCCTGACCTTCCAACGTGCGTCCGAGGCGTTCTGCGCTCGACAGTAACGCTGGTCGTCTTGGTCGAACCTTGAGGCTGTGCTTGCCGACCGGGATCATATCCTCATAAAATCCTATACCTCTTTGTCAAATTGAGGTATCATTGATCGTTGAGGATTATCTTTCGGTGATCGAAGTGACAAACAGCTACACAGCCCGCCGTTCCGAGGCGGCAGTCGCGGCCGTGCTCCCTCCTTCGGTCCGGATTCGGCGCGCCCGCGAGGACGGTCATGCGATCGACCTCGAACTGAACGGACAGCCTATCACGGTCGAATGGCTGGGCGAGGGCGGACTGCGCCAGGCGCGCGAGTTGCTCACCGGCCGCAAGGATCGCCCGGACATCGCGGCGGCTCGCCATATGTCGCCCGGCGCACGCAAGGCACTGTCGGCTGCCGGGATCGGCTGGGTGGACGAGACCGGCGCAGCAGAAATCGCGCTGGAGTCCTTGATCGTTTCCAGGAGTGGGCACCGCATCAAAGTGACGCAGAAGTCGCGTCGCTGGTCGCCCTCCGTCCTCGCCGTCGCCGAGGCATTGCTCTGCGGCGGGCGCGCCACCGTCGGCGCCATGCAGGAGACCACGGGGCTTTCCGCCGGAAGCGCCACGAACGCCCTGCGAACTCTCACGGATCTCGAGCTCATAGGCGCCGAAGCACGTCGTGGGCGCAACTCCGCACGCCGAATTCCCGATCACGACCGGCTGCTGGACGCATACGCGGCCGCGGCCGCCTCGATGATGCCAGAGACCGCTCTCACGGTCGGAGTGACGTGGCGCGACCCTGCGACGGCCCTGGCGGAAACCGGTCGGCGGTGGACCGACACAGGTATCTCGTGGGCGGCCACGAGCGCAGTGGCAGCATCGGCGTTGGCTCCCTATCTCACTTCGGTTGCGACCGCCGAAGTCTATGTCGACAGGAAAACGATTGCCGGCCTTGAGGAAGTGGCCGCGAAGGCCGGCCTGCAACCGATCGAAGGCGGGCGTCTCACCCTTCGTCCATTCCCCACGGTTACAGCCAGACAGCTTGCCGTGGTGAAGAACGGACTCAACCTCGCTCCGTGGCCCCGTGTATACGCCGACCTGCGCGTCGTCGGCGTGCGAGGCGAGGAAGCCGCCGAGCATCTCCGGGACGTGATCCGTGGCCGATGATCCGCCTCCCCGCTCCCGGGCCGCACGTGAAGCCGCCGAGACGGCGCTCGTGCGCATCATCCACCACTACGGCGAGCGGCCGGAATTCGTCGTGCTCGGTGGGCTGGTACCGGAATTACTCTGCGCCGACAACGAATTCCAACACGCCGGGACCACCGACGTGGACGTTCAGGTCGATCTTGAGATCGCCTACGGCGCCGCAAACGCCGCCCGACTTGAGCGTGCGCTTCACAATGCCGAGTTCGTCCCCGAGGACGGCCGAATCTGGCGTTGGATGGCAGACGGGGCTGCGGTCCGGACCGTTGTCAAGTTCGAGCTCTTGGCCGATCTTCACAATGCACCGGCCTCGGCGACGATCAAATTCGACAAATGCGAGAATCTCGGGGCAATCAATTTACGTGGAACAGGCTTTGCATCCCGCGACATCGAAGTGCGCGACCTTGGCGCCCGGATCGGAGGCGTCGTTTACCACACCCAAGTGAACGTTGCGGGTTTGGCTGGATTCTTGCTTGCCAAGGCAGCAGCCGCTTACTCAAGGCGGGCACCCAAGGATTGGTACGACATGGCGTTCGTACTCCTGCACAACGATGCTGGCGGACCAACGGCCGCCGCCGCGAACGTCCGGGAACGGTTCGCTGACGACCTCAGCACGATCCGCACGGCGCTCGACGATCTGCGAGCCAATTTCCAGACTCCCAATGCCCAAGGAGCCCAGGCCTATGTCCATCAGATGCGAATCGATCACCCCGAACTCGATCCCGTGAGCCTCGCGGCTGATGCCGTGGTCGCCGTTCAGGAATTCCATCGAAGCCTCTGGCCTCCCGCCGAGTGACGACAGTTGCTCGCGAGCAATGCCCAAGATGCACTCCTTCTTTTCTTCGCCGACCCAATCGTCGCATGAATAAGAGGGCGATGCGTAGGCATTCTCACCTGGCCAGACAATACGAGAACTCCCGCACCATCCCTCTTTTGAAGGACGTTGAGACCGCACTGTGGTGTGCCGGTTCAGTAGCTGATCGCCCATTGGGCGGATACTGGCCCCGCGGGCCCGCCCCTCTCTCCTCCTCAAACATAGAGCACTGGACGTCCCGGAAGCTCGGTTGGTCGTTCCCTTGCGCCGAAGCCGTCGCGCTCATCCGGCGTTTCTTCCAGTGGCCATGTGGTCGGGTCATAGATATTGGCGCGGGTTCCGGACTCTGGACCAGAGTGCTGAAGCGTGCATTCGGCTCCGACAAGGTCATCGGACTGGATCCGGCGTCAACGAGCGACGACGTGCTCCAAGCCACCTTCAGTGATTGGTGCGACGAGACCGGCGGCCCCAAGCATGCTGACCTCTTATTTGCATCCTGGCTGCCTTGCCAAGGCCAGGAGGGTTCCGATCTGGGACATCAGATACTCGACCGTATCGTCGCCGATGATCAGATCCTCGTTTACGTGGGATCCGGTCCCTCTGGGCCCGTCGGTACAAAGGACTTCTATCACCGTCTTGGCGTTGAATTTGAGGAATACGCAACCGAGTCTCTTCCGAGAGTGTACCCTTCCGTGTTTCCACGAGACTTCATCAGGGCCTACCAGAGAAAACGGTGACGCTATGATCTCTATCCCAGAGGGCGTTGTCGCCACTTGCTGCTAGCCGAACCCGTTCTCCTCGTCGGACCACTTCAGCTCCGTCCGGTCTGGATGGCCCGCAAACGCGAGGTCGCCGTAGAGCCGGTAGATTCTATTCGCCGCCTCTAGGCCTCAAGGTCCACTGACTGACAGGCGTTACGGAGGTGCAGAAAGGGGGCTCGGTGCGTGCCTCCCAACAGCCGGCCGCTTAGTCAATTTCGGGAAGTCCCACTCCGATTGTCTTGTGCGCCTCGGCCGTAAAGGAGGACATTTGTGCGTTCGTATAGCCCTCCAAGGCTTGAGGTGATTTGCTTATGTGCTGTGTCGTGCGAGCTTTGGGTGCGTTCTAGGACTTGCACTCTTGCCATTGTGGCTGCAGTTCTGTCGCGCAACTGGTCCATCTTGCGTCTTATTTCCGCGGTGTCAATTGAATCTAAGTCCAAATTCTCCCCCACGCCATAAGAGACCCTCGACTGAATGTCTAATTCAAGATCAGTTAGTTTTCCCTGAAGTCTAAATAACTCTTGTTCAAGGCGCAGTTGTTCCATCGTTGTCCAAACTCCCCACCCCATGATCGTCCCAATTGCAGTCACCAGCACGATCATAGGCCCAGCGACTCTGGCGAATCTGAACAGGTTCCAGGAACTTACCTTCCGTGATTCTCTCGATGAATCGGTTACCATAGTCAGTCCTCATTCGAAGGTCCGAGACTCGCCTTTCCTGCCTCTCTCCAGCGAATACTACCGGCTCGAAGGCCTGCTGCTACGGGCTTCCTTCTTCGTCGGGTGCGTCCAACGAGAAATATGCTCCGTCCCGGTCTTTCAGGCGCACCTGACCGACACAACCTGCCCGGCGAAAGCGGCCCTGCCGGTTCAATCAAGGCCGCTTTCTCCGCTTCGAGATGGCGGCAAGGTTCCGCAGCCGAGGCGTTGCCGTGGGCGGAAACGTATCGAACGGATACCGCAGTTCAAGAGCACTGCTCCAAGTAGAACAAATCCTCCCCCCGTACTCGGATCTGCTCCACCCGCCGCCACCTGTTCACCTTGAGGATCAGCGCGCCGTCGAGAAGGCGTAGCCCGGAGATGCTCATCCCTGCCGCGCGCGCCATTTCGCCTCCCGCCTGTCCCGGCTCCACGACCACGGCCTCAAGCATCTCCTCGCCGATCCAGAACGGCTTGTACCTGCTTTTCTCCCGTGGGTCCTCCCAGGCGAGCGGCCCATCGGGCGCCCTCAAGGCCGGCTTCACTCTGACCGCGCAGTTCGAACCCCGCCGGCTACATGACCGGCAGCGCGCCGACGTACGCCCACCAGTCCTCCCTGTAGTCTGGGTTGCATCTCAGCGCGTCCCAGTCGCCGACCGGACCCCTGATTTCCGTGTCTTTCGCCATTGACAACTCCGGCATTCCGCTTGGCCCACTTGGCCGGGCGAGCCCAGCCGCAGTCTCTTCAGTGGCATCCTTACTCTGCTAAAGCCATCCCCGCTCGCGGAATGCCTCCAGGTCCACACCAGGCGGCGCGTACCAGCCATCCGCCCCGTATCGGGCGCCCATGCTGAACGCCACTTCCTTGTTTCCGTAGGGAATGCGAAGCGGCGTCGGAGAACCCGCGCTTGCCTGTGCCGTGCCGGCCGTAGGTTCGGTCCCGGCAGGCCCCGGCCCAGAGGCTCGACGCGATCCCCTCCCTTTGAGTCTCTCCGTGACCCGCCGGGCTCCCCCCGCCTTGCACGGCTTCCCGCCCCGTGACGCGGCGCCAGCCGTCCCGACGCCCGAATTCGACGCCTCCCGCGTTGAATTCCTCCTTGGTGCATGTTCATCAAGGAACGCACGGCAGAGCGCCGCCGACTTCGTGTATCCGACCGGCGGCTTGATCCCCTTGCTCTTCGCGATCGAAGACGCAAACTTTCGCATCTTCGCCGTCGGCGGCCGGTCCCCGCCGCTGCCATCGGCTCCGCCGAGGATCACGTCCTCTCCATCCGCGCCGTGCTCCCCGATCCGGCCGATGATGCGCCGGGCCGAATCGCACACAGCGTCGATCGCCCCCGTCATCTCCTGCCGGCCGGTCAGCACATCGTCGAGCAGGCACTCCAGCTCCGCCGTCACGCCCGGGTCCACCAGCGCAGGATCGGCACGCTTCAGCACGCCGAACAGCGCGAGCCCCCGGTCGGTCGGCACGATGTTCTTCCCCTGCGCCGTCAGGAACCCCTGCTTTTTCAGGCCTGCGATGATCTCCGCCCGCGTCGCCGGCGTGCCGATCCCCTTGGCCTCCCGCAGCCGCTCGCGGAGCGCCTCGTCCTCGACGAAGCGCCATGCGTTCTGCATCGCCTCGATCAGCGTGCCCTCCCGGTAACGCGGCGGAGGGCGCGTCTCCTTGTCCTCGATCCCGGGATCGCGGAGACGCGCTGTCTCCCCGTCCCGCAGTGGCGGCAGCGTCTGCGCCGCCTCGCCCTTCTCCTCTTCGGGCTTCCAGTCCGGAAAGGCGACGCGCCACCCGGCTTCGAGGGGCTGGCGCCCGGTGGCCCGGAACTCGAACCCCCTCACGTCCAGCGTCACATTGGTCTGCCGGTAGCGGTAGTCCGGCATAACCGAGGCCAGGTAGGACCGCGCGACCGCATCGAACAGCTTCTTCTCGTCTGCCGTCAGGCGAGGCCAGACCTCGCGCAGGTCGCCGATCCTGTTCACGTTGGGGACGATCGCGTGATGGCTCGCGCCCTCCAGCCCCTTGTCGTGGAAGGCGCCGTTCCGGCCCTTGCGGATCATCGGCGGCGACGGCACCGGGATATCCGCATAAGCCCGGCCCGCCCGCAGGCCGGCGACGATCTGCGGCACGTCGGCGGCGGCGCTCTCCGGCAGGTAGCGCACCTCGGCACGAGGATAGGTCAGGATCTTCTTGCCCTCCCCGTCGTAGAGCTCCTGCGCCACCTCCAGCGTCTTCGACGCCGACCAGCCGAAGCGCGAGCTGCACAGCTTCTGCAGCGAGGGCAGGTCGTGCAGGCGCGGCGGACGCTGGCGCTTGTCCTCGATGCGCACCTCGAGCGGTCCCTCGAACTCCCGCGCCGCCTCCGCGACCGCCTCCGCCCGGCCGCGCTCGACGATGCGTTTCTTCGGCGCGTGCCGCATCCTGAACCCGCCGGCTTCGGCGTGCGCCGTCGCCACCACCTCGAAGTACCCCACCGGCACGAATTCCCGGATCTCCAGCTCCCGCCGGCAGGCGATCGCCAGCGTCGGCGTCTTGACCCGGCCGATCCCGATCACGCCCCGCGAACCCCGGCTGAGCGTTACCGTCGCCGTCCGCGTCAGCGACAGGTTGTAGATCTGGTCCGCCTGCCGGCGCGCTACCGCCGCGTCGTAAAGCCTGGCATGCTCGCCGTTGGGCCGGGCGCGCCTGAAGGCCGCACGGATGGTCTCCGCGTCCTGCGCCGTGAACATCACCCGCATCACCTCGCCCCGGTAGCGGCAGTGCTCCAGGATTTCCTGGCCGATCAGCTGCCCCTCGCGGTCGCAGTCCGTTGCGAGCCACACCCGGTCCGCCGTCTTCAGCGCCGCCCGGATCGCCTTCAGCTTCACCGCCTTGTTGCCACCGCTGGCGGGCTTGGTGCCATAGAGCCCGTCCGGCTTCAGCAGCGCCGTCGACCAGCGCTTCCAGGCCGGGTTGACGTCCTCGGGCTCGCACAACTCCAGCAGGTGGCCCTCCGCCGCGAGAACCGTCCCGTAGCGCGAGCCCACGGCGGCCCGCACGTCCTTCGCCTGGCTCGCCTTCTCGGTGATGACGATCTGGCGCGTCATGGTGGCCCCTCATGCGAGGCTCCACCGCCATCCCCCGCTGCCGGCGCTGCCGCGATGGCGGCCAGGAACGGCTCGGCGAACTCCTTCAGCTTGGCCGCGCCCACGCCGTTGACCTCGGCGAACTCCGCCTCCGTGCGCGGCCGCCGGCGCACCATGTCGATCAGCGTGCGGTCGGGGAAAACGATATAGGCCGGCACCCCGCGCGCCTTCGCGATCTCCAGGCGCAGCGCCTTGAGGGTGCCCAGCAGCGCCGCGTCCCCACCGGCCAGGGCCGCTTCCACTGCATCGCCTCGGGCCGCGCCGGAGGCCCGGGCCTTCGCGGGCGCGCGCGCGATCACCGTGTCCTCACGGTAGAGGAACTCGCCGTCGCCGCGCAGCAGCCCCAGCCCCTTCTCCGTGATCCCGATTCCCCCGTAACCCCCGATGTCAATCCGCAGGAACCCCGTCGCCACCATCTGTCGGATCAGCGAACGCCACTCGTTCTTGCCGCGCTCCGCGCCCACCCCGAAGGTCGGTATCCGGTCATGGCCGAAGCGCGCGATCTTGTCCGTTCCGGTCCCCCGCAGGATGTCGATCAGGTGCGCGGCCCCGAAGCGCTGGCCCGAACGGTACGCAGCTGACAGGATCTTCCGCGCATCCTCGGTCCCGTCGACCCGCTCCAACGGATCGAGGCAGACGTCGCAGTTGCCGCACGGCTCTATCCGCTCCCCGAAATACTCCAGCAGCGCCACCCGCCGGCAGGCCGGCGCCTCGCAGTAGCCGAGCAACGCATCGAGGCGCTTGTGCTCGCGGCGCTTGCGCTCCGGCCCGGCGTCCTCGTCCTCGATGAACTGGCGGCGCATCCTGATGTCCTCGAGGCCGTAGAGCATATGCACCTCCGCCGGGGCGCCGTCGCGTCCCGCGCGGCCGATCTCCTGGTAGTACGCCTCGACGCTGCCCGGAAGATCGGTGTGGAAGACGTAGCGCACGTCCGCCTTGTCGATCCCCATGCCGAAAGCGATGGTGGCGACGATCACCACGCCCGGCTCGGTCATGAAGATGTTCTGATGCGCCTCCCGCTCCTCCTTCTCCATGCCCGCGTGGTAGGGGAGCGCGCGCACCCCCTCCGCCGCCAGCATGCCGGCGGTTTCCTCGGTCTTGCGGCGCGACAGGCAGTACACGATGCCGCTCTCGCCCTCGTGGCGGGCGATGAAGTTCGCGAGCTGGCGCTTCCAGTCGCGCTTCATCTCCACCTCGAGCCTGATGTTAGGCCGGTCGAAGCCGAGCACGAACTGCTCGGCCCGTCCGCCGAACAGCTTGTCCACGATGTCGTTCCGCGTCACCTCGTCGGCGGTCGCCGTCAACGCCGCGATTGGGACGCCGGGGAAGAGATCGCGCAGCCGACAGAGGTCCTCGTATTCCGGCCGGAAGGCCGGCCCCCACTGCGAGATGCAGTGGGCCTCGTCAATGGCGAAGAGCCTGACCGGGAGCCGCGCGAGCGCCGTCAGCATGCGTTCCGTCATCAGCCGCTCGGGGGCCATGTAGAGAAGCCTCGTCCGCCCCTCCGCCGCCCGGCGCCAGGCCGCGACGTTCGCGCCCCTGTCGTTGGCGGAGTTGATGCAGTCGGCAGCGACGCCCGCCAGCCTCAGCGCGGACACCTGGTCCTGCATCAGCGCGATCAGGGGTGACACAACCACCGTGAGCCCGTCCGTGACCAGGGCTGGGATCTGGAAGCAGAGCGACTTGCCCGACCCCGTCGGCATCACGGTGAGCGCATGCCGGCCGTCGAGGAGCGCTTCGATCACGGCCTCCTGGCCCGGACGAAACCCCTCGAAACCGAAGACCTCCCGCAGCGCCTCGCGTGCCGCGTTCAGCCGACCGCCCGCCGCGCCCGGCGGCCGCGCGGGCTCCCCCGATGATGAATCTGACGGACCGCTCGACGGTCCCGGCGGTTCGCTCCTTTCGAGCGTTTCAGGCCGCCGGTACGCCCGCTCCATCAGGCGCGGACCCGGCAGCCGCCCGGCACGCCGTCGCCGCCGCGCTGCCCCGCGATCCGCCTTCCGACGGCCCTTCGCCGCCGGCGCCGGACATTCGAAGCCGGACCTGCCAGATCGTCCGGTTGACGAGGAATCCCCCTATCTGCAACCCGGCGAATCATGGAGGACTCGTAGCACGAATCGGCCCGCTCGGACGACTACCGGGAAGCCCCGCCCCGTCGAGTCGCTGACCAATTGCGGGATATCCCCCGAGCCGTAATCGTCCGGCATCGGGATCGCGCGTGTTGCTTCACTCGCCGCCCGCCTCGGGAGCGCGCTCTGTGCGATCGGTTTCCGCTTCCCCCTCTTCAGCAGCCGTCCCCGCCTCCGCGGTTGCCGGTTTCATCACGCGGGCTATCTTCAGAAACGCCTCCTGTTGCGCGGGCGACAGCATCCTGAACATCGCTATCAACAGACGCTCTTCATCATCCCGAAACGATCGAGCATCCGAAAGCAGATCGGACGTGTCCACTCCCAACCCGGCTATGGCCCCCTCGACCGGTTCCGGAGGCACCGCTTGCGGCCGCTTCCGCTCTACGCCGTCCCTCCCGTCCGCGCCCGGGTCCAGCAAACCCGCCTTGCACAGTGCGCGATAGTTGACCGCCGAAGGCAACGCCTGGCCTCGCTCCCATTTGCCCACCGTATCCGGGCTGACGCCGAACACGAGCCCCACGGCCGCCTGCGTCAAGCCCGCCCGCTTCCGGTTCCGTCTGATTTCTTCGCCCAGCCGGGCGTCTCCGCGCCGCATCCGATCGACCTCCCATCGCATGATCTCCGGGCCGTCAGGCCTCACGCAAGCTCCGCCCGCTCGAATCCGCCGCGCAAGCCCGTCCGGCGATCTCGCACGGCCGGGGTGTCACGATGGTCGACCGCGGCCGCCGGCCCTCTTGCACCAATCACTCCCGATCGCCGGCAGCGACCGCGGGGCCGTTTCGCCTTATCCTGTCCGCCATGGCCCGGAGTGCCGCAGGGGGCCCTTCGCCGACTCGTGTTCGCCCCCCGTCAAGAACCACCGCAGCCATCGCGCCTCCTGCCACGGCACCGAACGCGGGACGAAAGGCCTGAATGAGCCAACCGATGCAAGGCACGATCAAGCCGCGGCGTCCGACAAGGCTTGCAACCGCGGACCTGCACTGGATTTGGTGGCTCAACGTGCGCTCGCTCAATCTCCTCGACCAAGGCCTTGCGGAAGTTCCGTACTTGTGGCCCGAGGGAGACGGCAAGAGGCTGCGCCTGTACCTGGAGGCGGTGTCCGAAGAACGGGGAATGTCCGTCTGGTCCTACACGAACCCGATCGACCACGCCGCGACCCTCATGGTCCTGCTCGCCAAGGCCGAGGACGAGTTTCTCGGCTTCGATCCCGAGCGTCCGCCCGCGACCCCGATTTCGCCCCACCTGCGGTGGGCGATTCAAAGGGCGCTCGAGGACCATGCCTTGCGCCGGATAGTCTGCTATCCGCGAGCGAAGTCGGTCTCGGTGCGCTGCGAACTCCAGGGCTGGGACGGCAGGTGGTTCGAGCGCAGCGAGCTCTACACGCGCGGTGTCCACCACGACGCCGGTCTGGACCTCCACGCCGTCGGACTGGCGGGCGAGGCACCCGACCTCTACATGCGCGAGGGGCCGCTTCCGGACGTCCTCGAATGGCTGACTTACGCCGCCGCCTCCTACGAGCGCGAGGACTGGACGCCCTGGGACGGAGACGAACGGGTCTTCACCGCGAAATGGACGCGCGGGCCGCGTGGCGTCTGGCGCCGGTGGTTGCGGATGCATTAGTGCGCTCTCAGCAGCGCGAAAGAGGCGATCCACCGAAGCTCCCGCAGCGCGCAGAAACCCACTACCGGACGACCGGACCAGGTTGCGCAAGAAGTGGAAGCGCTGCCATGAACCGGTCACGGGCGGTCTCCGCTCACCGTCCATTTGCACATCGCCGCGGCTGACCGGTCGACAACAGCGCTCGGCAGAAGCCGGCCACCGTGCGCAACGGACCCGCCATTCAGGCGCACAGAGTCCAGAACGATTCCTTGCGGCCATGGTCGCGCCTGAGCCTGGCCTCGAAGGCTTCGTGGCTTTCGTGGACTCCGTAGTCCTGGATCCTGACGGCCAGCCCCGCGCAATCCAGCAGGTGACGGGCCGCGCGCTTGTAGTACTTGCGCCATCCTCGGCCGAGGATGGATTCGATCATGGCCCGCAGCACCATCGTGGCGGCCAGGGGATAGTCGGCCGACAGCGCATCCGCGGCCGGCACCAGTATCTCGTCGTCGGCGCCGTCGATGTCTTCCGACCGTTCCAACACCATCCTGGAAGCCCGGCTCAAGGCCGGCCAGGACACCAGGAAAGACAGGGCTTCAGGCCCGTCGTCGAACCCCAGGGCATGGTCGAGAGCCTTCTCCTCGGCCTCCGTGTCGTCGAAATCGCGAAGCCTCTTCAGGTACGCCCGAAGATGCGGCGCCGACAGGGAACGCTCGAAACAACCCCACCGGACCCGCTGGGCTTCATCGGGCCGTCCGAGCGCTTCCAAAGCGTCGATCTGCGCGTCCTCCCAACCGAAGTCACGCGGGGTCCAATCCCGGTTATCGTTTACGGCCTCGTCCAGGGCCGCCAGAGCCTCCTCGGCACGATCCGCCTTCAGGAACCTGCGGGCGATCCCGGCAGCGAATTCCCGCACCTTCCTCGTCTCGGCGTCATGCTGGGCAATGTAGGCATCGACGTCGCCCTGGGCATCGGCGACGTCCCGCAGGATCGACTGGACGATGTGGCGCCTCTGGTGCTCGACAATCCTGTCTTCGTCAGCCGTCCCCGAGAACATCCGCTCAGCCGGCGACCGTTCCCGTCCGTCCCCTTCCGCCTTCGGCTCATTTCCGAACTCGATCGTCCGCCCTTTCAGACGCTCCAGCCCTTCCTGGCCCAACGCGGGCGCCAGAACGGCGATCAGATCGTCGTACTGGCCGTAGCGGTTCCCGGTTGCAGCCTCGAAGGCGCGGTCTGCCAGCCTCGTCGGATCGGCCCCGGCGGCGCTGGCGATCCTGCCGAGATCGGCAACCGCTGCACGGAAGACTGCAATGACCTTCCCCTCGAAGTCCTCGCAGCGTTCACGGGTCGGGTTCGCCAGCTCCGTCAGTTGCCACATCAGCTCCAACGCCGCTGCCGGGTCCGCTTCCGCGACCCGTCCGGCGATGGTCTCGCGATGGATTTCCAGGTCCGCCGCAAGATCCCGGCGCTTGCGCCAATCGAGGAATGCTCGCGCCCGGCCGATCGTGGCCAGCCGATCCCGTATTTCGTCCGCCAGCGCCTCCGCTCCTTCGGCCGCCGCGAGCTCGAGCCGGAGCCGGCGCCTCGCCGCGCGGTTGCCCGAGGCGATCCCGACCAGCAGTTCGGCGAGCCGTCGCGCCCCGAGTACTTCCAGGTTCGCGGCGTTGAGAGTCTTCTTGGATGCCATGTAGAAATCACCGCCGGTGAACTGGCCGCCGTTCGATCTCGATCCGAGGTCGAAGTCCCCGCGACCGGGCACGACCGGCATGTTGTCGCGCCGACCCTCGTCAGGCAACGTGCCGACCACGGTCTGCAGACGCCCGTCCGGCGGAGCCGTGCGCTTCCGGTCTTCGCCGGGACCGGCCGCGCTACAATGAACCGCGCCGTCAATGGCCCACCGGCGCGGCGGAGAACTGCATGGCCCGGCAGCAGCACCGTAATCCCGAAATCAAGTGGGAAGACAACGAGTGGTCGATCACGCTTCCCCTCGAGGACGGCAGGATCCTGAACGCCTCGTGGAAGCCCGGCATCACCTATGTGGTCCGCATAAGGGAAGCCGGGGAGCCGGACTGGAGCTTCGGTTTCGCAACCCCGATCACGAGCTTCACCTTCGTCGACCTCAAGCCGCAAACCGAGTACGAGCTGCAGGTCCGCACCAAGAGCGCGGCCGGCGAGGGCGATCCCGCGTTCTTCAGCATCCGAACCGGCCCCACGGGCGACAGCGGCAATGTCGTGCCGTTCCCGAGGCATTGACAGCCCGGCCCCAGGTCCCACCTTGACCGTTACCACAGATGAAGCGCATCACCGCAGACGACCTCGATGAAGCAGTCTTCATCAACGATGACGGGACCGTGCTCGACCCCGCCATCACCCCGCATGTGCTGATTCCCGACCCCAAACCGCCCGAGGATCAGCCCTGTCGGCTCTGGCTGGTTATCAAGGACGAACGCGGCTTCCGCCCCACCGAGATGGAGATGACCAGCAGCTCCGAGGCCCAGGAGGCTTGCGATGCCTTCAATCTCCGAATGGGCCTTTCTCAGGAAGAGGCTGACCGGATCATCCTCGCCTCCATCAGCGGCGGAACGGCGTAGTCACCTGCCCGCAACCGCACCCCGAACGTTCGAGGGGATGCCGAAGAACGACGCATGCGGCGCTTCTGATATTCTCGGGGAGCAGACACCACGAAGGCGTTCTCATGGTCCGCGATGACGTTGCCGCCACCAGACGCCGCGCCCTGGACAGGCACGGGCTCGGCCGCCAGGCCGCTGCGATGCGCAGCATGCTCGATTGACCCTTATGGGCGAGCATCCGGCCGGCTCCATGAACGACAAGCGCGTGCCGCCCACCAGGGAAACCGCTCCGATCGCGCACCGCGGCCCGCCCCGGCGCCTTGCCGTCCTGGTCGATGCCGAGAACGTCTCTCCCGCCCTCGCACCGCGCATCCTCGCCGAGGCCATGAAGCACGGCGGCGTGGAGATCCGCCGCGCGTTCGGTGCGGTGGCGGCCAGCGGTTGGAGCAAGGTCCTCGTCCGCCACGCCTTCCATACGGTTGCCGGGACCCCGCAGCCCGCAGGAAGGAACGCGGCCGACATCGAACTCACCATCGCCGCGATGGACCTGCTGCACGACACGAGGATCGACGGCTACGTCCTGGCCTCGAGCGACAGCGACTTCGCGCCCTTGGCGATCCGCCTGCGCCAAAGCGGGCGCCATGTGCTCGGCATCGGCGAGCGCAAGGCACCGAAGGCGTTCGTCGAGGCGTGCGACACGTTCGTGTTTCTCGATCCGGCGTCCACCCTGCCCAAATCCACAGCAGCCTACTCCTGCGAACACGAACGTCGGGACGGCTTCATCGAGCTGCTGGCCAAGGCGATGCCTCCGATCGCCGACGCTGACGGCTGGGTCGACATCTGCGTTCTCGGCGCGCGTCTGCGCAAGGTCCGGCCCGGCTTCACGCCTTCGCAATACGGCAAGAAAAAGCTGAAAGGTCTGCTCCAGTCCTGCGATGCACAAGTGGAGATCAGGGCCACTCCCTGCACCAGTCTGGTCAGGATGCGCAGCGGATGGGGATAGGGCGCCCACGCTCCGTCCGCGGCTCAGCAGCAACGCCACCGGAATCGAGTGCGCTCACGCCACCGACGCGCCCGGGTTCGCGAACCGCTCCGGTGCACTCATGGCCGCACCGAATTGCCCGGTCGTTACGGGCGGGCTCTCTCGCGGTGTATTGCGGCCGTGCGGAGCGAGCTGTCACCTGGGGTTCATGCCGATGGCACCAGCCACCGCCGGGCTATCGCTTCAGCCCCAGATCAGCACCCCTCGATCCCCGTCATGTCCCGCTCAGTGAGGCGACCCGCGGTCCCTGGCCAGCCGGACATCGAACGACAGGAAGCGGTCGAACAGCGCCGTCTTGCGCCACCCCACCTCCGCCCCTTCCGGAGGCCCCCGGTATTCGAGCAGCCCGAACCAGCGCAACGGGCCCAGAACGCGGCCTGCGAACATCGAGCCCTCCGCATTCCAGTGCATCTTCGCGACCGCGTCGTCGCGTACCGTGGTCAACGCCCTGAGCGTGTCCACGCTCTGCCACTCGCCGGCCACATTGGAGAGCCCCCAGAGGATGACCCCGATATCGTCCTGCGGCCACCGCCCCGGCAGCCCTCGGGGAAACGTCTCCACGAACTCCGAGAGATCCGCGCGCCACAAGAGGTGTCTGAACAGCAGCGCCTGGAGAGCGCCCCGTCGTCCGGGTTCGCGCATCTCGTGCGCCAGGGGAGTCAACTGACCCAGGAACGCATGCTCCTCGATGAGCCCGGCCAGCTCCATCAGCCGATGCAAGAGATGAAGCTCCCACACGTCGCCCTCGCGAAGCGTCTTGCCCGTCCGGAACTCCTCGGTCGCCTCGATCCCCGGCCAGGTCATCGCCGCGCGCATCGACGCGACCATGTCGCGCCCGAAACGCCCCTTCTCGGTGAGGCTCGGCAAGAACTCGTTGCCGATCAGCTCCAGCGCGATCAGGGCATTGCGCACGAACGCCGACTCTCCGAACTCTTCGTCCGGCAGGTCCGCCGCGAGGCGCAGCGTCACGTTGTCCGCCGCCGGTTCCGGCCGCAATGCCTCCATGCTAACCGGCTCCAGCAGGGTCCAGACGGGCTCTACGCCCCCCGGCCAGTCCGACATCTCCAGCATCGAGCCTGCGTTACCGGGTTCGCCATCGCCATAGTCCGCCTGCTCCGCCGCTTCCGGTTGCCAGCCCCGCTTGACCGCCTCCCTGAGCCCTTTCGCCGCCTTGAACGACGGCATCTTCGACGCCGCTATCTGCACGCTCTCGCCCGTCGCCGAATTCCTGCCCGTCCTCGCGGCGCGGTGCTTCGTCCTGAAAGTGCCGAAGCCCGCGATCCGCACGTCCTCTTCCTTAGCGAGCCCCTCGGCGATCGCGTCGAGAACGGTATCCATCGCGATCTCGGCCCTGATCCTGCTCAGGCCTAACCGCGCGGCCACGCGGGCGACGATCGCCGCCTTGTTCATCGTCGATTCCTCCGATCCCGCGATCGCGCCACCAAGCCGGTGCCCCTCCCGCATGGCCGACACCGGCCGCGACGCGTCGGTGTTTCCGCGGCCCGGCATGGCCGCCGCTTTGCCCTCGCGAGCATAACCCGCCCGTTCCGGGCAAGTCCCACGGCCCGTCCCGGCGCCGCAGCACGTGGGCTTCCAACGCCGCCTGCGAGCATTCCCCGCGCGTGGAGAGGCGGAGGCCTGACCGGGAGGGGCAAGCCCGAGACAAGGGGGGCGAGTCCCCCGCCGCTCGGCCAGCCATCCGCGAGGGAAGAACCGATGCGCATCTATACTAAAGAGAAGGCCTGCGGTTTTCGTTTCACCAAGGCGGCGTGGGGCGCCTTCAGCAACTTCCAACCGCTCCCGCTGCCGATCGTGGCCGGCCCTTGGACATTCCGGTTCTCCGAAAGCCTGTACCAAGCCTGCAAGGTCCCGGCACACCCAGCCATCCAGCAGCGCATCGCCGAGGCGCCGACCGCGCGGGAGGCGGCTGCCATCGGCCGCACGCCGGGGCTGGGCATCGACCCCGGCTGGAACGCGCAACGCGTCGACGTCATGCGCTGGGTGCTGCGGTGCAAGCGCGAGGCGAACCGGGACGAGATCGACGCGCTGCTCGCCGCGACCGGCGAGCGCCCCATCGTCGAGGTCTCGACCCGCGACCCCTGGTGGGGCGCGAGGCCCGTCGCGGACCGCTATGAGGGCCACAACGTCCTCGGCCGCCTCTGGATGGAACTGCGGCAGCACATCCGCGAGGGCGATCCCGCCGCGCGCTCCGGCGCCTGGGCCGGCCGCATCCGCGTCGGCTGCCTCGCCGGCGACGCCCCTCCTGCGCAAGCCGCGCCGCAGAACGCCTGACCGCCTTTCTGCCGAGGACCGGAGACCGCGCCTGCCCGTTGCTCCAAGCCGGCAAGCGGGGCGGGCGCTCGGGCTCGGGCGAGGCCGGACATCCAGAGGCGTCCGCGCCCACTCCCTGCAATTCGGAGCCGCCCATGACCGATCCCGACACCATCTCCGCCGACTACAGGATTCGCCCCGCCGAACTCGCCGACGCGCTCAGGGTCCTGGTCGAGGCCAGGCAGCCCGTGATCGTCTGGAGTCCGCCCGGCTGCGGCAAAAGCCAGATCGCGCAGCAGGTGGCCAACGAGGACGGCTACCGCTACGTCGACATCCGGGCGCTCCTCCTCGATCCGGTCGATCTCAGGGGCATCCCCTGGCGCGACGAGCACGGCCGCACGCGATGGGCGCCGCCCTCGTTCCTGCCGCCTACCGACAGCACGGCGCGCTGGCTCCTAAACCTCGAGGAGCTGGCCTCCTGCGTGCCCATGGTCCAGGCCGCGCTCTACCAGCTCACCCTGGAACGCAAGTGCGGCGAGTACGCGCTCCCTGAGGGCGCCTCGATCATCGCCTGCAGCAACCGTGAGAACGACCGCGGCGTCGTCCACCGCATGCCGACGCCGCTCGCCAACCGCTTCGTCCATCTCGAGCTCCGGACGGACGTCCAGGACTGGCTCGCCTGGGCCGCCGCCAACGGAATCGCCCCGGAGGTCCTGTTCTTCGTCCAAATGCGGCCCGAGCTCCTTCACCAGTTCGATCCCGAGTCCGCCTCCAAATCGTTCCCGACGCCCCGGAGCTGGGAGATAGCATCCAACATCGTGCACCGCCGCGCGGGCCTCGAGCCGAACCTGGAGCGCTCGCTCTTCCAGGGCACCGTGGGCGAGGCCGCGGCGGTGGAGTTCGCGGCCTTCCTCAAGGTCTGGCGCGAGCTGCCCCACCCCAAGGCCGTCATCGACGATCCCGAGAATGCGGCCGTGCCCGAGAACGCGAGCGCGCTGATCGCGCTCTGCGGTTCGCTCTACCGCATGGCCAACGACGTCAACCTCAGCTCGATCGTCTCTTACGCCATGAGGCTCAGGCGCGAGGTGGGGGAGTTCCTGGTGGGCTCGTGCATCCGCCGCGAGCCCGACCTCCAGCACACCGACGCCTTCATTCGCTGGGCCGCCGCCCGGACGCAGTGACCGAGGACGCATCATGCCCAAGCCACACGACAACCGCCTGAGCATCTTCCCCGACCGCGAGGCAGCCGCCGAGGCCGCCGAGAAATGCCGCACAGAGCGCTTTACGAAAGTGGTGCCGGACACCGTCGCGGGCGGATTGAACGTCGTGCGCCGCGACACCTACCGGGGCCGCAGCGTCTCTTCGACCTGGCTCTGCGAGGACGGGCGCTTCCGCTTCCTCGACACCTGCGACTGGTGACACCGCCGTGCCTTCGGGCGCCCCGTGCCGGCATCTGCCGCGCGGCGCCAGAGGGTACGGCACATCACGAAAGGACCACACACCATGAACCTCACCCGCGACGCGATGCTGGTCAGCCTTCGCATCACCGCCTGGTCCGGCCGCCTCTACGACCGCGAGGCCTCCAACCACGTCGCCGCCCACCACGACGCCGCGGCAAGCGCCGGCAGGTACAACAAGCGCCTGCTGCCCAAGGCCGCCTTCGCCGCGCTGACGGCCGCCGTCAGCGCATGCAGGAGCACGCATTACGAGCAGTCCCTTCCCTGGGACGACAAGGGCGCGCGGCTGCTCACCGTCGCCAACTACGAGCGCTACACCGAGCTCATGGAGTCCTTGCGCGAGCGCATGGTGCGCGAGCGGGCCCGCTTCATCGAGGACTACGACGACAACGTCGACCAGGCCCGGATCGACCTCGGCCGGCTCTTTCGCATCGACGACTATCCCTCCAAGGACGCGCTGCAAGGCAAATTCTCCGTCCGCTACCGCATTACGCCGGTGCCGGACGCGGACCACTTCATGGCGCAGCTCGCGGCCCACGACACCGACCGCGTGAAGCGCGACATCGAGAGCCAGGTCGAGGAGAAGCTGCACGACGCGGTGGGCGACCTCTACCGGCGCCTGGGCGAGGCGGTGGAGCGGGTCTCCGAACGTCTGCAGACGGGGGACGACGGCAAGCCGCTGGTGTGCCCTTACAAACGCTGACCTAATGTGCTAACGCGATGACGTAGGGTTGCAGGATTCTCCTGAATACTGTTTATGCTACAGTGCGTTAGAGTGCACGTCAAGGGCAAATGGGATCGGTTCGAATCACACAGACGTGGGTCCTATGTCACCAAGGAGTTGCATATGGGGATGCGGATGTGGAATCTGGCATGGAATGTTCGTATGATTGCGATAGGCAGATCGACGGGGTCAGGGACAGACATAGAAAGGACATAGATAGAGATCTATGAGGATTCCCATAGGATATGTCATGGCAGTATCGACGATTTAGGGTAGATGTATGTCGCAAGCGCTGCACGTTCTGCCGCACGGATCGTGACCATGAAGGAGGATTCCAGCGGGCGGCGCCAGCGCGCCGTGATGGCCACCGATGCGGAGTGGGAGCGGGTCGGCCGGGCGGCTGCGGCGAGCGGCATGGACC
>JAPPNV010000125.1 GCA_028818565.1 Rhodospirillales bacterium | reverse complement strand
TGGGTCACGAAGGCCTCGACCGGCCCGAAGATGTCGGGGCGGAGCGTGCGCCAGCGGATCGATTCCGGCAGCACGATCTTGGCCTCCTGATAGGCCTCGGTGAAGTCGAGCCCGATGCCGATGTGCGCAGCCCCGACCAGCGCCTTGAAGTGGTCGATGTGGTCGACCAAGTGGTCGAGGGTCTGGTCCGCCGGGCTCACCGAAAGCGGCAGGCAGCAGGCGCCCATCATGCCGCCCTTGGCGACGATGGCGCGCACCGTCTCGTCCTTGGTGTTGCGATCGTTGGGCACGCGGTGCCACGCGTTGGAGTGGGTGCAGACCGGCGCGCGGGCGAGCGGCACCGCCTCGGCACGGGAGCGGTGGCCAGTGTGGGAGAGGTCGAGGATCATCGGCGTCTCGTTCACCGCCGCGATCAGCTCCTCGCCGAGGAAGCTGAGGCCCGCGTCGCGCTTCTCGCCGCAGCCGTCGGCGAAGAGGGTGGCGCCGGTGTAGGCGAGGCCGAAGAAGCGGAAGCCCAGCCGGGCGAGGATACCCACGCGCGCGAGCTCTTTGCCGATCATGCTGGAGCCTTGGGTGCCGGGAACCACCGCGAGACGGCCGGCGGCCAGTGCCGCCTCGATCTCCGCCCGGTTGCGGGCGAGCGCGAGCACGGGGCTGGCCTCGATCTTGGCGAAGCCCTCGTCGACCGCGCTCATGGTCTGGTCCCAGGTGCTCTCCAGCGCGAAGGTCACGTTGCAGATGTTGACGCCGGCCTCCAGGCAGCGCGTCGCATAGGGCTCGTCGAGCACGTAGAAGAGCCCGAGGCAGTCGAACACCGTCGCCGCCTGGGTGAAGGCGACGGCGTCGGTCGCGCCCATTTCAGCCTTGGCCATGGCTCGCTCCCAGGTGGCTCGCGATCGCATCCAGGCTGCCCGCCCCGGGGAGCCCGTCGAGCGCCGCGAAGGCGGCATCGCGATCGGCGGACGTCAGGACGCGCGCGGCGCAGTCCACGAACTTGGCGTGGAGCGCGTCGCGGCTGAGCGGCCTGCACGGATGGCCCCTCGGCTCCTGCACCGTGCGCGACCGCTCATCTCCGCCGGCGAGCTTCACCGTAACCGTCGCCCGCAGCGTCACTTCGCCGGCGTTGACACCGCCGGGCTGATCGGGATCCGAACGCATGCGGATCCTGGGGATCAGCGTGCGCACGTCCGGCCGCGCCAGCGCGTCTGCGGTGAAGGCGTCGAGCGCGAGCCCGCCGTCGACCAGCGCGCTCGCCAGCAGGTAGGGCAGGCTGAAGCGCGCCTGCATGGCATCGGCGGGCGTGGTGTAGGGCAGGTTATGCATCTCGACCTCCGCCACCAGCGCGTCGATCCCGGCCACCGTCTCCGGCCCGAGGTCGCCGTCCCCCCGCATATCGAGCAGGGCATCGAGGGGCCGATGGACGCTGCCGCAACAGGGGTAGACCTTCTGCCAGAGCCCGTGGCGCTCCATCGCGGGCGGCCCGCTGAAATCCGTAACCGCCGCCTCCATTCGCTCGCGCGGCACGCCGGCGAAGAGGTCGGCGAAACCGCGCGCGCCCTCGTAGGCGTCCGCCGCGGCGGTGACGCCTGACTCGGCGAGGGCCGCCGCCATGATCCCGTTCTTGGCGGCGAGCCCGGCGTGGAGCGGTTTCGCCATGGTGCCGAACTGCCGCTTGCTGCCGGAGGAAAGGCTGGTGGCGAGGCTGAGCGCGGCGGTCGCTCGCCCGGCATCGAGACGAAGCAGCCGGGCGCAGGCGGCGGCAGCGGCGGGCGCGCCCAGGGTCGACGTGGTGTGCCAGCCCCTGAAGTAGTGGGCCGTGTTGAGCGCTTCGCCGAGCCGGGCCATGACCTCGACGCCGACGATGAAGGCGTCCACGCAGGCCGCGCCGTCGGCGTCCCGCTCCTGCCCGAGCGCGAGCAGGGCCGGAACCAGCACCGCGCTGACGTGGGCGTTGCTGATCTCCAGGATGTCGTCGTAGTCCAGCGCGTGGGCCGCCGTGCCGTTGACCAGCGCGGCCCAGGGCGCGGCGAGCCGGTCCGGCGTCCCCGCGACCGTCGCGCCGCCCGCACCCCA
>JAPPNV010000406.1 GCA_028818565.1 Rhodospirillales bacterium | reverse complement strand
GCCGGTCATCCCGGCGCCGCGAGTTCGCGCCGGCGCTCCCCGCCCATCGACCACGGCAGCCAGGGCGAGAGGTCGTCGGGCGGCTTGCCACCGTTTCCGGCGCACGCGCTCAGCCATTCCCTGAGCCAGTGCCGGACGTCGATGCCGGCGATCGCCAGCGTGCCGGCCACCGAGTACATCATGGCGGTGAACCCGGCGCCCTGCTCGCTGTCGGAGCCGAACGAGAGCCGCCGCCCGATGACCGCGCCGCGCAGGGACAGTTCGCCGCGATTGTTGTCCATGGGCACGAACGGCCTGTCGACGAACACGCACAGCCCCTCGCGGTGGTTGAGAAGCGAGCGCAGCGGCTTGGCCCTGCGCGCCCTGTGCGTCAGCCCGGCCAGTTGCGCTTCGGCGGCCGCGAACAGCGCATCGACCGCCTCCTTCAGTTCGGCGTGGGCGGCGTCGAACACCGGCGACTGTCGTTCGACAGGGCGGGCGGGGTCGTAATGGTCCAGCCGCGCATCGTTGAGCTGGTAGAGCAGCGCGATGCGCTCGATCCATCTCTGGCACCAGCGCCTGAGCCCCACATGGCCGGCGGCACGGTCGATGAACGAGCGCCTTTGGTGCGCCCAGCACCATTGCAGGATCACCGTGCCGGCGAGTTCGCGGGCCAGTTTCTTGTAGGTCGAGAGCCGGTCGCAGACCAGGACCACGGTCTCCTTGACCGACCCGAACAGCTTCATCGCGACCTCGGCGCTGCGCGAGGGGTCGATGTGGAAGTACACGGCGTCGTCGCTGACCGAGGTCCACAGCCAGGCGCGGGTCGAGCGGCCTTTGTTGCGATACGCCTGAACCCGCCACGCCGTCTCGTCGGCATGGCGCAGCGCCGCGGTGTTCTGGTGCGCGAGGATCGCCTCGGCGAGCGGCTCGAACAGCGGCGCGAAGCGCCTGGTGCTGTCGGCCAGCGTCCCCGGCGAGATCGCCAACCCCATGTCGGCCAGCCATGCCGCGACCCGATGCAGGGGACGGCGGCAGACGAAGCGTTCGTAGAGCATGCACGTCCAGACGCTGATTCCGTAGGGCGTGGTCTCGAACAGCCGCGCCACCGCAGGCGCGGTCACCTCGCGCGGCGACGACGCGCAGTCGCAGCCGCGGCGGTAGCGCGGGCGCACGACGGTGTGCTCCCAGGCCTCGACATCGATCTCGAACAGAGTGGTGCGGCGCTCGCCGTTGGCGACATAGGGCTTGCCGCAGCGCGCACAGATACGCGCATCCCGCGGCGGTTCGCGACGCTCGTTCTTCTTCCCGAGCCCCGGGCGCCGGGTGCGCCCGTGTCCGGCGCCACCACGCTGCTGGCCGCGCCCGCGGCCGGTGCCCGGCCTGTTCTGCCGCTCGCTCCTGCTGCCGTAGAGCGCCTTCGAGAGCACGCTGCGAGTCGAGCGCAGCCTGTCGAGCTGGGTTTGCAGCGTCTCGACGCGCTTGGCCAGCGCCGCGTTCTCGCCCTTCAGAGCCCGCGCCTCGGCGCGCAGCCGGGCAGTGTTCTTGCGCAGCGACCCGATCAGCGCCGTGGCCCGCGCGACCGCCGCGCGCATCCGGGCGTTGCGCTCGCGCAGCCGGGCGATCGTGCCCTCCCGGGCCTGCACCCGGCGCCTGGCCGCCGCGCGCAGCCGGTCGAACCGCTCGCGCAGCGTCTCGGCCACGCGCTCGCCCCTGCGGTCCACCCTGGCGATCCTCGAGCGCTCCCGGTCGAGGTCCCGCCTCAGCCGGTCGCTCTCGTCGCGCTGGCGCGCCTCGAGCTGCTCGCGCTGCTCCTCGGACCCGCGCAGCATGAGTTGAAGCTCGGCGATCTCGGCATCCTGGGACTCGACCCTGCGCTCCAACACCTTCGTGACCTGCATCGAGGTCTTCGCTGGGACCAGCCGGAGCTTGAACCGACAGATGTCGAGCTGCCTCGCCAGCTTTCTGACAAGCGCCCGGGTGTCGCTCTCCGAGCGGCTCAGCTTTTCGCGGTGCAACTCCGCGACATTCGCGCGAGCGCGTTCCTCCCTGACGCGCGCCTGCGCCTCTTCGAGCAGACACGCCCAGTCGAGCGGCTCG
>JAPPNV010000083.1 GCA_028818565.1 Rhodospirillales bacterium | reverse complement strand
CGCGAGGACTACATGCCGCGCGGCAAGGTGCTGGGCGGCACCAGCGCGATCAACGGCATGTCGTACGTCAGGGGTCAGCCGGAGGACTATGACGGCTGGGCCGCGCTCGGGTGCGAGGACTGGGACTTCGAGAGCGTGCTGCCCTACTTCAGGCGCTCGGAGAACAACGAGAACGGCGCCGATGCCTATCACGGCTCTGGCGGCCCGCTCTCGGTCTCCAACATCCGCAGCCTGCACCCGCTCTCGGACGACTATCTCCAGGCCTGCGTAAACCTGGGCATCAAGCGCGTGGCCGATATCAATACGCCGCCGCAGGCCGGCGTCGGCTACGTGCCCGCCACCCAGCGCAGGGGGCGGCGGCACAGCACGGGGCGCGCCTACCTCAGGCCGGCGATGCGGCGGCGGAACCTGCGGGTGCTGACTCATGCCCACATCCGGCGTGTGCTGTTCGACGGCAAACGCGCGACCGGGGTCGAATACAGGCTGCGGGGCCGCACCGAGCGGGCGGAGGCAGCGCGCGCGGTGATCGTGTGCGCCGGTGCGTATGCCTCGCCGCAGCTCCTCATGCTCTCGGGCGTCGGCCCGGCGGCGCACTTGCGCGAGTTCGACATTCCGGTGGTTCACGACCTGCCGGGCGTGGGCGAGAACCTGCAGGATCATCCGGGCCTTGCGCAGACCTGCTTCGCCAGCGTGCCGACCTACAACACGCTCATGGGACCCCTCGGCGGGCTGATCTACGGCGCGCAGTGGCTGCTCGCGGGCTCCGGCCCGGCGTCCACGCCCCACTCTCAAGTGACCGCCTTCCTGCACCACGACATGAGCGAGGGCCGCTCCGACCTTCAATACATGTTCACGCCCGCCGGCTACGATCTGTCGGCGGACGGGCCCGTCCTGTTCGACCGGCCGGCGGTCACGGGCCTGATCAACCTGCTCAGGCCCTACTCCCGAGGGCGGGTCGGGCTCCGCTCCGCGGACCCGCTCGCGCATTCGACGATCCAGCCCAACCTGTTCGCCGACGAGCGCGACCTCGCGCTGCTGCTCGCCGGCGCCAAGCTGCAGCGCAAGCTATTCCAGACCGAGCCGCTCGCCCGCTCCATCGCCGGCGACTACCGCCCGTCGAGCGACGTGCAGACGGACGACGAGTGGCGCGCCTACCTGCGCGAGAACTCGCTGAGCGGATACCACCCGGTCGGCACCTGCAAGATGGGCCGCGACGATCTGGCGGTGGTCGACCACCGCCTGCGGGTGCGTGGGGTCGAGGACCTCCTTGTCGCGGATGCGTCGATCATGCCGACCATCGTCAGCGGCAATCCCCTCGCGACCTGCGTCATGATCGGCGAGAAGGTGGCCGAGATGATCCGCGCGTCAGCCTGAGGGCGCGGTGCGCTCGAGCCAGGCGTTCGCGGCGTCCTCCATCGTCATGAAGACCGCGCCCAGCCCCTGGAGAGCCTCGATCAGCCGCTCCAGCATCATCATGCGATGCCCGCGGCCGATCACGAAGGGATGGCAGGTGTAAGTGAGAACGCCCCAGTCCATCGTGCGGGTCATGTAGTCAAAATCGTCCACCCAGTTCTGCAGCACGCCGCCCGCCGGCATCAGGCCCTGCATGCTGTAGCGTGCGTCGCGCACGTACTCGAAGTGCGGGTAGTCGTCCAGCGTCCAGCTGATCGGCATTTCGACCAGGCTGGTCTCGGGCCCGAGCTGCATGGGCTCCTCGAGCGCGATCACGTCGCCCGTGCGCGCAAAGTAGGGGGTGTAGTCGTTCCCCATCATGCTGCTCTCGTAGAGGAAGCCGCGCGAGACCAGGAGGTCGATCGTGTTCTCGCTCAGGTCCCAGGCGGGCGAGCGGTAGCCTCTGGGTTTCTGCCCGCAGAGCTTGACGATGGCATCGGTGCCGCGCTGGAGACCCGCCTCCTCCTCGTCGCGCGACATGGTGACCGGCGTCATGTGGGTCCAGCCGTGATGGCCGATCTCGTGCCCCGCAACCGCGATGCGGACCGACATCTCGGGATAGGTCTCGATGGTGTGACCGGGGATGAACCAGGTCGCCGGGATGTCGTGCCGCTTGAGCAGGGCCAG
>JAPPNV010000245.1 GCA_028818565.1 Rhodospirillales bacterium | reverse complement strand
TCACCCTGATTTTCGGCGTCATGCGCCGGCTCAACCTCTCCTACGGGCCGTCGATAATGGTCGGCGCGTTCGTCGGCACGCTGGTCTATCTCGAGTTCAAGGCCAATGCGGTGGCGATCGCCGCGGCCACCGTGGTCGGCGCCGTGATCGTCGGAATCTACGTAGAGCGCCTGTGCTTCAGGGCCATTCGCAGGGGAGCGGCGGTGGCGTCGTTGGTCTCGAGTTTCGTCATCTGGATGCAGCTCGAAGAGTTGGTGACCGTGGTGTTCCCGGACCGGACCTACCCCTTCCCGCCCCTGGTCACGGCCGATCCAGTCGAGTTGGGCCCGTTCTTCTTCAAGCTGGAGAACGTCGTGATGTTTGCCTGCGCGGCCGCCATGACCGTGTTGCTGCACTGGCTGTTGCAGCACACCCGGTTTGGCTTGGCCTTGCGAGCGGTTTCCGAGGACCCGCGCGCGGCGCTCTTCATGGGCATCAATGTCGGCGCGGTCATGTCCCTGGCCTTCGTCATCGCGTCGGCCTTCGGCGGCGTTGCCGCCTATTTGATCGTCAGCGCCGACGGCCAGATCACGCCGCTCTTCGGGCTCTGGGCGACGTTCAAGGGGCTGATCGCGATGATGCTGGGCGGCATGGGCTCGATCCCGGGCGCGATCCTCGGCGGGCTTCTGCTCGGCGTCGTCGAGGCCCATAGCATCTGGTATCTGGGCACCGAGTACCGGGACCTCTCCGCCTACTTCCTGCTCTTCCTGTTCCTGGTCTTTCGGCCCGGCGGCCTCATGGGCCAGCTCGCCGTCGAGCGCGAGCTGGCGGCAACGCGGCGCGTGTGAGCGATGGACGACCTCTATCTCATCACGGTCCTCTCCAATATCGGCATGATCTCGTTCATCGCGCTCTCGGCCTATCTCCTGCTCGTGGTCGGCGAGATTTCGTTCGGCCAGCAGGCCTTCTTCGCCGTCAGCGCCTACGGCTCCGGCATCGCGACCGCGATGTGGGGCTGGCCGATCTGGCTCGGCCTGCTATGGGGCGCGCTGGTGGCCGGGGCGGCGGCGCTGGTGGTGGCGATCCCGACGGTGCGGCTGCGCGGGCTCTACTTCTCCGTGGCCACGCTCGCCTTCGCCGAGATGGTGCGGCTGATCTTCGAGATCTTCACCTATCAAGTCGAGATCGACGGCGAGCTGGTGGGCCCCGACGGCTCCGACGGCTTCCGCGACATCCGCGCCATCTACGACAGCAACGTCTCGGCCTTCGAGTACATGCTGATCATCTATGGGTTGCTGGCGGTGGTGCTCATCGGCTTTCTCATCCTCGAGCGCTCGCGCCTCGGCGCCATCTTCCGGATGATCGGCGAGGACCCGATGCTGACCGAGATGCAGGGCCTCAACGTCACCAAGTACAAGATTCTTGCCGTCGTCATGGCCGGCATCGTCGCAGGCATCGGGGGCGCCCTCTACGCTCACCTTGCGACCTATGTCGAGCCCAAGATCTTCAACGTGATGCTGGGCGTTCACGCGCTGGCTTACGGACTGATCGGCGGGCTGGGCACGGCGTTCGGGCCGCTGATCGGCGTCGCCATCGATATCGGCCTGCTGGAATCCATCCGTGCGATCTCCGGCTACCGCATGATCGTCTTTGGTGGCCTGGTCGCCCTGCTGCTCATCGTGCGCCCGCGCGGGCTGCTGGACGAAGCCGCCATGCACAGGCTGCGTGGGCGCTGGCGAGGGTTGGTCCGTGCTGAGGATTGAGGGGCTGAGCCGGTCCTTCGGGGGCGTTGCCGCCCTGGAGGCGCTCGATCTCGCGATCGCGGACGGCGAGGTTGTGGGCCTTATCGGACCCAACGGCTCCGGCAAGACGACGCTGTTCAACGTGATCACCGGCGTTCACCAGGCCAATACAGGCCGCGTCCTCCTGCGTGACGAGGACATCACCAGGAGCCCGCCGGCCGGAATCGTCCGTCTCGGCATCGCGCGGACCTTCCAGAATCTCCGCATTTTCCAGCGCATGAGCGTGCGCGAGAATGTCTGGGTGGCGCAGCACAGCCTGCACAATGTCGGGCCGCTGGCGCTGCTGTCGAACCGGTCCGC
>JAPPNV010000107.1 GCA_028818565.1 Rhodospirillales bacterium | reverse complement strand
ATGCTCAGGTTGGCGACGCGGCCGCCCGAGGTGAGGTGGTTGACGGTGACGTCGGCGCCGAGGCGGCCGATCAGTTCCACTCTGTTCAGTCCGAATGCCATGACGTTCTCCTTCATGGACGAGTTGATGACGATGGGTTGCGAACGGCCGGTGGCGGGGGAATGCCCGGACCCGGGTCTCTCCCCGACCCCCCTTCCGTTCACCCCTCTCAGGCCCTCCTCCACCTCCGTCCTGCCGGACGGCGCACCGGAGCCGGATCTCGGGGCCCGTCGGGTCCGTCAGCGTCCGGGTCCGGCTCCATCGGCAGTGCCGGGGCGAGGTTCGCGAAACAGCGTTCGGGAAACACCGCGTTCCGGTCGGGACAGCGGAGCGCCCGGTCCTCGGCGATCGCCTCCCGGACGGAGGCGGGACGGACGCCGATCTCGGCGAGGACGTCGCTGCCGGACGGAGCTTCGAAGTCGAAGGCGGATTCGAAAGGTGCGAGTAACATGGGCCAAACTCCCTGTGCCGTTGCCCGTCCCGGCATCGGCGCAGGGGAACCTCTCCCTCCGGCCTGCCGGGCTTTCACCCGACCCGCACCGGCCTCCTTCTCTACCTGGTGGCCCTTCGGATCGCGGCCAGGCGTTCGCAGACGGCGCGCGGCGTCATCGATCCGAGATTGAGCACGGGAATGCCGTGTGCCTTGGCGATGCGGATACCCATGCCGGTGCCGCCGACCGCCTCGCCGCGTACAGACCAGCAAATGCACGCATCGACGGGCTGGCCCAGAGTCACGCCCAGGATGGCGACGTTTCTGGCGTGCAGCTTGCGGACGGCCGGCAGGCAGCGGTCCCAGGCGGGGTGCAGGCCGTCGGCGACGTCCATGCACTCTGACATGGCCGCCGGGGACAGCACCCGGCAATCCGGCCCTCGATGGCCGTTGTAGCCATGCCACGGCAGCCAGATCGTCCGCCGGCCGGCTGGCGCACCCCCGGCGAACGCAGTATCGGCCCCGTGCGCGCCGCCAGTCGCGAGATGCCAGCCGGTCCGCGCCAGCCACCCCGCCATGGTCGTCATGTCCGCCAGGGTCTGCGGCGGTGTCGCGCGCGCCCCGATCCCGGCATAGGTCAGTGTCGCCATGTTCCTTTCCTCTCGGTCGCTGGTGTCGCCGCTCCCTCTCCGGCAACGGCTTCGCTTCCGGCTCGCTCCCTCCGCCTCTGAAATAGCGGATGTGGCGCTTCCGTTCGAATGTCCGTCGGTTCCGGGGCATCGCATCGCCATGGACAGCGGAACCGGATCGTGCGGCATGGGTTCCGGCCGTCGACGCTGGGGTCGCTTGCCCCGGTCGTGCCCTGTGGCATGCCATTGGCCCTCGGCTGCCGCCGGCTTTGGCGGCTCGGTTGCCGGCAGGCCGGGTCGTGGCTGGCAACCGAGATCGTTGCGTTGACCGGCGCGGCGTCGGTGTTCTCGGTGCAGCCCGGCTCCGATGCGATTGCCGTCCATGCGTTGAACTTCAGCGCCCCCGTTTGGGTCGCCTGGTGGCGGTTCGCACGCTCACGGCTGACCGCAGACGTGGACGGGCCGGCTGCGCAGCTTGGGCGGCGGCCGGCGGCGTGGGTTGCGGGTGTGTGAGTATGTTGTTTCGGAGCCCCCGTCGGGGCTGTGGCCCGTGACTTCTTCCGACTGCGGACCCAACCCCGGTTCGTGCGGTCATGGACGCCAGCGGGAGCCACGAAACACGGCGGTCAAGGAATGGTCCGGGAATAGAGGACGGCGGAAGTCGGCGGACCGGCTGCGCAGCCGATCAGTGGCGATTTTGGCTTTCAACGGGCCGGGTCAGGCATCACCGAACAGGTTGTCCCACAGGCCATCGATTGATTCGATGCACGTGAATTGGCCCTTGTTTACGACGCGATGGTTGGGTTTCTCGGCCTTCACGCCCTGGGCGTTTCCCTTGGTGTGCTTTGCGGTCTTGAAGGCCTCAAGGACTGGGAGTTTCTCTCCGGGCTCCGCACCGAAACAGAAAAACGGCCCGAGTTCGAGAGAGTCCGGGTCGAAATAAACCCAGACGACGCACCCCGACCGTTTGCCGGCCAGAGAGAGACTGACGCTCTGTCTTGAAGTCTTTGAACCGCGATGCGAACTCTTCAGCTGGATATGGCGAACATGGCCGTTGCACTCGGCGATGAGGTCGTAGCCGGCCCGGTCGACTTCGGGTCTCGAGATTTCGATCGAGCAGTCGCCTCTTTGCCAGGACCGCTTCAGCAATTCTCCGACCAGGAGGTGCTCGACGAGTTTCTCGCGAAACGCGGAATGGACGCTGTGCTTGCTCTCGGGCATGGTTTGCGGAATTCTCCCCGGTTTACCGACGGCAAAAAGCAGTGCTCGCCCCTGATTGTCCCTGTCACGCCGATCGTGAGACGGCAAGCGGTTCAGTGCCAGGTCCCGCCGCCCGGTTCGCCGTCCTCGGCGTGCATGGAGGCGCCTGCCATGGCGGTCCAGGCCTCGCGGTCGAGCCCGAGCCGGCGGTTCAATCGGTCGCAAATCGACAGGGCATCGTCGAGATCGAGCGCCACTAGCGCGGTCGGGACATGCCCGGCGAGTCCTTCGATCACGATCCGGATCTGCTGGACATCGGCCTCGACGTCGTAGGCCGGCGCGAAACAATAGTTCGGTTCGTCGGGCAGGGTCTGTGCGGTCATGGAACTCTCCTTCGGACGGCCGGCGCCCGGCCGGCCATACGGATCACGGCGGGCGGCGGCTCGGGTGTTTCGTTGCGGAACCTTAGGCGGCGAGCGGCCAACGGTCGAGGATGCGCTCCATCGCGGCGGTATTGGGCGCGAACACGCGTGTCCGCCAGGAGACGATCTCGACCGTGCAGCCCATGCGCCGGAGCGCGGGCAGGCTGGTGTCCGACGGTCCCTCGATCTCGACGCGGTTGGCGCCCATGAGGCGCCGGCGCGCGAGCCGCCAGCCGTTGGCGAGGGCGAGCGCGTGGCCACGGTCCATCACCGCCTCGAAGGCTTCGGGTCCGGTCATGGCGGGACCGCCGTCGAGGCCGAAGCCCGCGCGGACGGCGCGGACCTGCTCGGCATCGAGCACCCGCCCGATGAGGGAGATGCCGTCGTCAGACGTGAGCCGCCGCACCCGCATGTTCTCGGCGGGCAGGCGGTCCCAGACGGGCAGCAGCAGGCCGGAGGCGAGCCAGAAGCGGGATTCGCGATGGGCCGGCAGTTCGCGGATCTCGTTGTCCCAGAGAAGGCGCCAACGGCTTTCGTCGGCGGGGCGCCAGTTCGAGGCCCGGAGTTCCGCCTTCGCCATGGTCTCGCGGGTGGCGGGGCGCAGCAGCCGCACGCGCTCCTGCACCCCGCCGTCGTCGAACATGCGCGATGCCGCCGAAAGGAGGACGGCGGCGCGGTTCGAGCGGGCGTTGACCACCAGCCGGGGCCCGGCGTCCGCGCCGGGATCGCGCCCGCCGAGTTCCAGCGCGGCCTCGGCGGCCGTCGGCTCCAGCCTGTCGCGGCGGACGATCTCCACCAGTTCGGTGGCCGCCCCGGTGCCGGAGTGCTCGTAGAGGGTCTCCCGTCCGGCGACGGCGAGCGAGTCGGCGATGACGGTCTCGACGCCGACCTCGTAGCTGCCGGCCTCGATCGCCTGCTCGATATTGGCGGCGATGCGTTCCTCCAGTTCGGCGAAGAGCCGGTTCTGCTCGGCGATGGGGAGAGCCAGGAGCCGGTTCAGGAACTTCGGCATGGGCGGAAGTTCGTCCTTCAGCCCGCCCTCGTGGACGATCCCGAGGCCGGTCGAGTCCTGGAAGCGCTCGACGGTCCAGTCCTCGATGCGCCCGAGCCAGAGTGCGCTGTAGAACTGCCGGAGCGCCGCTTTCGCATAGGCGTTCTCCAGGTTGTCGCTCTCGCGGAAGAGCGTTGCGTCGCTACCGCCCATGGCGGTCTGGCTGTCACGCTGGCCGCGGGTGATGGCGCCGAGCGAATCGAGACGCCTCGCGATGGTGGCGATGAAACGCCTTTCGCCCTTCACGTCGGTGGTGACGGGCCGAAAGAGGGGCGCCGAGGCCTGGTGCGTCCGGTGGGTGCGTCCAAGGCCCTGGATCGCCTGGTCGGCGCGCCAGCCGGGTTCCAGCAGGTAGTGGATGCGCCGCTCGGTGTTCCCGGAGGAGAGATCGGCATGGTAGCTCCGCCCGGTGCCGCCCGCCATGGAGAAGACCAGGATGCGCTTGGTTCCGTCCATGAAGGCGGCGGTCTCGGCGAGATTGGCGGAGGCCGGCCGGCTGCGGAGCGACAGTCGTTCGCCCCTGGCGTCGGTAATCCTGAGAACCCGCCGCGACCGCCCCGTGACCTCGGCGACGGCCTCGTGCCCGAAATGCTGCACGACCTGGTCGAGCGCGGTCGGGACCGGCGGCAGGGCGGCGAGCGTCTCGATCAGCGCGTCGCGCTGTTCCTCCGCCTCCCTGCAGATGACGGGGTTTCCGTCTTCGTCGGTCGCGGGCCGGCTCATCAGGTTGCCGTCGTCGTCGGTGAAGGGCTCATGGAGTTGCACCGGGAAGGCGTGCATGAGAAACGAAAGGATGCTGTCCCGGGGCGTCAGGTCGATGTTGAGATCGTCCCATTCGGACGCCGGGATCTCGGCGATGCGCCGTTCCATCAGCGCCTCGCCGGTCGAGACCAGCTGGATGACGGCCGAGCGCCCGGCGTCAAGATCGGCCTCGACGGCACGAATGAGACTGGGGCACTTCATGCCGGTCAGGAGATGGCCGAAGAACCTCTGCTTGGTGCCCTCGAAGGCGGAGAGCGCGGCCGATTTTGCGTTCCTGTTGAGCGTGTCCCCGTCCTGGACGATACCGGTCGCCTCGAGGGCGGCCTCGATGTTCCGGTGGATCACCTTGAAGGCGCCGGCATAGGCGTCGTAGATGCGCCGCTGCTCCGGCGTGAGCGGGTGTTCCAGGATGTCGACCTCGACCCCGTCGTAGGCGAGCGCCCTCGCCTGGTAGAGCCCGAGCGCCTTAAGATCGCGCGCGACGACTTCCATCGCGGCGACGCCGCCCGCCTCCATGGCGGAGACGAACTCGGCCCGTGTCTCGAAGGGCGTCTCGCCGGCGGCCCAGAGGCCGAGGCGTCCGGCATAGGCAAGGCCGGGCACCGTCGTCGCGCCCGTCGCCGAGACATAGGCGATTCGGGCGTCCGGCAATGCGTTCTGGAGCCTGAGACCGGCCCTTCCCTGCTGCGACGGCTTGACCTCGCCGCGCCCGCCCTTCGAGCCGGCGGCATTGGCCATGGCGTGGGCCTCATCGAAGACGATCACCCCGTCGAAGGCGTGGCGGTCCGCCTCGTCGAGAGAGCCCGCAAGCCATTCCACGACCTGGTGGAGGCGCGAGGGCTTCCCCTGGCGGGACGGCGAGCGCAGCGTGGCGTAGGTGCAGAAGAGGATTCCGGCATCGAGCGGGATCTCCACCCCCTGCCGGAAGTGGCCGAGCGGGATGACGTCGCTTTCGAGCCCGCCGAGCGCCGTCCAGTCGCGGCGGGCGTCCTCCAGCAGCTTGTCGGACTGCGAGAGCCAGAGGGCCTTCTTCCGGCCGCGGAGGCGGCTGTCGAGGATGACGGCCGCGACCTGGCGGCCCTTGCCGCAGCCGGTCCCGTCGCCGAGCATCCAGCCCCGGCGGAAGCGGACCGGACCCGACAGGGTCTCGCCGTCGGCGGTGACGAAAGACGTGTCGACCTCACCGTCTCCGTCTTCGTCCTTCTTGCAGCGGTGGACGGTCTCCCAGCCGGAGTCGATCCGGTACCGGGCCGCCAAGTGTCGCGAATGGGCCTCGCCCGCCAGCACGACGCTCTCCAGCTGGGCGTCGGAGAGCCTGCCCTCGGTGACGATCCTCCCGGTCAGCAGGGGACGGTAGGCCGGAACCGGATGCGGCACGGCCGCCATGGCGGCGGACTGGACGAGCGGAGTGGGATGCTCGACGGCGCCCGTCACCCGCACCGCGTCCGGCCGCCAGGGCGCGTAGGGGCCGGTTGAGTTTGCCCGGTCGGCGACAGCGGCAGGTTTGGCCGGGCCGGTCTTGACCGCCAGCTTCGAAACTTCGCCCCAGTCACGGGCCTGCTGCGTCTTGGGAACCGAAACGGTTCTGGGCCCCCGACGTTTCGCCGGCGTCGGTTCGACGGTCTTGCCGAACAGGTCGCGGGCCGGGCCGGCCGGTCCCTGGATTGGGGCGATGGGCTGCCGCTTCGGAACCCGTGCGATGACGGCGTCGAGCAGTTCGGTGGCGTTGGCGGCGCGGGCTTTGCGGTCCACGTGGATGCCGGGTTCGGCGCTCCGCTCCAGCACGGTGAGGCGGGTGTCGAAACCGGTGCCGCGCCGTGCGTAGGCGCGGCCGTCGATGGCCATGGTGAAGACGCAGCGGGCCGAGGAATCGGACCGGTCGCACCGGTCGAGGCGCGCGAACGCGGCGGTCCAGGCGGCATCGCCGGGCACGCAATGGGCTGAGGTGATCGCGACCAGCCGCCCGCCGGGCGGCAGCATCGAGAACGCCGAACGGACATGGCGGAGATCGGCGTCGTGGCGGATGCGGGCGACCCCGGGCGTCGCCGAAAACGGCGGGTTCATCAGGACCACGGTCGGCCGGACGTCGCGGAGGCGGTCGGCGATGGCCTCGGCGTTGACGGCGGTGACCGCGGCCCGCGGGAAGAGCCGGGTCAGCAGCCGGGCCCGGGTCTCCGCGATTTCATTGAGATGGAGGCGTCCGGCGGCGTCCTTGCCGAGCGCGCATTCCGCCATCACCGCCAGCATGCCGTTGCCGGCCGAGGGCTCCAGCACGATATCGCCCGGCCGGATGGCGGCGGCCCGGAGAGCGGCGTAGGCGAGCGGAAGCGGCGTCGAGAACTGCTGGAGCCGGACCTGTTCCCCGGAGCGCCTCGTGTGCGACGGTTCCAGCGCCGCGACGGCTTCGAGCATCGCCAGCATGCGGCGCGGCCCGTCCGGCCCGGCGCCGGCGGTCCTGCGCATGGCCCGTCCGTAGCGCTGGAGAAACAGCACTGCCGCGGCCTCGGCCGCCTCGTAGGCGTCCTTCCAGACCCAGCCGCCCGAAGAATCGGACGCGCCGAAGGCCCCGGTCATGGCCTCCCGGAGGGTCGGGGCGCCGAGCGGCCGGCCTGCCTCCAGGATGGGCAGCAGGGTCCGGGCCGCGGCGACGATGGCGTCGCCCTGGACGGGACGGGCCGGCGATACGAGCGGATCGATGGCGGCGGGAGGAACGGGCGGACACGCGTGCGTGTCCGGCGCCGGTTGGGCGTCGAGCATGGCGATCTCCGTGCTGGAAGGGGGCGGGCCGGCAGGCGGTGGCGCGGAACGGGACCTCCCTCGTCGGTCCGCCGGCCTTCCCCCGGCCGGCTGGCCGTCCTGACGACGGCGGAAAGCACAGAGATGCGGGGATAGAATGAATGAGTGACTGAAACGGCGGGCGGTCCGCCCGGACAGCGGCAGGGGGATCGCGGAGGGAATCCAGACTTGAGAGAGGGATGCGTCGTCCGCGGCGAAATCGGCCGCGGCATAACCGGCGCTGGCTAATGCTCTGGTAATGTGCTGATGCGACCGCTCAAGCGATGACTGTGAAATTCAACCACCCGATCTCGCGGGAGGACCTGCCGTTCACCGTCGAATTGGCTTGCACAAGGCGAGCAGGCTATGGCCGAACAGGCACGTGCTGGGCGATCACGATTGCCTTTGATCGGTTGTCAAGGGCGCGCTGGACCGCATCGAACTCTGCGCGATGCGTGGCTTCGGCAAGTCGCTGGGGCGTGGTCCGATGGCGGCACCCGGCGGCGGCGGCGGCCGAGGAGGCGGGGAGATTTCGCTATTCCGGTTCGGTCGGCGAGACCCCGCCGATATCGAGCCCCGACAGGCGCCGGGTGAGCATTTCCTTGCTACGCGCATCGTCGCGCTCGGCCGCGCGCCGCGCCATGCACAGCAGGTCCGGTTCGGGAGGGGCGCTCTGCGGCTCGTTCATGCGCGACATGACGGTGGCGAGGGCGTAGCCGGTGCCGCCCATATGGGTGTAGGCGGGCCCGGCGATGGAGGCGGCTTCGGCGATGCGTATGGTGACATCGACCGTGCGGGCGCGGATGTCGGACAGGCGTTTGACGTCAACGTCGCGCTCGAACCCGGCGGGAAGTTTTTCGTACATGTACACGTGCTCAAGATGGGCGGAACCGTCTTCGGCGACGCTGAGCCATGCGCCGTGGCAGAGTGCGTTGCGCCAGGGTCGGAGTTCGTCGAGGCGCGCGACGAGATCCTCGCGAAGGGCGCGGGGAACCACGCCGGTTTCGGTCAGAACGTTCTCGAGTTCGCGCGTGAGGCGGTTCAGACTGTCGGTCTGGGAAAGCACGAGGCGCTTGGACCACCGGCGCATGGCTTCATGGTCGTTCGCCTGGAGAAGGGCGGCTGCCCTCTCCCCTGTTGCGAGGAGCGCGTGGCAGGTCGAGGCCAGAATGTGCTCCAGGTATCCGAAGGCCGCGACCGCCTTGCCGAGTTCCTGCCAGAAGACGGCGGGTCCCTCGTCCACCGGCCAGTCGGGCGGCAAGGCGTCGCGGTCAATGGGGAGACAGCGGCGCAACCGTTCACGGGCCCCGCCGATCGAGTGGGGATCGCGTGATGCCGCGAGGCGCCGGATGAACCATGCGCCGTTCTTCTGATTCGGGCGCTGCTCCTGGCCGGCGATGCGTCCGGCGCGCAGCAATCTGCGCAATGGCCGGCCGTTCTTGTCGTTTCGCAGAAGACCGGCCTTGTCGAGCCAGCGTGCGGCGTCTACGGCGCGCACTTCCTCGCGCCAGTCCCGTTCGAGCCGTTCCTGCAGGTGAAGATTGATGGCGTAGAGATCGGGCATGAATCGCTCTGTTTTGTTGGCGACGCGGAGGGTGGATTGCCCGACGGAACACAGCCCTGTCAATGACGGCCGGAACATGCCGAATTGACTGGCAAGGTCAGCCGAAACGCCGACCCTCCGCCGTGAAGGTCAATTCGTTGGCGGCAATGGTCGCGTCGATCACTTCGTCCAAAGTCAGGTGCTCGAATTCTGAGCACAGTTGGCGGTAGAGCCAGCGCGCGAGATCGCCAAGCGCTTCGATCACTGCGTCCTCAGCGCCGTCCGTTCCAGGCTGCCAGGTCGGGCTGTGCCGCTCGACCTCGATCGCCATCGAATATTCGTGGCTGTAGTTGCCGCGTTGCCGGATGTCCGACGTCAGTCGGTAGAAGTTCCTTCGCTGCGCCTGCTGGAGTTCGTCCGCGATTCGGTACAGTTCTTTGTCCTCGGGCGCGTGTGTGCGGATGCCCCTGGCGGCCCCCCGGGCGTAGCGGTATGAGCCGGCGAAGCTGGCGCCGTCGCCCTGGCTGTGGAATCCGCGAAAACAGATCTGCGGTGCGTCCCGCGTGCCCCCTCCCATGAGCTTTACCGGAATGGTGGCGAGTTCCACGCCGAGGATCCGGCAGATCGCCCGGAAGTCCTCGCAGACGAAGTCGGTCCACTCGTCGTGGAGTCCGGTCTCGCGGTACCAGGCACGGGCCGGCTCCTTCGTTGCGTCGGCCAACTCGTCGACGGTGTAGACAACCGTCTCAATGATCCTGGGCATGGTCAGAACTCCTGTGGGGCTGAGGTGGTTCGGGCACCGTCCGGATCCGGCACGTAGCGGACGGCCTCGCGGATGCGGCGCAGGGCGAGGCGGCGGTGATCCGGATTGGAGCGGGATCAGGAGGCGGGCCTGTGCGGGAACCAGGCACCCGAATTCGCGACATGGCCGTCGCAATAGGCGACGAAATGATTGCCCGCCGAAATTGACCACGTGCCAGATAGCCCAGCGTCGAGCACTGTCCTGAGCGAGACGGCCTGCACCTCGAACGAAACGTCGTAGAACATGAATTCCCAGGCCACTTCGAGCCGAGCATGGGGCCAATCGCGGAATTCAGGATGGCGGAGCACGGCGCCCAGCCGAACGTACCGAAGGCAGCCGCGAATTCGTGCGTGAAAATGCCTTTGACGGCGGGCCGGTTGATGAGGGGACGGATTGCGGCGGCGGCTTCGTTGGTCGGGACCCCGGCGATCAAGGAAACCGCGGCGGGGCCGCACTTCGTGGCCCGGACGGTAATCCTGTGAAGCATGGCAGTCTCCGGACTGAAGCGAATCTGGCAGATGGCCGGCGGGGAACGAATCCTCCCGCGCCGGCCCGGCGGTCTGTCCTCCAACCGGTGACACGGCTCTTGAAGGGGAGACTCTCGAGGACGCGGAATGGAAAGGTGTGGTTGACGCAGCCAGCTGACAGTCGGATCGGGGGCGGCGTGGCCGGGAAGGCGCCAAGACTCGAAAGAAACCGGGAATCCCACATCCGTGAGCACGGCGTGAAATCTGCCAGTTTGTCAAGCTTCCTGGTGGGACCGAAGTGGAGTTGACGCAAGTCGCCCAATCTGCAACCAAAGGCGATCATGGCGAGACGCCAGTAAGTCCGTCGGAGATACCTTTTGCCAATTCGCTTGCATGTTCACAAGTACTGCAAAGAGATTGTCATAACCAGGTGAATCCGGTTCGGAATCCATCGTTCGAAAAGTGCCCACTGACGAACTGCCCAGGTCTCCGAAATGGAAAGGTCATCTGACGGTTCTGCTAAACCGTCAGAGGACGTGGTCAACGGTGTCGCTCAACGTTCTAAACCATGACGCCCGGGACAATGTCTTGTCTTTCGACACCATGACATGACCCCAGTGGTAGTCTCCTTCGTTGGGGAATCGCTCCGTATTGGCGGGAACATTGATCGTCGCTATGAATTGACCGAGAATTCCTACAGTGACTTGGAAGGAATTAGGTCCGGGAACAAGCACGACGGTTGAGCCATCCACACTCGCGCAGAAATTCCGAAGGGCCAATAGTTTCCAATCGCTCGGTGAGGGCGTTTCATGAAGGTAACTGTCGACCCGTGCTTTGAACTTTTTGGCGATGGCTTGAATCGTATCATTGTCGGACTGGAGTTTTGCCGGATCTATAGTCATGATCTGCCGAAGTTGATGGTGATCCACGCAATCCCTGAATTTATTCCCATAGGCATAGTAACCAGCTGCAAGCCCAACCTTTGCCGCAAAGCGAACCGGCAGGCCGACATTCAACGTCGTGCTAAAGCGAATCTTACCCCCGCCAGACTTCTCTTCTTGGTCCAGCGCATCCCAAATACGAATTCCATGTTTACGATGAATGTGGACGTGAGCAGGCCGGTCGTCGGGCCCGTAACGGGCATTCTTGATTGTTGCCCATGGCTCCTTTCCGCTATGTCCCCGTGAGTCGTACTTTGTGCGACGCATTGCAATGAAAAAGTCGTTGGCAAGCTGACCGTCCAATTCGCTACCGAGCTTCGAATTGAAATTTGCGTTAACGCGAATTTCAAATCCGTTTACACCTCCCAACGATAGTGGGATGATGTGCTCGGACGTGGTTGTATCGTGACTGACCTCTCGATCGGTATAGGGACAATAGGTCGACATTGGTCTGAGTCGCGCGCCTGACTGGTTTTCAAAGAAAGGAGCTTTCAAAGTTGTACGAAGGTTTGGAGGTGGCCGGTCCGAGAAACCATGATACCTTGGCACGCCTGCCCTGGACGGAGTCAACAATTCGCGGCGGAGAAGCGCCGGGAGTAGTTGTGAACCAGTCGCAGCTGTGTCAAGTTTGCTTGTGATGTCATGGATGCGTCAACGGTTGCCCCTTCTATGGAGATCGTTCGCGGCCCAATCGACCAACTGCAAACCAAAGTTTGGCATATCCTTTTCTGAACCGAACCAAATCGTTTCGCCGTCCCACATTGCCCCGGCAGGCACGGTCTTTCCACGCGGAATATGGTCGTACTTCAGATGGGCCATGGCGATTGCATTCCACTGTAGGGCTTCAATGAGTGACGCCATCTCGACCCGGACCCCGTCTTCTCCCAACTGACGTTTCCCTTCCGACAGGATTCGTGTGTAGTGCGTGCGATTGCTCTCATACATGACCTCAATCTCCGCTTGGGTGCCGGCCAGCAGGTCGCTGAAGATTTTCTCGATGTTGTGCGTGTGCTCGGCCTCCGCCCCTTCGTTCTCATATGACCAGAGACCCTTGATCGTCAATTCCACGATCAGCGCATAAAGGAAGATTCCGGTTACGCCGAAGTCCAATCTCGAACCATCCTCGGCTTCGTCCGGACTCTCGCCAGGTCGTGCCACTACAATTCCCGGACGCGTTGCTCGCAGACCTCGGAGTGATCTGCTAATTTGGCGCGCCGTATCAATCATTGTCCCCGTGTTTTGCATCTCTCGTCGCCTCACTTGGCCATCGTTTCTGTTCGTGACTCTCGTGACTCTTTTGTATCAGGAACCCGATGGCCACGCATCGTCGACGCGGTCAGCTTTCTGGCAGTCATCGCGCGGTCATCGAGGAGAGTCCGCTAAAGCTCTGAATGACCCAAAACCGACGTTGTCGATGGGTGGCGAAATACAGTTGCGGGAACGTGTCGGCCGCCTGTCGTTGTCCCGACGGGTTCCGGCAGTTCGCGCGGGGGGGGGGCTTCACCGCGTTCGGCGCGCAGGAAACGTGACTGGAGGCGGTAGCAGCCCGCTGCCGGTTGGCCCTGGGTGGACGCCATCATTGTGTTGAAGAGCGGCATGCCGTTGAATTCGGGCTTCGAAATTTCGAGAATGTTCATGCGGGCGGCTCGACTGTGCCGCCGTGTTCGCGTTCGGTGGTGAGGGTCCAGCAATGCCGATCAGCCGGACGTTTTCTTTGCCATCCAGGACCGGTCGACACTTAGCAAGGACTCAAACTGAAGGACGATCAACCTGTTGGCCGGTTTATCAATCAAAACTACAGTCTTTGATGTACAACGCATTTCAAGCAAGGGATTCCCCCTCGCTTCTTTGCGTCGTCAGTCAAGACACACCAGTTTTAAGAGTACACGGTGCCGACGCTGCCTCTGGTCGTCAAAGTGTCGATTCGGCTTGTCCCGAGTGTCTCTAACGAGACCTTCACTCGACAGAAACCGTTGGCCGCGGATTCGGGTGGGGTCGGCACATATCGGCAACTCCTCTCTGCATGGTCGGAGATTCGACGTTGTGGTTGAACCCGGTTCTCGCATGGCGAATTTCCCCCGGACATAGCCCGCAGGCAGGCAGCAACCGTCATTGACTGAATGCAAAGGCGAGCGTGCTATTTCCGCTGCTGGCGGAACCGGAGCAGATCATGGCCGAGCGACAGGTCGAGGCGTATCTCAAAGCGAAATCGCGCGTGACCGCACAGGAGACATGTTTTTTTAGGTGAAAAAGAAGATTGCGAATTGATTGCGACGACCCCATATTAAGAGACTTGGGCACAGTTACGATTGGCCAGACAAGTTGAATTGAGGAGCAAGCGATGCACAAAACGGATTGGTGTGAACGGCGAAGTAAATGGAGAAAGCAACCGGAGGATGCGAGATCGGACTTCGACATAGACTATTCACGCATTGTCCATTCCGCGTCCTTCCGCAGGTTGCAGGGCAAGACACAGATTTTGAATCTCGGAGATGGAGACTTCTACCGAACTCGCCTAACTCATTCGCTGGAAGTTGCACAAATTGCCGGAGGAATCGGTTTGCACCTCAAGGCGAATCACGGCTCCCACCCAGGGTCTCGATATGTTCCCGAATCCGCCCTGATTCAAGCCGTCGGATTCGCACACGACTTGGGGCATGCCCCATTCGGGCACGGAGGCGAAGAGGCATTGAACTACTGCATGCGTCACGACGGAGGATTTGAAGGAAATGGACAAACGCTTCGTGTGCTGGCGACTTTGGAGAAATTTTCTTGCCTGAATGGCATTGACTTGACACGAAGAGCGCTTCTTGGCGTATTGAAATACCCGGTATCCTACCGAGTGGCCAAGAATAAAAAAAGACTGCCCGGTTTGATCAAGGGCAAGTCCACGATCGGAGTCATTGACCGAGACAAGTCGAAGCCACCGAAGTGCTACATGGACAGTGAAAGCGAAGTCGTTGAATGGATTCTCAAGCCCCTCTGCGAGAGCGACCGGGTGGAATTTATTAGGTGCGAGAGCGACGGAATTGGCTATTGCAAACCGCTCAACAAGTCTTTCGATTGCAGCATTATGGATATCGCTGACGACATTGCCTATGGAGTCCATGACTTAGAAGACGCAATTTCCGTCGGACTGGTTTCAGAAAAGACCTTCCGTAAACACGTTACTGCCAAACGCTGTCGTACCTTCTTGGACGCACTGAAGAAAAAGTACCCGGAAGAGGGAGAAAGTGATTTCTATGACCACTTTGTAGAAGGCCTCTTTGCGGACAGCAGGACCCGAAAGCGGTTTATCTCACGCCTGGTCCATCATTTCATATCGAACGTAAAGATCAAGACTCTGCGCAAATTCGAGGAACCATTATTGAAATTCCGGGCTAAAATGCGTTGTGAGCATAGTGACTTCCTCGATGGCCTAAAGTCCCTGATTTTCAAAGAGGTCATTGGGAGTCCGGGAGTCCGACAATTGGAGTTCAAGGGTCAACAAATGGTCGTGGCTGTTTTTGAAGCCCTTCAGTCCGACCCGGAGTCGTTGCTCCCTGTAGACGTACTTGAGGGGCTTGGAGGTAGACAGCCATGCAATCGTGACATCTGTGACTATGTCGCAGGCATGACGGATGGGTATCTACTGAAGACATATGATCGCCTTTTCAGTCCCAGGATGGGTTCCATCTTCGATAAACTCTGAGTTCAGGCCTTGGTTGTCTTGGTCGTACATCCGAACTTTGAAGAGTTGCGAACTCGGTCGAAGGGGACGTCAACAGCCGGAATATCGACTTGAAAATTGAATTTTTGAATCGTACACGAAAACGAAAGAAATGACGAAACAAAGGGACTGTGGGCGCAACGCGAGCACGACGATGCGGCGCATTCGGGCGGGGCCGACGCGCCGAGCATCCGGCTGCGTCCTTCGAAGGTCGACCGCACGGGACTGTGGAGCGTCGACGCCTCGGGCAACTTGTGCATGGCAGTCCGCTTTGAGGACGGTTATCCCGTGGACGTGGATGTGGACCTGATCGACTACGACTGACTGAAGGGGGGCGGTGAACTTGAACGACATTGTGGGCGATCGCGTCGGCCCGATGCTGAACCCGGCGCACGTGGGCGAACTCGTTCGGGAGGGCAAGGACCGTGTTGACTGGAACGTGATCGAGACAGCGGCGCGTCTCAGGTGCGAACGCGGAACGCTGTTGCGGCTGCGGAATGAAAATGCGGGGGTGTCGGCGGACATAGCGCTCGCGCTGGAAAATGTCGGCCTGGGCACTGCCGAGCACTAAGACCTTTCTGGAGATTCCAATAACGGTTCCGTTCAGACGACAACAATAAATGATCCGGGAGAGCGGTGCATGGCTGGCGCACTCTCATGGCTGGTTCGTTTCTTCCCAGTTGGTACTATGGCAACCGCAAGTAATGGCCGTATGCGAATTCTGTTATCGGTTGTCTCTGCGTTGGCCGTTCTAGGCGGCATGGCTAGTGCCGGTGACGCTGACTGAATTTTGATTCAGCCATTGAGGCCCGAGGCGTTCAGCGAAGAACAGGGCAAAAATCTTATCTGGTGCGAAAGGCCGACATTCGCCGGAGTAGGGCCGTAGTCCGCTGCCCACTATCGCAGTTTAGTTACTTGACGATCACGCCCTTGGAATGCGATGTGCGCAAGACCGGCGAATACAGGTTCACGCGTACCGCCTATCTGGATATTCAAGCGTGCTTGTTGGGAAGCGCACGCCAACCCTCCAGACCTCGCCGAACGATAAAACCATTCAGGTATGAACGCAAATGAGTGAACAAAAAGTGATCGCTGCATTTGTTAGCCATCTCGGACTTCTTACGGGCCATTCGGATTTATCAGTGGATAGATGGCCAGATCAGGAAAACAGAACAGAACCCGAAATCGATGCAATTGCAGGAAATTTTGCAATCGAACATACGAGCGTAGACAGTGTGGCGAACCAGCGACAGCTCAGTGATTGGTATTTGCGGGTAATTGAGGGTCTGGATCAGGTCATAAAGGATCACGTTGATTGCGGGCTCACCATTACACTCGAATTTTGTGCCATTGGTAAAGGAATGGACTGGAAGGGTATACGCGACGATATCCAATACTGGATTGTAAACTATGCGCCTAGTCTAGCGAACGGCACTCACAAAATTGATCTTCCAACATCAACTCCCATTGAATGTCCAATTGTGATGCATGTCTGGAAGGGGTTAGCACCTTCAATTGTTGGTTTTTCTCGGTTCGAGCCTGTAGACGATACTTTGTCGTCACGAATAAGGAAACTGCTGGACAGGAAAGCAAAAAAACTGAGGAAATATCGGGGACGGTCATTCACGACCATGTTATTGGTCGAAAACGATGATATCGCTCTCATGAATGAAGCCAAGATGTTGGCTGCGCTTCGAGAAGCGTACCCTGACGGACTTCCACAAGGAGTGAATAGAATCTGGTTTGCCGATACTTCTATTTCGAACAAGCCACAGTTTTACGACTTTACGGCGAAAATTATTAACGAGGGCCAGTAGGCAACAGTTGTACGACAATGATCCCGATTTTGTTGGCCGCCGCTCGTCATACAGGCCGCACTCGCGGCACCAGCATCGGGCAACTTCTTTCGCGTTGTCAGAAAGTTCGTCGATGCCATAGACGACGGTCTCGATGATCCGGGGCATAACTCGGGCCAACATTTGGATCGGTACGCGCTGGGCGTTGTCTTGCGAAACGGGAACGAAGCGAACGGCCTCGGGAACGAGTCGGCGGGTGACGCGGCGTTGGTCGGAATTCGTGCAGCATCAGAAGGCGGGTTTGTACGGGGACCAGGTGCTGGGATCGGCGATGAAACCGTCTGCATACGCCACGAAAAGGCGGCTCGCGGAGATCGTCCAGGTTCCGGGCGGCGCGGCGGTGAGAAACGTACCGAACGTCAAGGGGCGGAGATCGAACGGGACATTGGCGAAGATGCGGTCCCAGACGGCTTTCCGGTGCACGAAGCGGCACTCGCGGTATTTCGGCTGGCGATTGCGGCATCCGGCGTCCAGACGAATTCGTCGAGCACGGCTGCGAGTTCGTCCATGACGACGACGTTGACGGCGCGCTGGCCGGTGATCCTGTTAAGCATGGCAGTTTCCGGTCGGGGGCGAAACGAGTTGACGGCCGATGCCCGGCGGGTCCTCCCGTGTCGGCGGACCGGCCGTCTGAATCAGGTTGGCCGAACTCCGGCCGGAGACAAGCAGGGAAGCGACGAAACGGCTTGTCACCGTGACAGGGGTTAGTCGTCCTCTGGGAACATGATCGTCACGACCGGCTCACTTTCGTCGCCGGCGCCAATGGCGACGACGGGGAAGTGCCTGCGGGGCGCGCGGTCGCTGTCGCGGAGGTCCTTGCGGATGTCCCGGACGAGGACGCACATGGTGACGCGGTCCCTGTCGCCGTCGCGGAGGGCGTAATGGCGGGCCATCCAGAGGACGTCCCAGAGCCGGCCGGTCTCGTCCTGGAAACCGAAGTAGCCCTCGGGAAGCGCGACCAGGCGGTCCCAGACGGCGCGGCTGAGCGCGACGGGAATGCTGAAGCCGGCCTCGCGGGCGGTCTCGGTGACGTCGACGAGAACGCCGTCCTCGATGGCCTGGCGGCGGGTGTAGGTGAAGACGACGGAGCCGAACGGATCGGCAGTGCGGGTGTCGGGCATGGCGAAGTCCTCGATGCGTGTGAAGGGAAACACCCCGCCCCGGCGATGCCGGGACGGGACGCATACGGTATGAGTGCGGAATCGGTCCGGCCTACGGGGCCGGGTCGGCCTCGCCGAGGGTCACTGTGACATCGGGGCGGCGGATGCGGATCTCGACGGTGCGGCCGCGGGGTGCGAGCCAGACGAGCTCTCGGCAGGCGGCCTCGGCGATGGAAGCGCGGCAGGCCTCATCGTCCGAGAGGAGGAGCCGTGTCGCGACGTGGAGCGCCTCCCGGTCGAAGACCTCGCGCTGGCGTTCCCAGCTGTCGGCGTCGGCATCGTCGCTTGCGGAGAAATACGCGGCCCGGAGCCGGTCGGCGAGTTCGTGCGGCCGGATCGCACTGTCCGCGGTCACGAGCGGCAGGACATCGCCGACCCAGGACCAGGCCTCGCCCGCGAAGGCGAGATCCGTGTCGAGGTCGATGACGCGCTTGCCGTCCCTGCCGGTCCGCGTGGTAAGGCTCATCCGGATCCTCTCGGGTCGCTGTTCGAGGGGCGCTCCGGGTGCACCGGTCCTTTCCTGAACGGCGAGGTCGTCGAGTGGGATCGGGCGGCCGGCGATCGTCACCTCGGTTTCGATGTGGATGACCCGCTCGAGGGCGTCATACCAGGGGTAGCCCGCGAGCCTTCGGTCGGCCTCGAAGAGGCGGGGTACGATGCCAGCGCGTTCGGCGGCGCGCCAGAGCGCCTGCGCCTCCGGCGGTTCGGGATCGCAGTCCATGACCAGCGAATCGGGTGCCACCGGGACGGGCCTCGGCCCTTCGCGCCAGTCGTCGAGATCGGCGATGCCGGGACGCCAGGGCCGGAGTTCGGCCGGCGGCGGGGCGATCCCGATGCCGGCCTCGCGGGCTCGGGTCCAGTCGGAGAACGTGGGACGCGGCGAGGGATCGGCGGCCATGGCCCGGAAGATGGCAAGCCGGGCGGCGTCGCGCAGGTCCCGGAGAAATTCGGACTCGACCGCCTCCTTCCGCGCCGGCAGGACGAGTTCCAGTTCGGGGCAGTCCCTGACGTCGGCGCGCACGGTCCAGGTGGCGCCGTGGACGGTCTCGACCGCGGGCAGGCGAACCGGCAGCGTCAGCCCCAGGAAATTGAGGTCCGGGTCGTTGTAGCCCCGATGGCGGTTCCGGAAGACGCCGAAGGCGAGGCCCCGCCAGGCTTCGGCGTGGACAGCGCCGTCGAGAAAGGCGCGCCGCGGCAGCGTTTCCCCGGCGGAGGGTTCGCCTTCGGTTCGGGTCTCGAAGACGACCGGGAGCGGGAAATGCCGTGCGGCGTGTTCGGCCGCGTTTCGGAGGGCCGCGACGGATTCCGTCGCCGGAAACGCGATGGCGGTGCCGCAGGGACAGGGCGCGCCTTCGTCGGCGCGGACCTCGGCGGCGTCCTCGCCCAGGAAATGCGCCGGCGCGAGATCGAGCCGCCAGCCGGGCCGGATCTCGCCGTCTGGTGACCGCGGGCGCGAGGAGACGGTGCAACCCCGGCGCGCGAGGCTCGCGAAGCCGAAGCCGGCGGCGTCCTCGCGCCGGACGAGCGCATCGTCCCAGCCGTTCTCGCCGAAGCTGAGCAAGAGGGCGGGATCGGCGATGCCTTCGCCGTCGTCGGAGACGGTCACTGTGAAGGCCGGTTCGCCGGCCCGTCTTGCGACGTTTGCGCCGTTGCCGGTCCGTCTTTCGCTGGTGGCGTTTTCGCTGGTGGCGGGTTCGGTGACCGCAGCTTCGCCGGCCGCAGGCCCGACGGCCCGTTTTTCGACGGCAAGGTGGACGCGGGTGGCGCCGGCCCGGCGCGCGTTCTGCAGGGCCTCGGCGAGGATGTCCGCGAGGGTTGCGGCGTAGATGCGGGTGACGCGCCTGACGGCGCTTTCGTGAATGCGGGCCCGGATCGTCCGGGGCTCGGGCTCGAGCGGATGGGTCATGGGCACGGTCCTTCATGGGCGGTCGGAAACGGAAACGCCCCGCCGGGCGGTGAACCCGGCGGGGCGCTGTCGGCCGAAACGGCAGTGGTCGAAACAGTGTTGGCCGAAAGGTCGGGCGAAAAGCCGGCGGTCAGTGGACGTGGCGCAGGAACGCCGGGATCTCCACCGGATCCGGTGCCGGGCCGCTGCCGTTCATCGGTACCGGCGGCATGACCGTATCGGTGTCGGCATCCTCGGCCGGTGACTCCCCGGTGGCGGCGTGGGCATCTCCGTTGTCCGGATGGTTGTCACCGGTCCCGAGATTGGCGTCGCCCTCCGGTTCCAGCGCCGCGCCGTCGGGCGCGGGTTGGGTCTCCGCAGCCGAAACGTCGGCGTCCTGCTGTGCGCCCGCCGAAGCGCTATCAGTGGAACCGTCACCGGCCCGGCCCGCGTCGAAGGCGGCGAATCCGGGCGGAACCCAGGCGAGCGCCGCCGCATGCGCCTCGGCCAGGAGGTCGACCGGGCGGTCCCCGGCCGCGAAGGCGGCCTCCATGGCCTGGGCCAGTTCCGCCTTCCTGTACTTCGCCCGGGTCTCGGTCCAGGCGTGGCCGAGAACGGCGCGGGCGGTCTCCAGGATGCGCGCCTTCGGAATGCGCGACCAGTAGAGGCCTGCCGTCGGACGCACGTGGCCCGCGAAGTCGATCCCGAGCCGGGCGACGGTGGCTTCGAATTCGGGCCGCGCCTGCGGCTCGAATGCGAGTTGTCCCTTGACCGTGCGCGCGACGCAGGCGGCGAAGAGCGCCTGCTTGTTGGCTTCCGGCAGGGACCCGAGGGCGGCGAAAGATTCGGCCGGATCCTCGATCTCCATCCAGTCGAGGCGGAGCCCGGAGACGTCGGCGAGCATCGCCTCGCCCGGCGACCAGTCCGCGAAGTCCGGGTCGTTCGTCCGCGCCAGCGGCCGGTCGGCGGTCTCCCGCACGGCGATGTCCAGCGCATGGGCGGTGTAACCGGGCCTGAACACCGAACGCGCCATCTGGAACAGCATGAGGTCGAACGCCGCCTCGAAGTTCCCGGCGAGATGGGCCTTGACGAGCGCCGTCCGGACGCAGCGGAAATCGTCGGCGAGCCCGACACCGACGCCGGCTTCCCTGCGGGCCTCCGCCTCGCGGTCCTTCGGGAGCGACACGGGCGCGGACATGGCCGGTCCGGCGATGCGGCCGGCATCGGAGCCCGTTCCGGGAATCGCCACCACGCCGTCCCCGGTGACGGCCATGCTGCCATCCCCGTCCTCGGGCTTCGGCATGTCCTCGGGCCGGACCAGCCCCTCGATGACCTCCAGCGTCCCATCCTGGGAGATGGTGGCGATGCAGCCGGCGATCCGGAAATCCTTCGGGCGCCAGACGGCGCGGGCGTCGACGGCGCGGTCGATCTCCGTGAGGCGGGCGTCGACCGCCCGGGCCTCGGCGTCGATGGCATCGGTCCAGTCCTCCTCGTCGAGACGGGCGATCTCGTCGTCCCGGACATGAAGGCGCTCGATCTCGGCCTTCTCCTCGTCGGTGGGCTCGCCAGGCTCGGGATGGATGTGTCCCATGTGCGCCGTCGCCTTCCAGTCGACCTCCACCATGGGAGTGGCCCATTTCCAGCGGGTCGCCAGCTCGTCCGCGACGATGCGGAGCTTCGCCGTGGCGAGATCTCGAAGGAGCGCCGGATCGTCGAACCAGACGGCAGTGTCGTCATCCCGCGAGAAGAGATCCCGCAGCACGGTGCCGCCCGCGGCCTCGTAGGCCTCGATGCCGACGTAGCGGGCGATCCCCGCCGCGCCCGGCACCCGTTCCTCGGTGAGAATCCGCTTCACCTGCCAGGCGGAGGGGCGGTAGCCCTGGCCCGCGACCTGTTCCCAGCAGGTCCTCTGCCGGGCATGGTCGGCGGTGACGGAGAAGGCCTTCAGGGTCTCGAGATCGATCTGCCCGGCCCGGTAGGCATCGAGGAGCTCCGGGGCGACGCCGCCGAGGCGCAGGCGCTGCTCCACGAGACGCTCGGAGAGCCCGAAGCGCGCGGCGACGGAGGCGACCGGCTGGCCGGCGTCGGTGAGCTTCGTGAAGGCCACGACCTGGTCGGCCGGGTGCATGGCAATGCGGACGACGTTCTCGGCGAGCGACAGCTCTCCCAGCGTATCCGGATCGGCGGCGACCAGGCAGGGCACCGGATGATCGGCCTCGATGACGCCCTCCTCCGCGAGCGCCTGGAGCGCCCGGAGGCGGCGGCCGCCGGCGATCACGGCGAAACCGCCGCCTTCACTGCCGGGATCGGCGGTGCGGGCGACGAGGTTCTCGAGGAGGCCGTGGGCGGCGATGGAAGCCCTGAGCTCGGCGTCGGCCAGGGGATCGGGCGGGGTCCTTCGGACGTTTTCGGGCGCAAGCGCGAGCCGGGAGAGCGGGATCTCCCGGATGAGGGGCTCGGCCCTGGGGGCGATGGCGTTCATGCGTGTCTCCTTGGATGGGTTCCAGTTGTGTGGCGGGGACGGCGCTCTCCGGCCGTCCCGAACCTGCCTCCGGGTCCGCTCCGCTCGGCCTCCCTATGGTGTGCCGCCCCTTTCGGGGCGGTGGCGTCGCAATCCGGCTGGCTGCGAAAGGCGATAGGCCCGGTGGTGGGTGTCGAAGCGCGACCGTTGTCTGCCGCAGGCGGCCGTCATGACGGGGCGATGTCGATGCGCTCGCCCCAGGGCTCGCGGTTCCAGTCGCCGGGCGGGTCTCCATGGTTCACCCAGGTCACGGCAAACAGCGGCTCCGTCTCGGGATAGCGCGAGCACTCCATGTCGGTGAAATAGAGGCAGACGCCGGGCGTGATGCCGTTCTCGTCCAGCCAGGCGAAGCCCGGCCGGAAGTCGGTCCCGCCCCGGCCCCTGACGATGATGTCTTCGGGAAGATCGCCGGCGGCGAACTCCGCCGTGTCCCGCACAGCGGTGTCGACCTGGAGGAGGAGGACCCGTTCGGGCTCGATCTCCGTGGCGATGTCGCGAACCTCCGACCAGAAGTCGGCGAGTGTGTCGGGATCGAGCGACCCCGAGGTGTCGACGATGACCGCGATCGTGTCGATCCCTTCGGAACGGATCGAGGGCAGGTAGAGGCCGGTGTCGATGAAGCGCCGGTTGGGAACGCTCCAGGAGTAATCGCGCTTTGCCGCGTCGGTCATGTGGCGGCGAAGGAGCGTTCGCCAGTCGAGCGTGGACGCATGGGCGCCGCGGACGGTCTCCTCTATGGCCCCCGGCAACCGGCCCTCGGCCTTTGCCAGGCTCGCGGCCTGGTGCATGGCCTCGTCCCAGGCCTGTTCCTCGGCGGCGATGCCGCTCGCGGAGGGGCCGGACTGGCCGTCGTCTCCGTCGGCGGTTCCGGCCGGGGCGTCCATGACCTCGCCGGTGCCGGCGGGATCGTGGCTTGGCGGTGTATCACAGCCGCCGTCTTCTCCGGAATCGTCCGGTTCATGATTGGCATCAGCCTTAGCCGGATCGGAAGGACCGTTGGCGTCGCTGCCATCACCATCGCCGTCTTCGGGGGAATCGTCGTCCGCACCCGGACCGGCGCCCCCGGCATCGCCGCCGGGGGAAGGATTGCCGTCGTCGCCGGGCGGACCCGTGTCGGGCTCCGGCTCGGGAAGCCGGTCGTAGGCCTGCTCGACGCTGATCCCGTCCCACGCCTCGGCGTCGGGC
>JAPPNV010000063.1 GCA_028818565.1 Rhodospirillales bacterium | reverse complement strand
TCATCGAGGAGCAGTTCAAGGGCAACGCCGGCAACTGGCCCTTCGGCGCGGCCGCCTCGATGATCCTGCTCTCGCTCGTGCTCATCGCGCTCTTCATCTACGCGCGCCGGCAGGCGCGGCGCAGCGCGCAGCAGGCGAGCTGAGATGCGGCGCAGCCTCAACATCAAGCGCTATCCCGGCTTCCTGCCGGTGACGATCCTCTGCCTGGTGGTGCTCTACGCGCCGCTGCTGGTGGTGATGGTCTACAGCTTCAACGACTCGCTCTCGATCACCCGCTGGGGCGGGTTCAGCTTCCGCTGGTACATGGACATCTTCACCGGGCCGGAATCGGCCAAGTTCAAGGACGCGGCGTGGAACTCGCTGACCATCGCGCTCTCCGCCGCCGTCGCCAGCACCATCATCGCGACGGCCGCGGCGGTCGCCATGGTGCGGGGCGGGGCCTTCAAGGGGAAGGCGCTGAACCTCGCGCTGATCAGCATGCCGATCATGGTGCCGGAGATCGTCACCGCCGTGGCGACGCTGGTCTTCTTCAGCGCCATCGGATTCACGCTCGGCTATCTGTCGATACTCGTAGCCCATATCGTCTTCTGCATTCCCTTTGCGTACCTGCCGATTGCGGCCCGCCTGCAAGGGATCGACGGCAGTTACGAGGAGGCCGCGCAGGATTTGTACGCGAGCCGCTTCCAGGCGTTTCTGCGCGTTCTCATGCCGTTGATGGCGCCTGGAATTCTCGCGGGCTTTCTGTTGGCGTTCATTATTTCTCTCGACGATTTCATTATCACCAACTTCATCAAGGGCGCCGGCATCGAGACCCTGCCCACGGCGATATTCGGGGCCGTGAAGCAGGGCATCAAACCCAACATCATGGCGCTCAGCACGCTCATGCTCTCCGTCTCGATCCTGATCGTGACGCTCTCCTATTTCATCAGCCGTTACGGGCGTCCCGGAGCGAAGGCGGAGGCGTAAACCTCACCGTAAACCACCGCAACCAAGGAGGGAGTCATGCGGACCTTACTCAAAGCCGGAATAGCGGCATTAGCCCTGACCCTTGTCGCAGGCGCGGCACAGGCTCAGGAGAAGCTCTCGATCTATCACTGGTTCGAGTACATCCCGCAGGAGCTGCTGGACAAGTTCTCGGCCGAAACCGGGATCGAGGTGACCATGGACACCTTCGATTCCAACGAGGCGATGCTCGCCTCGCTCAAGGCCGGCAAGCTCGGCTCCTACGACGTGGCCGTGCCGGGCGACTACATGGTCGAGATCATGATCGGCGAAGGCATGCTCGACACCGTGGCGGACGGCGAGCTCGCCAACTTCGGCAACATCCAGCAGCAGTGGCTGGATGTGCCCTTCGATATGGGCCGCAAGCACTCGATCCCCTACCAGTGGGGCTCGACCAGCTTCTCGGTGAACCGGGACGTCTATCAGGGCGACATCAACGACACCGGCATCGTCTACGACCCGCCGGACGAGCTGAAGGGCAAGATCAACGTGCTCGACGCCCAGGGCGAGGTCATGCTGCTGGCCTCGCTCCATCTCGGCATTCCCCAGTGCTCGACCGACCGCGAGCAGCTCAAGGCGCTCGATGCGCTGCTGCAGGCGGCCAAGCCGCACTGGGCCTCGTTCAACTCCGACGGCGCCAAGGACGTGCTCGTCTCCGGCGATGCCGCCGTGGGGATGATCTGGAACGGCTTCGGCGCCAAGGCGCGCGCCGAGGGCGCCAACATCGAGTACGCCTATCCGCGCCAGGGCTACGTCGTCTGGATGGACAATGTGGTGCTGCTCAAGGACGCCCCCAACCGGGCCAGCGCGATCAAGTTCATGGACTTCCTGCTGGAGCCCGAGAACATCGCCGCAGTGACCAACTACGCGCGCTATGCGGCGGGCGTCGAGGGCGTGGGCCCGCATCTGGATCCGGAGCTGGCCAGCCAGCCCGAGTCCGTGCCGCCTGCCGATGCGCCCGCCGGCACCTTCGTTGCGGTGTGCGATCAGGCGACCCAGGAGGTCTACGACACCATGTGGACCCGCCTGAAGAAGTAAACGTTCCCGTTCGAGGCCGGGCGGCGCGCAACCAGAGGGCGCGCCGTCCCGTGCCTCATCCGCCGGCGCCGATCACCGCGAGCGGGGCCTGGTCGCTGCTCGACGAGATGTCTGACAATCCGTATTATGCAGACTGTGCGAACCGGAGCGAAGGACATGCAGCGAGTCACGTCACGCGAGTTCCAGCGCAACTTCGGGCGCTGTCAGGACGAGGCGCTGAAGGCGCCGCTGGCGATCAGCCGGAACGGAAGGGACCGGCTCGTGATCCTCTCGGTCGACGAGTATGAGCGCCTCAAGCGGCGGGACCGTCAAGCGCTTGCCGTGGAAGAGCTCTCCGACGCCGAGATCGACGCGATCAGCCGCGCCAAACCGCCGGCCGAGGCCGCCCGATACGATCACGAGTTGACGACCGAGCATGGCGCGGATTCCTGATCCGCAGCCCGGACTCGTCATCAGTTACGCTTATCTCTGGCAGCGCGACGCGACGCAGGGTCGAGAAGAAGGCTCCAAGTACCGCCCCGCTGTCATCGTCATGGCGGTGGAGTCCGACGACGAACACGGCAACATCGTCCTCGTCGCTCCGATTACACACCGAAAGCCCGACGATCCCGCGACGGGTGTTGAGATACCCCCGCTGACCAAGCGCCGTCTCGGCCTGGATCCGGAGCGATCCTGGGCTATCGTGTCGGAGGTGAACAGGTTCGAATGGCCAGGGCCAGACCTTCTGCCCGTCGCACCGGGCCAGTGGGCGTATGGCGTTCTGCCTGCGGGCCTGTTTCGGACAATCCGCGATCGCCTCGCGGGCTTGGCGCGGCAACGCAAGCTCGCCCAAGTCAGACGCGAGCCGTAACTGCGTTGAGACATTCAGGCCGGATCAGTCAGGGTGCGGACGGCCCCCCGATCACCGCGAGCGGGGCCTGGGCCTCGATGTCGCTCACGACGTCGATCACCGCCGGCCGGTCGGCGTCGAAGGCCGTCTCGAGCGCGCCGGGGATGTCGCCGGGGTTTTCCACGCGGAGGCCCAGCGCCCCCATGGCTTCGGCGATGGTGGCGAAATTGACGTCGCTGTAGGTCCAGAGCTCGCGCCCCTGCTCGGACTGCCGCCCGCCGTAGGCGCGATCGAAGCCCGGCGATCCCTGGTTGCCGGAGCTGTTGTTGTTCACCAGGGTGACGGTGTTGATGCCGCAGCGCACCGCCGTCTCGATCTCGCCGAGGTGGTACCAGAAGCCGGCGTCGCCGGTGAAGACGAAGACCGGGCGCTCGGGAGCGGCGCACTTCGCGCCAAGGCCCGCCGGGAAGGCCCAGCCGAGATGGCCGGCGCTCCGGATGTAGCTCTGCCGGGGCGAGCGCAGGTCGTACATGCCCCCCATCCACATGCCCGAGTGACCGGTGTCGGCCATGACGATGGCATCGTCCGGCAGGTGCCGGGTGAGTTCGTGGCAGATGCGCTCCGGCCTGATGGGCACGGCGTCTGATTCCAGCAGCGGCCGGTAGCGATCGTGCCACTCTGCGACGATTTGGCGGGCGCGGGCGGTCCACGCGCCCCGGCGCTCGGCCGACCGGGGATCGGCGTGATCCAGCATCCAGTCGAGGGCCATCTTGGCATCGGCGCAGACCGCCGCCTTGAGCGGGTAGTTGCGGCCGAGGGACTGGGGCTCGATGTCGATCTGCACGGCGGGTGTGCCGATGGGCGGCACCTGCCAGAAGTGCGTGGTCATGCCGCCGGTCTCGGAGCCTGCGAAGCAGACGAGATCGGCCTCGCCCACGACCCGGTTGGCGGTCTCACGCGAGTAGGTCCCGACGACGCCGACGGAGAGCGGGTGATCGCCCGTGATCGTGTCCTTGCCGTTGAGAGAGGTCGCGACGGGGATGGCGAGGCGCTCGGCAAGGGCCACCAGTTCCTCAGCCGCGCCCGATGCACGAACCCCGCCGCCGGCGACGAACACCGGCCGCTCGGCCGCCTCGATGGCGTCGAGCGCCGCGCGCGCGTGCTCGGGCGCCGGCGCCGGCCTGAAGGGCGGCACGCGCGCGAACAGCTCTTCCGCGAGGGCCTCCATCTCGGCTTCCTCGTAGTCGATCTGCCCCTCGTTGCCCCGGAACTGCAGGTGCACCGGGCCGGGCTTGCCCGATACGGCAACCCGGAAGGCCTGGCGCACCAGGTCGGGAATGCGGGTCACCTCGTCCACGGTTGCGTTGAACTTGGTCACCTGACGAGCCGCGACCAGGACCCGCAGCTGCACACCCACTGCGTGCTGGCCAACATGACGCGGAATGCGTCGGGCGAGTGGCGCAGCGTGGAGCCGACGAAGATCCGCCGCAGCCAGAAGCTGATGGGGGCGTACTACCGGAACGAGCTGGCGCGGCGCCTTCAGGGGCTCGGCATGGCGGTGACGCCACGCATGATAGGGCCGGTACCGGGGTTCGAGCTTGCGGGCTACGAGCGCTCGTTCATCGATGCCTTCTCGGGCCGGCGCCGGGCGATCCTGGAACACCTGGAACGCCTGGGCCTGCCGGAAGCGGAGATCCGGGCGGTGGCGCTGGGCCATGCGCCGGGGCGCTACACCCTGGCCGCGATCGACGAGGCGATCGGGCGCCTGGTCGGGGGCGGCGAGCTGATCGAGGTCGAGCGCCGGGGCATGGACCGGGCCTTCGTCACCGACCGGGCGGTGAAGGCCGAACGCCGCGTGCTGGCCGCGATGCGTGAGGGGCGTGGAAAGGGCAAGGCGCTGGCGAACGGGGAGACGGTGGAGAGGCGGCTCGACGGGACCCGCCTGACCAGGGGCCAGAAGGAGGCGGTCCGGGCGGTGCTGCTCGCGGACGACCTCGTCATCGGCGTCCAGGGGGATGCCGGCAGCGGCAAGACGACCATGCTGCACGAAGTGAAGGAACTCCTCGGCGAGAGGAGGATCCATGGCCTCGCGCCGTCTGCTGCCGCGGCGCGGGTGCTGCAGCGCGAGGCCGGGATTCCGTCGCGCACACTGCAGTACTTCCTCACCCGCTTCGGGAACCTGTCGGACGAGGAAGGCCTCGCACGGGCACGCAAGGAGTACGCGGGCTCCGTGCTGGCCGTCGACGAGGCCGCGATGATCGACACCGTGCGCATGGAAGAGCTGCTCCGGATCGCCGCACGCCTCGGTGTGGCCCGCGTGGCCCTGGTGGGAGACACGGCGCAGCTCCGGCCGGTGGAAGCGGGCCAGCCCTTCCGGCTGCTGCAGAAGGCGGGCATGGCGACCGCCACCATGGACGAGGTGGTGCGCCAGCGCGACCGCGAGCTGCTCCGGGCCGTCCTGCTGTCGCGGGAGGGCGAGCCGGGCGCGGCGATCGAGGGCCTCGGGGATCGGGTGCGGGAGGCGCCTCGGGAAGAGCTCGGCCACGAGGCGGCGATGTACTGGATCGCGCTGCCGCCGGAGGAGAGGGACGATACCCTGCTGCTCGCGCCCACCCACGCGATCCGCCGCCAGGCCAACGAGGCGGTGCGCTTATGGCTGGAACGGGAGGGCATCCTGCACGGGCGGACGCTGGAGATCGACCGGCTGGTCGACCGCCGCCTCACCCGGGCGCAGGCTTCCGAGATCGGAAGCTACGAGCCGGGCGACATCGCCGTGTTCCACCGGGACCACTACGGCTGCCGGAGGGACGATGTCTGCACCGTCATCGGTACTGAGGAGGGCATGGTGATCCTTGCCCACCCCGACGGCAAGGAGCGCCGTTTCCGGCCCTCGGGCAATGCGGCCTGGTATCTCCGCATCTGCGACACCGAGCGGATCGAGCTCAGGGCGGGCGACCGGATCCGCTGGACCCGCAACCACAAGGTGCCACCCAGGAGCTTCGGCCAGACGGGCGCGCCCGATCTGGTCAACGGCGGCGAGGCGGAGATCGTGGAGATCGACTACAGGCGGGTGCGGTTCCGCGACGGGGAAGGCCGCGAGTTCAACCTTGCACTGACGAACCCCCAGCTCCGCCATCTCGATCACGCCTACTGCTCGACGGTGCACGCGGCGCAGGGACGGACGGCGCGGGCGGCGATCGCGGTTCTCGATGCCGGCGGCGCGGCGGACCGGGAGCTGTTCCATGTCGAGCTCAGCCGGGTCTCGGAGACGTTTCTGCTGCTGACCGACGACCGCGAGGCGCTGGTCGAGCTTCTCGAGGCGCGAGCGGTGACGGAGGACGGTGCGCTGGAGGCATTGGGCGTCGATCCCGCGAAGATACCGGCCGTGGACCTGGAGGTGTTCGCGGCCCTGGCCGAAGACTGGAAGGCTCTCCGGCGACAGGCCGAAGAGAGGGCGGCGATACCCTTCTTCCTTCCCGGCTACGGGGGCGTGATGGCGCGGGCGGCGGCGCTGTCCACGATCGAGGATCTGCCGGAGGACATGCGCCGCCTCACCGACACCATGCTGGCGGAGCACAAGGAACATCTCGCGCGCGACCGCGAGGTGAGGAACCTGACCGGGCGGATCCAGGAGAGCTGGCGGCGCTGGCCGGAGCTCGACTGGGCGGCCCAGGCGCGGCGATGCGACGTGGAAGAACTTCCCCGATACGATGCTTGGCGCGGGGAGGGAGCGGCACTTCTGGAAGCGGGCCGGACCCTGCTCGGGGCGGACGGCGATGCCGCACGCCATCTCCACGGGATGCGGGGCGGGCGCGCCGGTCTGGAGGGTGCGGTCGAGACGCTCGAACGGACGCGGCTTCGCGACGAGGCGATCCTGGCGTTCGAGGCGCGGCTTCAGGAGGTGAACGTGCGGGCCCGGGCGGCGGGCACGATTCCGCACTATGCCCGAGGTCACGATGTCCTCCTCGAACAGGCCCAAGCGCTCGCCCTCTTGCCGCACCTGCCCTCGCGCTACGCCGCGACGGCCCAGAGGGTCGTCGCCGATGCCAGGGCCTGCGAGAGCCTGCGCTCGGAGATCGTAGCGCTGCACGGGAAGACGACACGGCTTCTCGACGAGCGCTTCACGCTGAAGAGCCACGCCGCCGGCAAGCTCCTCGTGGAGCTGGGGGATTACGCTGCCTGGTGGAACCACTGCAAGGCGGCAAGGCGCAGCTGGCAGGGCATGCTCGACGACCCGGACACGTGGCGGCCTCATCTTGACCGGCTCGGAGAGGAAGCGGCGGCCATTGAGGGCGCCCTCGACCGGCTCGCAAAGCTCCGTGGCCACGATCTGTTCGACGCCTCGATGAAGCGGATCGGGGAGACCGCGCAAGCCGCGCGCGGCCGGGGGATCCTGCCATTCCATGACGATGCCCATCGCGATGCGGTCGACGAGGCGAAGCGTCTCGCAAGGAAGCATGAGCTGGACGAAGAGGCCCGGCGGCGTCTGCAGGCAGAGCTCGAAGAACAGGCCGCCCGCGCGGCGGAATGGATGGTCGTCGTCAAGCTCCTCCGGGCAATGGGCAGGCTGGAACGGCGGAGCCTCCAACTCGAGATCGACGCCGAGCGAAGCGAGGTCCCACGGACGGAGCCTTCCGGGTGGGAGAGGTTCCAGGAAAGAATCCGGCGGTTCACGGAAGACGCGCGGGCGGCGCTCGACGACGGGACGCTGCAGGCGCACTGGGAGAGCCGTCCCGACATCCGCGAGAGCATCGAGAAAGGTCTTCTGAACTGGGAGAGCCGTCTCGACGTCAGCGCGCGCATCGAGAAACGTCTTCCGAAGACGGAGGCGGTGGGGCACGATCGTTCCGTGCCTATCGACGACTTTTCCATCAAGTGCGGAAGGAAACTCGTCCGCGACGACTCGCTGCGGTGGACCGAGGTCGTCAAACCGAGGTCGTGGGGATCGGGTGAAAGCGATGGCGCGGGCCGAGAGGAGGTCGTGCAATTCGAGGGAGGGCTCGTCTGGAGGGAGGCAGCAAAATACGAACTCGAAGACCGTTGCACCCTGGAGGTCTACTCGCGTTCGGACGACGGACCCCTCGGGAGAAGGAGCCTGTCGTTCGGCACGCTGATCGGCGGCTGCTGGCGCACTTACTGGGAGGACGAGGAGGTGCGCAAAGAGAAGGAGCGCAAGCAAAACCGTGAGCTGAATAGGAGGCGGGAGATCGCGTGGCAGCATGGGCCTCACCACCACCGGAGCATTCCGCGCTGGTGAGCTCGATGGAACCGTTGTCCATAAGAGCGGGAGTATCGACCCCAAGGGGAACGGCGGCGCGCGCGCCGTGTCCGTCGCCCGGCCCCCACCGCCGCGCGATGCCGTGCGTCCCGCTCCCCTTGCCGGAACCGGAGGTGTCGCTCGGCGGATGACGACTTTCTATCTCGTGGACAAGGAGAGCGGAGAACGCCTCCGGAAGCTCACACCGGACGAGGCACGCAGCATCGAGGCTGTGAAGAAGGGCCGGGCGGGACCGGAGGAAGAGCCACACTTCTCGCTGATGCAGGAGGTGCATCGCGACGAGTTGAGGATCGAGTGCGGATGCCGGCCGGACCTGCCAAGGGGTCCCCTCCTCGGACCCCGACGGACGCGGCCGAAGCGGATATTCCCCGTCAACCTGCGCGGGCATGACGTGGCTCATGCCGAGGACTGCGTGTTTCGCGTGGAGGAGCTGCCCAAGCCGTCCATCGTTTACAGCGACGTCTTCAACCTCATCTCCCGCGCGGATGCCCCCCACGGTGACATCGATCCGGACTTCCCCGTCAACAGGAAGAGCCGGGGCCTGTCGCAGGGCCAGCGGCCCCGGACCATGCGGGGCGTTCTGTGGACGCTGATGAGCACCGCACGGCTGCACAGGCTCGCAGTCGCAGACGGCTTTTCCTCGTCGGAGAATGATCTCGCGGCAACCAGGGATTGGCTCATGGCAATTCAGAAAGCCGCGGAGCAATTCTACCTCCCGCCAGAAGTGCCGGCGTCGGAGTTCCTGTTCACCGACCCCAAGAGCTGGAACTCAGGCGAAGTCGGGAAAAGGCTGGACGTCGCCAGGCGGGACCGGCCGGAGTTCAAAGAGCCCTTCGCCCTCCTCTGCTGGTTCGCCCGCGATGTGAGCGAATACGAGGTCAACGGCAAGAACAGGGAGCTGGGTCACGTGAAGGTGCGCACTCCGGTGGTCCGTCCGATCATCGGCGACAAACCGGTACGCGGTCCATACCTGTTCCTCGGAGTCGTGGAGCGCTCGGGGGACGGCAGGCGGTGGGAATGCACGAAGGCCTGTGCGCATCCGATCGTCGCCGCCAACTGCCCGATCCCGGTCGATTCGCACTACGAGCGGAGGGCTCTCGGATCCCTCCGCTCCCTGGTCCGGAACTTGACGGAAAGCGCGAAACTGAAAAAGGCGCTCGGCGGCGCCGTCCGGGTCGAGCTCGAGAAACCCCTGACCCGGACGGAGGTCGCCGGCGGCCCCTGCCTGCCGGACTTCCTGATCACCGTCACCCGGCCTGGCGCCTACAGCCACCTCCCCGAAGGTCCCGGTCATCCCAAACACCACGGCCGGTTCAATCCCCGCGACAGGGCGCGCTATGTCGTCGAGGTGATGGGATTCGACAACGAGGAATACGAAAGGGACAAGGAAGAGACACACCACCGGATGAGGCGGATCGGACCGCTCTCCTGCATGGAAGGACGCAAGTTCGATTCGGCTGACAACCCCCTGAGGCGGCAACGCGAAACGATCACGGCGGATATCGAAGAGGACCTTCTGGAGCGGTGGACGGTGTCAGAGACGACATAGAATTGCGCGAAGTCGGTGACGTCGGCCGGCCGGGCTGTTGTTGAGCGCCCCTTGTTGACCTTCCGCAGTACAGCAAGGTCAAAGGACTAACGCGCCGTTCGGCACCGAACCCATGCGCCAAGCAACGACCATGGTCGGTCTGTGCTGTTGTTCGGCGCGCGTGTTGGACGCCGATCGGCACAGTAACCCATTGAATCAGTTTTATAGTGGGGGGTCAATATTCAACGCTTAACAACACCTTGTCGTAGATTCCCCGATTGAAAGCCGCCACCGGCTCCACGAAGTCGAGATAGGGTTCATCCCACGGGTCCTTTATGCCCCAGCCTCTAGCGGTGTTCTCGACATAGGCGCACCAGTGCCAGCCGATGAACCAGGGTTCTTCGATCATCGGCGTGAGCGACTCGACGTAATTCTTGCCGCGCTCTGCCTGCGATGACAGGCCGGTGCTGCGGTTCGGGTTGAGCTTGGTCGCCGTCCAATTGCCGAGATCGGCGTTCAGGACCGGCTTCTCCGTGATCGCCTGCCACGCCGCGAAGGCGTTCCTCATGGCGAGGTGGTCGTCCATGGTGGGCCCGGAGAAATACTGGATCGACAGGACATCGACGAAGGGCTTCATTGCGCGCAACGCTGCCTCCGGAATGCCTTTGTTCCCGTTGTAGCGATCGCCCAGGATGAGATGGTTGGGGTCGTGCGCCCGGACATGCCGGGTGATGGTCTCGTAATACCTGCTGGCGACATCATAGAGCTTGGTCGCATGTGCCTCCTCGCCCAGGCCCTCGAAGCCCGTAAAGAATCGGCCGCTGGCATGGGGCAGCCACGACGGGATGTCGCAGAGGAAGTAGCCGAGCAAATTGCGAGTATCGGCGTGGTCGAGGCAGATGCTCCGTGCCAGGTACTCGCAGTAGACATCGAAATCGGGGTGATAGACGTCGGGAAAGGCGGGCTGGCCCTTCCAGTCCTCGATCTCGGCGACCCGCAGCAGAATGGCGTAGGGCATGTCGGCAGTCCTGAAGTCAGCCGCCGGCCATGGCGCCGACGAATGGCCGAGGTCGATGGGATCGCCGAACCAGTCGAGCGCGACGCCCCAGTCGCCGCTGATGTACTCCTGCGTCCAACCGATGGTGTTGAAGCCCCACGCTTTGAAGTCCTTGACGACGCCATCGCGGATCCAGCTCTCGCGCGAGCCGTACTTCTGCTTCCAGATATCCCGGTTGTGGGGATACTTGAGATTGGATTCGTCGGCGTGATTGACGCCGATGGAGATGAAGGCCGCGCCGTCGGGATCCACCAGCCACCACCGTTCGTCCGTCTGCTCCAGGCGGAAGAAGCCCGTCGCGTCGAAGGTTCTGCGCGTATCGCCGCCATAGGCGCTGAGGTGCGTCTCAGCCATTCCAAGACCTCCCTGAATGCGGCCGCCGGCAGCCGGGGAGCCGCCGGCGGCTCGCCGTTGCTTACTACATGCAGCCGTTCTCGGCCTTGCAGGCCTTGAGAAGCTCCGGCGGCGGATCCTCGTGGAACACCACCCGGTAGGACTCGGTGAGGTTGCTGGGCAGCACCGGAACTGCAGGCAGCACGATCCAGGGCGGCGGCTGGTTGCCGAGCAGCACCTGCAGCGCGGCTTCTGCCTCCGCCACGCCCTGATCGTAAGGCTGCTGCGCGGCTATGCCCTTGACCAGCCCGCACTTGGCGAGCTCGACGCCGGCCTGAATGCCGAGGTCGATCGTGGTGATGGGGATGTTCTTGCCCTGCGCCCTGAGCTCAGCCGCGACCTGCATGGCGGGTGCGTCCCACACCACCCACATCCCGTTGATGTCGGGGTTCGCCGTCAGGAAGCTCGATGCGGCGTCGCCCGCCCGGGTCGTGTCGACGAAGTCCACCTGCTTGATCGTCACATCAGGCCGGTTCTCGGCGAACCACGACTTCACCCGGCGTGTGCGCTCGTTGGTAGTGAAAAAGTCGACACCGAAGTCGACGATCCCGACCACACCGTCCTGCGGGATGTGTGCGGCGAGCATCTGCGCGGCGACCTGGCCGTTGCCCTGGTTGTCGGGCGAGATCACTGCCTGATAGTCGTCGGGATAGGTCAGGCCCTGCGGCACCTGGTGCATCAGGATCAGCTTGATGCCGGCGTCGGCGATGGACTTGTACGCCTCGGCGGTCGCGGTGTTGTCCACCGGGATACTGATGATCGCGTCGGGCTGGAGCTGGATCATGTCGCCGATCTGCGCGACCTGGCGGTCGACGCGGAAGCTCGGGTTGGTGACGGCGACCAGCTCGGCGCCGTATTTCTCCAGCGTGTCGGTAATGCCGGCCACGACCAGCGTCGACCAGTCGATATCCATGGTCTGCATGACGACGCCGATGCGGAAGTTGGCCGCCCGCGCTGCTTCAGCCTGCTCGTCGGTCAGCTTCACGGAGTCCACCGTCGATGGCGATTCACCGAACGGGCCGCCGCCGACGATGCCATCCGGCACAAGAGCCGCCGGATCGAGAGTATTGGCGATCTCGCAACCTCCGGCATGCGCCTGGCCCGCTGCGGCCACCGCAATGCCGAGAGAAAGGGCGACCGCACCGAGAAAGCCGGCCCTCCTACTCTTCTGACCATTGTGTTTTCTCATGGTTGCCTCCCTCGTTCAGGCGAGCGCCTTGGCCCGCCAGTGCCATACCGTTCACTGCCTCCGGGCGGTGACGGCAATCCAAATGATGAATCCCTTGATCGCGATCTGGAGGGAGCTGTCGACCCCCACCAGAACCAGGCCGTTGTTGACGATGCCGATAATGAGGCTGCCGACCAGAGCGCCAGCGATGGTGCCCCGGCCGCCCGATAGCGCGGCGCCGCCGAGGATAACCGCGGTGATGACGTCCAGCTCCAGGCCAGCGCCGACATCGGGGCGCGCGGCGTGGGAGCGGGCGCTCAGCACCACGCCGGCGAAGCCCGCGAGGAGCCCGGTCAGCGTCAGCGTCGCGATCCGGATGCGGTAGGTGGAGATGCCGGAGTATCGGGCGGCGGTGGTGTTGCCGCCGGTGGCAAAGACCTTGCGGCCGAAGGTGCTGAAGTGGAGCAGGATCGCGCCGGCCACCATCAACACCGCCGTCCACGCGATCACCACGGGGACCCCCAACACGTGGCCTTCACCGAAGATCTTGAAGTAGGACTCGTTGGTGATGACGATCGGTCTTGTGTCCGTCAGCATCATGGCGAAGCCCCGGGCGATCCCGAGCGAGCCGAGTGTGATCAGGAAGGAGGGCGTCCGGAACTGCACCGTGAGGAAGCCGTTCACGAACCCAACCAACGCGCCCGTGGCGATCCCGACCAGGGCGCCCACAAACCAGTGGTCGGCGAACAGGCGCATGGCGATCGCCGCGGTGACGCCCGCCAGCGCTACCACCGAGCCGACGGAAAGGTCGAACTCGCCGGATACGATGACGAAGGTCATGCCGACCGCGATGATTGAGACCAGCGCCGTCTGCCGGCCGATGTTCTCGAAGTTGGAAAGGGTCAGGAAGAACGGCGAGGAGACCGAGAACACGATGATCAGGACGACGAAAGCGATGTAGATCATGCCCTCGCCCGAGAGAACCCGTCGACGGATGATGTCGATCGCCTCCGTCGTCATATGGGGCTCGCGGCTCACGCTTGTGCCTCCTGGACAATCTGGTGGAGGTGCTCCTCGTTCCGGATCTCGGATACAGGCATCACGTCGACCACGCGCCCACCCGCCACAACGGCGATGCGGTCGGTCAGCATCAGCAGCTCGCCCAGGTCGGAGGAAACGATGAGCGCCGACGCGCCGTTCGCAACCATGGTGCGCACGACCTCGTAGATCTGCTCGCGGGCACCGACATCGACGCCGACCGTGGGCTCGTCGAGCAGCAGCAGCCTGGGCGTCGGATCGCTCCAGCGGCCGAACACCACTTTCTGCTGATTACCGCCGGAGAGCTCGGCGGCCCTGGTCCCGGTGGACGGCGCCACGATCGAGAGCCCGTTGATCGCAGCCCGCGCCCGCGCTTTCGACTCGCGCCGGCGGAAGAGGCCGAAGAAGTCGAGGCGGTCGAGGCGGGGCAAGGCGACATTACGCTCGATCGAGTGATCGAGAACGAGCCCCTGGAGATGGCGGTCCTCCGGCACCAGGCCGGCGCCGAGGCCGATCGCCTGGATCGGCGCCCGAACCTTCCGATTTTCTCCATCTATACGCAGCTCGCCCGAGGCGATGCGGCGCAGGCCGAAGATGCTCTCGAGGATCTCGGTCCGGCCGCTGCCGATCATGCCGGCGAGGCCCACAACCTCACCAGCCTGCACCGCGAGGTTGACTCCATTGAGGCGATCGTTGTTCACATCGACGAGCTCGATCACGGGCTGGCTCGTCTCGCTCGGTGGAGCGCGCTCGTAGTCCTCGGACTTGCTGCTGGCCGCGCCCGTGCCCGAGGGGCCGACGATAGAACCGACCAGTTGCTCCATGGTTACGTCGCTGGTCGCGAAGGTGCCGACATTGGCGCCGTCGCGCAGTACTGTCACCCGGTCGGAGAGCTTGAATACCTCCTCCAACCGGTGCGTGACGTAGATGACGCCGACACCTTGGCGGCTGACCTTGCGCACCGCGTCGAACAGGATCTCCTCCTCGCCGCGCGAGAGCGACGAGGTGGGCTCGTCGAGGACCAGGACGCGGACCTCGCCGGAGAGCGCCTTGGCGATCTCAGTCAGCTGGCGGTAGGCGAAGGGCAGATGCTCGACCCGCGCGGTGGGATTGAGCGGTAGTCCCTGCTCCTCCAAGAAGCGCCGGGCGTCGGCCACCAGCTTGCGTCTATTGACGAGGCCGAAGCGGCCCGGCTCGCGTGCGAGAAAGAGGTTGTCGGCCACCCGCATCGAGGGCACGAGGCTGAGCTCCTGATAGACTACGGCGACGCCTGCGGTGCGGGCCGCGGCGGCAGACTTGAACGCGGTCTCCCGCCCCTCGATGCGAATGGTGCCGCTGTCCTTGTCCAGAACACCTGCGAAGATCTTGATGAGCGTGGACTTGCCTGCGCCGTTCTGGCCCAGCAGCGCATGGACCTCGCCGGGGCGCAGGTCGAAATGGACGCCCCGCAGCGCATGCACATTGCCGAAGTGCTTGACCACGCCGTCCAGCTCGATCAGCGGCGGGGTCGATCTTGCCTCCTCGGCAGGCCCTGCCGACGTACCGATCGGGTCGGAGACAGATCCGCTCATCATCACAATAGCCTTGGGAGTCCTTGCTCGCTCATCGGACGCGTCTTCGGCTGAGGGCGATGGCGAACCAGATGATCAGGCCCTTCACGGCGAGCTGCAGTGAGGGGTCGACGCCCACAAGATTGAGACCGTTGTTGAGGACGCCGATGATCAGGCTGCCCACCAATGCACCGACGATCGTTCCGGTGCCGCCGCCGAGCGCAGCACCGCCCAGGATCACCGCCGCGATCACGTCCAGCTCGATCCCGGCGCCCGCGTCGGGACGGGCGGCATGCGAGCGCGCCGTCAGAACCAGCGCCGCCAGCCCCGCCAGCATGCCTGTAATGGTCAGCGTCGTGACCTTGACGAAATCCGTGTTGATGCCGGAATAGCGGGCCGCTGTGGTGTTGCCGCCCGTTGCGTAAATCTTGCGGCCGAACGTGCTGAAATGGAGAAGAATGATGCCGCCGATGGTGCAGACGATGGTCCACACGATCGGCACCGGGATGCCGACAACGTGGCCCTCGCCGAAGATCATAACGTAGTCCTCGCTGAGGATATTCACCGGGCGCGTGCCGGTGACCAGCAGCGCCAATCCTCGCGCGATACTGAGCGACCCCAGCGTGATGAGAAACGAGGGCATCATCAGCTTGACCGTCAGCAGGCCATTGACCATACCCACCATGGCGCCGGTCGCCAGCGCTACCACGGCGCCCACGATCCATTCGTGCCCGACCATCTTCATCGTGATGGCGGCGAAAACGCCGGACAGCGCCATGGTCGAGCCGACGGAAAGATCGAATTCGCCGTTGATGATCACGAGCGCCATACCAACGGCCATGATCGAGACCAGCGTCGTCTGGCGCCCGATGTTGGCGAAGTTCTCGGCGGTCAGGAATACGGGCGAGGCGAAGGCGAAGGCGATCATGAGCGCGAGCAGCCCGACATAGATCAGGCCGCCCGTCGCGATCAGCGTGTGCCAAGCGTTCTTGAGCGTTAGAGCGACAGCCGGTTCCGGTTCCGTGTCGCTCATGAACCGAGCGATACCCAGCCACTTGTCTCGCCGGATTCGAGTATCCCGTCAGCGATCGCGGAAATGCGCCAGCCATCCTCGAAGTCGGGCGTTGCCTCCCCGCCGGTCACGATGGCGGAGAAGAAATCGTGGCACTCAATGATCTTGGTCTCTCCATAGCCGATGCCGAGGCCGGGAATGGGCCAGAGTGCCTCGCCATTGGGATGGGCGGGGCCCGTGTAAACCGTGCGAAAGCCTCGTGCGTCCGCCGCATCGTTCGCGAACATAACCTGCAACTCGTCGAGCCGCTCATAGTTGAAGGCGATGGAGCCTTCGCTGCCGTGCACCTCGAAGGTCAGAAAATTGTTGCGGCCATAGGCGTTGCGCGTTGCTTCGATTGAGCCGACCGCGCCGTTCTCGAAGCGCAACAGCGCGATCATCTCGTCGTCGACGTCGACCGCCCCGCGCGGCCCGCCGCCACCCTTGTCGGACGCGCCCAACTTGTCCAGCCCACCGGCCTGGAGAGGGCGCTCTTGAATATATGTGTGGACCATGGCGTTGACGGCCACGATCTCGCCGACCAGGTAACGCGCGAAGTCGAGGACATGTGTGCCGATGTCGCCGACCGTGCCGGCGCCTGCGATCTCCTTCTGGAAACGCCAGGAGAGAGGTCCGTTGGGATCGGCCGACCAGTCCTGAAGGTAGGTGCCACGGAAGTTCAGGATTCGGCCTATGCGGCCTTCCTCGATGTACTTCTTGGCGAGCGCGACGGCCGGCGTGCGCCGGTAGTTGAAGGCCACCATGGTGACCGTGCCGGCCTTGCGGGCCGCGTCCAGCATGGTCTTGGCCTCGGCACCTGAGCGCGCCAGCGGCTTTTCGCAGAGCACGTGCTTGCCCGCCTTGAGCGCTGCAATGGCGATTTCCGCGTGGCTGTCGTTCGGCGTGACGATATCGACGGCGTCGATATCGTCACGGGTGACGGCTTCCTTCCAGTCTGCGGTCGATTCCTCGAAGCCGAATCGCGTGGCTCCGTCGGCGGCAAGTTCCGCCGAGATGTCGGCCAGGACCTTCCTGCGGGGCAGGGCCGGCGCCGGCCAGAAGAACATGGGCATTGTGGCGTAGGCCATCGCGTGCGCCTTACCCATGAAACCGCCACCGATCATAGCAATGTTAAGGTTCTTGGTCATTCTGTCCAACCGTTCGCTGGAAACTAGGTCACCGTTGCGCCGCCTGCCGGCGCCGATCTCTCGGTTCAGGCCTGTGCGGCCTCCGCGCTCTGCAGATAAGCCATGCTGCGGGCCGCGGCCTCCCTGGGATCGGGCCAACTGTCGAGCTCTACGAGGACCCAGCCGGAATAGGCGATGTCGCGTAACGCCTCGACGATCGCGTCCATGTCCAGGCTACCCTCGTCGAGCGGCGTGAAGGCGAAGGGTTCCGCCTGGAATCCCTTCAGGTGGACGTAGGAGATGCGGTCCCGATGCTCCCGAATGAGCGCCGGAACGTCGGCGCCGGCGGCCGCGAGGTGGGCGGTATCCGGGCAGAGGTCGATCGAGGTTTCGACGAGGGCGGCACGGACATCTTCGGCGTTTTCGGCGATCGTCGTCAGGTGTGGATGATAGTGCGCCGTGAGCCCGTGCTTCTTGGCGATCGCGACGACCCTCTCGAGACCCGCCCCGAGGCGCTTGAAATCGTCGGGCCTGGTTCCGCCGGCGCGCTTGGCGCCGCCGCCGACCACGAGATACGAGGCGCCGGCCTCGGCCGCCGCCGCCGCTCCGCGCTCGATGCGGATCAGCTCCTCCTCGAGGATCTCCTCGAAGATGAAGTTGGCGCCCGCGTAGGTCGCGAGAAGCCGGATCCCGTTCGCGTCGAGGATTGCTCTCAAATCGCAGAGGCGGCCCTCATAGTCGAGAAGGTTGCCGTCGAAGAGCTCGCATCCGCGATAGCCCAGCGCGCCGATATCGCGGATCGCCTGCTCCATGTCGCCGAAGGTGCGGTAAGTCAGCCGGGTGATCGAGGTCACGCCGACCGCGTCGCCGCCGAGGCCGCCCCAGCAATTGGCGTGATAGGCCTTGTTCCAGGTGGTCATGGTCATCCTTTCTCGGCGCCGTCACTGCCGATGGCTAGCTGGCGGGTCTCACTCCTCCCTATTCGGCCGCACAGAACACCTCGTCTATTGAACTCCCGGTCGGGCCGCGTCCGAATGCCCAATCGGCCGACAGGCAGGGGCTCGTCGCCCCCACCCTAGTCGCCGAAAAACTTCAAATATTCGGTTGCAAGAGCCTCCGGACATTCTTCGGCGAGCTGGTGACCCTTCGGCAGAATGACACCGCGCACGTCCTCGGCGACCTCACGCATCTGTCGCTCGTTGTCCTCGGCGATGAAGTACTGACTGCCGACCGCGAGCACCGGCATCTTCAGCTTGGTCTTCGCCGCCTCCCTGTTCTGCCGGCCGGACTCCAGTGTCGCCCGGTAGATGCCGAAGCAGCAGCGCAGGCCGCCGGGGGAGGAGTAGCAGCGAATGTACTCGTCGAGGTTCTCGTCGCTGATCGCGGTCGGGTCGTGACACTCGTGCTTGATGAAGTAGGTGAAGTACTCGCGCTCCCGCCCGGTGATCAGCAGTTCCGGGAAGTCCGGGACATTGTAGAAATTGATGTGCCAGAGCCAGACATAAGTGCTGACGTTCTCCTTCGTGAGGAATGAGTAATCCTCGAGGCCGTACCCCGGCAGGATCATCTCCTGATAGCAGAGCTTCTTGACCCGGTCCGGGTAGGCCGCTGCGAGCTGGTACGCCGTGGAAGCGCCCCAGTCCTCGCCGGCGACCTCGAAGGTCTCGTAGCCCAGATGCGTCGCAAGCTGGGCGATGTCCTCGGCCATGTTCCGCATGTCATAGCCAGACTCGGGGTGCTGCGAATCGCCCAGCCCACGAAGATCGGGCGCGATCACCGTGAAGTGCTCGGTCAACAGAGGGATCACGAAGCGCCAGTGGTAGTGGGTCTTCGGCACTCCATGCAGCAGGAACAGCGGATCGCCGCTGCCGCCTATCACATAGTGGAGGCGGACCCCGTTCACCCTTGTGCGGCCGTGATCGAGCGGTACACCGTTGTGGTCGACGATTGGTGTCGGCATCGCGATTCCTCCGCAGCTCCCCGGCCGGACTACTCGCCGCCGGAACAGATCGGGTTGCGGCCGCACGCGTACTCCAGGTCATCCGGCACGGGAAGGTGGAAGACCGTATCCCAGCCCTCGATTACGTTGTTCTGAATGACCGGAACGGCGGCGTAGGCGAGGAAGGGCGGCAGCTCCTTGCCGAGCAGGCTCTTCATCGCAGCGTTCGCTTCGGTCAGGCCCTGATCGTAGGGCACCTGGGAGGCCAGGCCCTTGATCATGCCGCCCTTGGCGACCTCGATCGCCACGTCCCCTTCCAGATTGATGGTGACGCCGGGAATATCCTTGCCCTGACCCCGTGCCGCGGCAGCCGAGTCGAGACCCGGCGCCGACCACTCGGTGAAGAGGCCCGCGATCTTCGGATTGGCGGTCAGGAAGCTCTCGGCGACCTTGCCGGCGTCGTTCGGGTTCAGAAACGGTGCTTCCTTGAGCACGACGTCGGGGCGGATCTCCGCCATCTTGTCCCTGAAGCCCTTGGTGCGCTCATTGGTCACGTAGAAAGAAATTCCGAAGGTAATGATGCCGACCTCGGCGCCTTCGGGCAGGTACTTGTCGAGGATCAGGGCCGAGACCGCGCCGAGCCCCTGGCTGTCCGAGGACACGACCGTCTGGTAGTCCTCCTTGTGCTTCAGGCCGGCCGGCACATTATCCATCATGATCAGCTTGATGCCGGCCTGCTGCACCTTCTTGTAGGACGCGGCAGTGGCGACATCGTCGACCGGGATGCTGATGATGGCGTCCGGCCTGAGCAGGATCATGTCATCGATCTGACCAATCTGCTTCTCGACCAGGAAGTCGGGATTCGTCACGGCGATCACCTCGCCGCCGCAGCGCGCCAAACCGTCGGTGATGCCGCGCACCTGCTCGGTCGACCACTCGATGTTCATGGTCTGCATCACGATGCCGATTTTGAACTGCTTCTCCGTGGCCTCGGCGCATTCCTCATCGGTCAGCCACGCCAGCGCGGGATCGGAAGCCAGGTCGCCAGCCTGACTGGGCCCGACGATGCCGTCGGGCACGAGCGTGGCCGCGTCGATGTTGGCAGTGGGATCTTCGGCGAGACCGCTCGAGACGCTGCCCGCCAGGAACAGAGAGAAGAGAGCGGACGCAGCGGCACTGCGCCAGACAAGCTTATTCATGATGCACCTCCCCTTCGATCACTCCGTCGTAAAGCGACGACCATCGAAGGTTACGCATTGATTAGTGCGTATTACAAATGAAATTCTGCAGAAGATCGATATTTCTGCCGTTTTTCACGCGTATTATCGTTTATCTGTTGACTCAAAGCGGTATTTTGTCGTCTAATGTCGGACTTATGCTGGATTTAGGCAGATCAGGGGGCGATTCGCGCGATGCAGGAGCTCAAGGCGGGATTGTCTGAACGCAATATGAAAGCCAGGCGACAGGCGCGTCGCGCCGATCCGGCGTGGCATGGTCTCGCATCAATCGTCGGGCTCCTCAGGTCCAGGGACGCCTGCACCCGCCACGACATCGAGCTGCACGCCGGGCTGGGTCGCGCTGCGGTCGCCGAACGTCTGACTACGCTTCTCGATCTCGGCCTCATCGAAGAAGGCGGGCTCGGCCCGACTTCCGGCGGCAGGGCGCCGCGGCTACTCCGCTTCAGGCGGGAGGCGGGGCTCGTCCTGGTCGCGGTGTTCGGTCAGTCGACCCTCGGCGTCGGTGTCGCCGATCTCTCCGGCCGGCTTCTCTTCGAGCATCACGAGGCCACCGAGCGCGATCTCGAACCCGCCGAGATTGAACGCCGCCTCACGACACTGTTCGACTGGGCGCTGGAACAGCTCAAGTGCGGGAACGAAGACGTCTGGTCGATTGCGATCGCGGTGCCGGGGCCGGTCGAGGAAGCACCTGGCAGCGCCTTCGGCGCCCCCGGCCTGACGAACGTGCCTGCCTGGAAGAACCATCCGTTCGTGGAACGTCTCATGGTCCGTTACCGGGCGAGCGTCTGCCTGCGGAGTCGCATTCAAATGACGGCCCTCGGCGAGTTCCGGGCCGGCGGCAACAAGGGTGCCAAGGATCTTCTGGTGATCGATATCGGCCGGGAGATCAAGGCGGGGGTGATCTCCAACGGGCAGCCCCATGCGGGCGCCCAAGGGGCTGCGGGAATGATCGGCCACATCGCCACCGCCGAGAAGAGCTCGGCGGTGTGCACCTGCGGTAACACCGGTTGCCTAGAAGCCCAGGCAGGGGCGGGCGCCATCGCGGCTGAGGGCCTGCGCGCCGCGCGCGAGGCAGTCAGCGACGATCTCGCCCTGGCGCTTGAAGAGAACGGCGGGGTCACCGCCACCGATGTCCTTATCGCGGCCCAGCACGGGGATTCCTTCAGCGCCGACCTGCTCGCACGCTGCGGCCGCTTGATGGGGGGCGCAATCGCGGGCCTCGTGAACACGCTGAATCCGTCGCTCGTGGTGCTGACGGGCACGATCGCGCAGTCCGGCGATATCCTCCTCGCCTCGGTCCGGGAGACGGTGTATCGGCACTCCCACCCTCTGGTTACCCGCGACCTCCAGATCACACGGTCGGAACTCGGGCGATCGGCCAGTCTTGTCGGGGCAGCACTCGTGGCGGCAGACGAGCTGTTCGAGATCGACGTGCTGCGCGGGTGGATCGCCGCCGGCTCACCGCTCGCCCACCCCGACCTGGAGAAGGCGCTGGCCCGGGCCGAGCGCCTGCTGGAGGCGACCGGTGCCGGCCATCCAGCGCCGGGCACTGAGCCAAAACCCGCGGACAACGCCGGCGGACAGAGCCGCCGCCAGCCGGGTAAGACCCTTGGCTGAAGTCGCGCCCCGCTGGTTTCGACCCCCTTGCGGCGCAATAATGGTAGGCTGCTGTCGTTGCGGGACGGCCGATGCAGTCTAGACCGACGACCATCAGGGGCTTGGGGCCGCACGGCGAGATTGCGGCCCCGCCGGAGCGGCTGTCTCTTCGCGAAGAGGATCAGCACGCCGCGCGTGCGCGACGGTTCACCGCTGCCGTCGTTCTCCACACGACCGAGAGCGATTGGTCCAAGCAGCAGCTTGCCGGCATCGTCAGCACGCTCGGCCACTATTCCGCAGTGGTCGTCGATGTGATCGATTGCGCGTTCAGCATTGACACCCAGATCGGTGCACTCGACCGCCTCATCGAGGTAGCGCCGGACGCGGTCATCAGCATTCCCATCGGCAACACTGCCGTGGCCGAAGCTCATCGGAGGGTGTCGCACGCCGGCATCAGGCTGCTGTTGATGGACAATGCGCCGGTCGGGTTCCTGCCCGGTACCGACTATGTCACCGTGGTATCGGCGGACAATTTCGGCCTTGGTCAGATCGCGGCGAAAGTTCTCTCCGACCACATACCGCCCGGTGGAATCGTCGGGGTCCTCGCCTACGGCGTCGATTTCTTCGCAACCAACGAGCGGGAGATCGCGTTCAGGCGCTGGATGGACAGCGAGCGCGCGGATGTGCACCTCGTCCGTGCGGAGTTCGCCGATCTCGACGGTGTTGAGGGCGCGGTTGCTGGAATTCTGGACTCCACGCCCCGATTGCACGGCCTCTTCGCCGTCTGGGACGAGCCGGCGATCCGCGCGCTGACGACTCTGCGGAATAAGCGGATCGAGGTGCCGATTACGACCATCGACCTCGGTAACGACGCCGCGATCGAAATGGCGAAGGGCGGGCTGATCAAGGGCATCGGCGCCCAGCGACCTTACGACCAGGGCTCCGCCATTGCCGAGGCTACCGTTATGTCGCTAACCGGTGCGCGGCCGCCTTCCTGGGTCGCCCTGCCCGGATTGTCGGTGACGGCGCGTAACGTCATCGAAGCTTACCAAGTAATATGGCACGCTCCCGCGCCTCCGGCGCTCCGACGGGCGAGCCGGGCGCGTTGATCGGGCGGAATCGGCTGCTCGCCTGATCTCATCGTCATTGGAGAGCCGCTCGTCGAGTCGGATGCCGGGTCGGCTGTTGTTAAGCATCGGCATTTGACCCCCCAGCTTCCAAGAGAATCAACACGTTGCCGCGCCGATCGGCGTCCAATGTGGGCGCTGAACAACAGATACGCATCCTACTTCCCTGATTGCAACTGATCATACCCCTTAATAACGCGTTAAGGCACGCACGGCACTTCTTCCGATTGTCCTTGCTCATAGAAGAAAGCACAATATAATAGATACTTACGCAGGATGATAAGCCACCCTGATCAGATTACCTAACTCGCCATCATCGTCTCAATGTGTTCACATCTTAGCTCTGCCGTCAGCCTGTCCGAAAAGGTGGAGCCACCTCACTACGCGAACTATTGAGACACAGATGTTGGTTGCCGGATCGTGACGGGGAGGGTTTTGCGCCGGACGCAGTGCTTGAGGTGGCCTCGCCTTTTCGGACAGGCTGACGGCAGAGCTAAGGTGTATTCCGGTTGAAGTTC
>JAPPNV010000271.1 GCA_028818565.1 Rhodospirillales bacterium | reverse complement strand
TACGCGCCCTACTTCCTCACCGTGTACGACATCGTGCGCTTCGCCAGGGAGAAGGGCATCCTCTGCCAGGGACGGGGCTCGGCCGCCAACTCCGCCGTCTGCTACTGCCTTGGCATCACCGCCGTCGACCCGGCACAGATCGACCTCCTGTTCGAGCGCTTCGTCTCCCGCGAGCGGCGCGAGCCCCCTGACATCGACGTCGACTTCGAGCACGAGCGGCGCGAGGAGGTGATCCAGTACATCTACGGCCGCTACGGCCGCGCCCGCGCGGGCCTCGCCGCCACCGTCATCAGCTACCGGGGGCGGAGCGCGGCGCGGGACGTGGGCAAGGCCATGGGGCTCTCAGAGGACACCGCCGCAGCGCTCGCCGGCGCGATCCGGGACATGCACTGGGAGGGCGTCGCCGCGAGCCGCCTGCGCGAAGCCGGGCTCGACCCCGCCGATCCCCTGCTGCGCCGGACCGTGGCGCTCGCGGGTGAGCTGATCGGCTTTCCCCGCCACCTCTCCCAGCATGTCGGCGGCTTCGTGCTGACCCGCGGCCCCCTGGAGGAGATCGTGCCCATCGGAAACGGCGCGATGAAGGACCGCACCTTCGTTGAGTGGGACAAGGACGACCTCGAAGCGCTCGGCCTGATGAAGGTCGATGTGCTGGGGCTCGGCATGCTGACCTGCATCCGCAAGGCCTTCGAATTGCTGGCCCGGCACAAGGGCCTCGACCTGACGCTCGCCTCGGTGCCGCAGGACGACCCGGCGGTCTACGACATGCTGTGCCGGGCCGACACGGTCGGCGTCTTCCAGATCGAGAGCCGGGCGCAGATGAACATGCTGCCCCGGCTCAAGCCCCGCCGCTTCTACGACCTGGTGATCGAGGTCGCGATCGTGCGCCCCGGCCCGATCCAGGGCGACATGGTGCATCCCTACCTGCGCCGCCGCGACGGGCTGGAGGAGGTGATCTACCCGGCGCCGGCGCCCGAGCACGGCCCCCCTGACGAGCTGCGCCGGGTGCTCGAAAAGACCCTCGGCGTGCCGCTCTTCCAGGAACAGGCGATGCGCCTTGCCATGGAGGCGGCGCGGTTCACGCCGGACGAGGCCGATGCGCTGCGCCGCGCCATGGCCACCTTCCGCCGGCGCGGCACGCTCAGCCAGCTGAAGGAGACGATGGTGGGGCGCATGGTGGCGCGCGGCTACGAGCCTGAGCTTGCGGAGCGCTGCTTCCGCCAGATCGAGGGGTTCGGGGACTACGGCTTTCCCGAATCCCACGCCGCGAGCTTCGCGCTGCTGGCCTACGTCTCCTCCTGGCTCAAGTGCCACCACCCGGACGCGTTCGCGTGTGCCCTGCTGAACGCCCAGCCCATGGGCTTCTACGCCCCCGCCCAGATCGTGCGCGACGCCCGCGAGCACGGCGTCGAGGTGCGCCCGGTGGATGTCAACGCGAGCGGCTGGGACAACAGCCTGGAGGACGTGGCAGAGGATGCGGGGGAGGGTCGCCGCGCGGAGTGCTGTGCACTCCGTCTCGGCATGCGCCAGGTCGGCAGCCTGCGCCAGGAGGATGCGGAACGCATCGTGGACGCCCGGCACGCGCCCTATCCCGATATCGCCACGCTCCACCGCCGCGCCGGGATCTCGGTCTCCGTCATCGAGACCCTGGCGGGGTCGGACGCCTTCCGCTCCGCAGGGCTCGATCGTCGCCAGGCGCTGTGGCGGGCCCGCGCACTGGCCAAAGCGCCGCCGCTGCCGCTCTTCGAGGCGGCGGCGGAGCGCGGCGAGGGGAGGGAGCCGGCGGTTGCCCTTCCGGCCATGGCGGACGGCGAGCAGGTGGTGGAGGACTACCGCACGCTCCGCCTCTCGCTGAGAGCCCATCCGCTCTCCTTCCTGCGTGAGCGGCTCGCGGCCCGAGGCGTGCTCCCGGCCGAGGCGCTCCTCCGCGCCCAGGACGGCGATCGCGCGGCGACGGCCGGGCTCGTGCTGGTGCGCCAGCGGCCGGGCAGCGCCAAGGGCGTGATCTTCATGACGCTGGAGGACGAGACCGGCACCGTGAACATCGTCGTCTGGCCCAACATCCTGGAGAAATACCGCCCGGCGGTGCTGGGCGGGCGCCT
>JAPPNV010000126.1 GCA_028818565.1 Rhodospirillales bacterium | reverse complement strand
CACGTCCGGATCTGTGCGGGGGGAGCGGGGCAACCCGCTTCCCTACCGCGCTAGGTCGCGGCAAGCTGCGCGAAGCGCGCGGAGCCGCCCCGCCTCGTCGCGAGCTTGTCCAGCGCCTCGACCTCAGCCCGCATGAGCGCCCGATACTCGTCGCCGGTGTACATCTCGATCCACGGGCCGTAGGGATTGCCCCCGGTGCGGGTCGCAGGGTCGCCCGCGAGCCGGGCGCCGATCTCGCCGTAGCCGACGACGCAGGGCGCGAGCGCCACACGCAAATCGAGCAGGTCGCCCGCGAGCCCGCGCTCCAGCACGTAGGCCGTGTAGGCCAGCGTGGCGCCATCGGCCTCGACCGCTTCGAGTGCGTCTTCCGCGATCCCCCAGTCCGCGCAATAGGCGCGGTGCAGGTCCATCTCGACCTCGACCAGGGCCTTGAGGCCGGCAGACGCCTCGCGGATTTCGGCCAGCGTGTCCGCCTTGTAGGCGGCGAGACCGTAGGCGCGGGCGAACTGGATCAGGAACAGGTAGTCCTGCACCAGGTAGTGGCGGAACGCGGCCTCCGGCAGGCTGCCGTCGCCGAGGCCCTGCACGAAGGGGTGCTCGACGTACGCCCGCCAGTCGTCCCCGGCGGCCTCGCGCAGCGCTGCGAAAAAGCCCGTCTCCGCCTCCGTCATCGTCGTACGTCCCGCCTGGCCTGCGTGGGATGGGGCGTCGCGCACCCCGTCACATCATGTTGCTGGTTTCGGCCGGCAGCGTCACCTCGAGCCCGTCCAGCGCCTCGGTGATGACGATCTGGCAGCCGAGGCGCGAGGTGCGCGTGAGGCCCAGCGCGAGGTCGAGCATGTCCTCCTCGTCCTCGCACATCTCCTCGAGCTTGCTGAACCAGGCGGGGTCGACGATGACGTGGCAGGTCGAGCAGGCCATCGCGCCCTCGCACGCGCCCTCGATGTCGATGCCGTGGCGGAACGCGATATCCAGCACGGAGTCGCCGATGGGCGCTTCGACCTCGTGGCGCGTGCCGTCGGGGTCGATGAAGGTCATGGTGGGCACGGGTCGGGCGCGGCCTATCCTGCGGCGGCCGAGACGCCGGCCTTCCAGCGGTTGGCGAGGCCTGCATAGAGCGCTCGCCAGGCGCCCAGGAAGCGCTCGACCTCGTCCTCGGTCGTGTCCCATCCCGTGCTGACCCGGATGGCGCAGCCACCGATGCCGTCGGGTGCGCCGAGCGCGCGCAGCACGTGGCTCGGCTCCACCTTGCCGGAGGAGCAGGCGGAACCCGCGCTCACCGCGACGCCCGCGAGATCGAGGCCCATGACTTGCGTCTCGCTCTGCACGCCCGGCATGGTGAGGCAGCTTGTGTTGGGCAGGCGCGCCGCCCCTTCGCTGAAGATGACCACATCGGGCTCGGTCTCGCGCAGCCGCGCTTCCATGCGGTCGCGCACCGCCGCGATCTCGCCGGCCCGCGCGAGGTCGTCCCGGGCCAGGGCGGCCGCCGCGCCGAAGCCGACGATGCCGGCGGCGTTCTCGGTGCCGCCCCGCAGGCCCCGCTCCTGCCCGCCGCCGGTGATGAGGGGCGCGATGTCGAGCCCTGAGCGCACGACCAGCGCGCCGATCCCCTTCGGCCCGGCGAACTTGTGGGCGGCGATGCTCATCAGGTCGACGCCGAGCCCGGCGAAGGAGACCGGAATCCGGCCAGGCGCCTGCACCGCATCGCAATGGACCAGCGCGCCCGCCGCCTTCGCTCGCGCCGCGATCTCGGCGACCGGCTGAATCACGCCGGTCTCGTTGTTGGCCAGCATCACCGAGACCAGCGCTTGCCGTCCGTGGCGCCCAAGAGCTTCGTCGAGCGCGGCCAAGTCGAGCACGCCGTCGCCGTCCACCGGCAGCACGACGAGGTCCTCCGCCACGGCCTCGGCCGTGCGCAGGATCGCCGGATGCTCGATGGCGCTGACGATGACCGCCCGCCGGCCGGCGCCCCTGAGCGCGGTGTTGTTGGCCTCAGTGCCGCCGGCGGTGAAGACCAGCTCCGCCGGGCTGCAACCGATCAGCGTTGCGATCTGCTCGCGCGCGTCCTCGATGCGCTTGCGCACGTCGCGGCCGAAGCCGT
>JAPPNV010000333.1 GCA_028818565.1 Rhodospirillales bacterium | reverse complement strand
GCGCCAAGGTCGGCTTCATCTTTCAGGACCCGATGGCCTCGCTCAACCCGGTGCTCAGCATCGGCTACCAGCTCACGGAACCGCTCAGGACGCATCTGGGCCTGAGCCGGCGTGCGGCGCGACGCCGGGCGGCGGCGCTGCTGGAGGGAGTGGGAATTCCTGCGGCGGAAAGCCGCCTCGGCGACTTCCCCCACCAGTTCTCGGGCGGGATGCGCCAGCGCGTGATGATCGCCATGGCGCTCGCCTGCGATCCCAAGGTGCTGATCGCCGACGAGCCGACAACGGCGCTCGATGCCACCATCCAGGCCCAGATCCTGGATCTGCTGCAACGGCTCAGGCGCGAGCGCGGCATGGCGATCATCTGGATCACCCACGACCTTGGCGTGGTGGCCGGCCTCGCGGACCGGGTGATGGTGATGTACGGCGGCCAGGCGGTCGAACGCGCGGACGTCCGCTCCCTCTACGCGAGGCCCCAGCACCCCTACACGCGGAGCCTGCTGCGCGCGCTGCCGAAGCTCGAAGGCGGCGGCAGCGGAGAGCGCCTCGCCAGCATCCCCGGCCAGCCGCCGATGCTGGTGCAGGCACCGGATGCCTGCCCCTTCGCGCCCCGCTGCGATCACGCCTTCGACCGCTGCCGGGCGGAGAACCCGGCCCTCGCCCCGGTGACGGAGGGACACGAGGTCGCCTGCTGGTACGACACGCACGCAGGAGTGCCCCGTGCCGCCTGAACCTGTTCCCTTGGTCGCGGTCGAGAATCTGACCAAGCACTTCCCGATCCTGCGGGGAGTCCTGCGCCGCCAGGTGGGCAGTGTGCGGGCGGTGGACGGGCTCGACTTCGCGATCCATCCGCGCGAGACGCTGGGCCTGGTGGGCGAGAGCGGCTGCGGCAAGTCGACCGTCGGCCGGGTGATCCTGCGCCTTTTCACCCCGACGGCGGGGCGGGTGATGTTTCGCGGCGAGGACATCACGGCGCTCCAGGGCGAGGCGCTGAGGAAGCTGCGCCCGCACATGCAAATGATCTTCCAGGACCCGCAGGACAGCCTGAATCCGCGCATGACCGTGGGCAGCATCGTCGGCGAGCCGTTGCGAGAGCACGGGGTGGCGGCGGGTGCTGGCTTGAGGGAGCGCGTCGAGTCTCTGCTGGACGCGGTGGGCCTCGACCCCGCCTTCGCCAACCGCTACCCGCACGAGTTCTCCGGCGGGCAGCGCCAGCGCATCGGCGTCGCCCGGGCGCTCGCGCTCAACCCCGAGTTCGTCGTCTGCGACGAGCCGATCGCTGCGCTCGACGTCTCGATTCAGGCGCAGGTGGTGAACCTGCTGAAGGAGCTACAGGAGCGCCTGGGCCTCACCTACCTCTTCATCTCCCACGACCTGCGCATGGTCCGCCACGTCGCCGACCGGGTCGCGGTGATGTATCTCGGCAAGATCGTCGAGCTCGCGACCAGCGACGCGCTCTACGAGGAGCCGCTGCACCCCTATACGCGCGCCCTGCTCTCGGCGGTGCCGACGCACGATCCCGAGCGCGAGGCCACGCGCAGGCGCATCATCCTGGAGGGCGACGTGCCGAGCCCGGCCGCGCCGCCGCCTGGCTGCCGCTTCAGCACCCGCTGCCCGGTGGCGGTGGCGGAGTGCTCGGAGAGAGCGCCGGAGTGGCGCACGCTCCGCCCCGGCCACCAGGTCGCTTGTCACCTGGCGGAATGATGACAGATGATGCGGGGTGTGCCGACAGGCATACTCCCCATCCCTCCCACTAGGAGGACCGCGACATGCTCGGAAAATGCGTAATCGGTTTGGCCATCGCGGCGCTCGCGGTGGCAATGCTCTCGACCTCGGCCCAGGCCGAGCGTGGCCGCGACGGCCAACTCAAGATCCTCTATTGGCAGGCGGTCTCGACCGTCAATCCGTATCTCTCCGGCGGCACCAAGGACATCGAGGCGGCATCGCTGGTGCTGGAGCCGCTGGCCCGCTACGACGATACGGGGACCATGATCCCCGCGCTCGCCGCCGACATTCCCTCCGTGGAGAACGGCGGCGTGGCCGCCGACCTCATGTCCATCACCTGGCCGCTCAGGCCGGACGTGGTGTGGTCCGACGGCACGCCGTTCACCGCCGCCGACGTGGTGTTCTCCGCCGAGTACTGCCTGAACGAGGAGATGGGCTGCAACCCGCTCTCCAGCTTCACCGACGTCACAGGCGTCGAGGCGCTGGACGACCACACCGTGCGCATTCAATTCGGCGTGGCCAAGCCCTTCCCCTACGGTCCGTTCGTGGGCTCCAACGCGCCGATCATTCAGAAGGCGCAGTTCGAGAATTGCACCGGCACCAGGGCGCAGACCTGCACGGAACAGAATTTCGGGCCCATCGGCACCGGCCCCTTCAAGGTGGACGAGTTTCGCGCCAACGATGTGATTGTCTTCTCGGCCAACGAGAACTACCGCGAGCCCGACAAGCCCGCCTTCGCCACAGTCACCTTCAAGGGCGGCGGCGACGCCACCTCGGCCGCCCGCGCCGTGCTCGCCACCGGCGAGTTCGATTACGCCTGGAACCTGCAGATCGAGCCGGAGGTGCTGGAGCAGATGGTGGCGAACGGCAAGGGCAGTGTCGTCGCCGGCTTCGGCACGATGGTGGAGCGCCTGATCGTCAATCAGACCAACAACGACTCCGACCTCGGCAAGGACAAGCGCTCGCTCTACCTGGACGGCACCAACCCGCACCCCTTCCTCTCGGACCCGGCGGTGAGCCGCGCGCTCTCACTGGCGATCGACCGCCAGATTCTGGTCGATTTCGGCTACGGCGCGGCCGGTCAGGTCACCTGCAACGTGCTGCCCGCGCCGCCGGCCTACACGTCCACTGCCAACGATGCCTGCGTGACGCAGAACATCGAGCAGGCCAACCGCATCCTCGACGAGGCCGGCTGGCTGCCGGGCGACGATGGCGTGAGGGAGAAGGACGGCGTGCGCCTCTCGATCCTCTACCAGACCTCGACCAACTCCGTGCGCCAGGGCACGCAAGCGCTGATCAAGCAGATGTGGGGGCAGATCGGGGTCGAGACGGAGCTTCGCAACATCGATGCGGCGGTGTTCTTCGGCGGCGACCCGGCGAGCCCAGACACCTACATGAAGTTCTATGCCGACATCCAGATGTACACGAACAACTTCGACGGCGTGGATCCCGAGGCCTACATGGCCAACTGGATGTGCTCGGAAATTCCGGGGCCCGAGAATCAGTGGCTCGGCAGCAATATTTCACGCGCCTGCAACGCCGAGTACGACGCCCTTGCGGCGGAGTTGGCCGTAACCGCCTCGCTGGAGGACCGCGCCGCCATCGCCATGCGGATGAACGACGTCATCGTGCAGAACCAGTACGTGATCCCGCTGATCTGGCGGGCCAAGATTTCGGCGCATGCGAACACGTTGAAGGGTGTGCGTATGAACGCGTGGGATTCGGAGATGTGGAACGTGGCGGACTGGCATCGCTGACGCAGTGAGCCGGCCGACCCAGCGGGCCAGGGGCGTCGAAACGAGAGGCGGCGCGCGGCAACCGGCCGCGGGCCGCCCCAACGATTCAGGGTAGTCGGCGCGGGCGATGACCCACTACATCATTCGCCGCCTGCTCTTCGCGGTGCCGACGCTGATCGCGATCAGCTTCATCCTCTTCGCCCTCCTCGACCTCGCGCCCAACGATCCCACCGGCCAGCTCCCGCTCACCATTCCGGCGGAAGCGCGCGAGCAGATTCGCGAGTCGCTCGGGCTCGGGGAGGCCTTCCACATCCGCTACGCCAAGTGGATGGAGCAGTTCTTCGTCAACGAGCCGCTCAACCTCATCGAGCGCGCGTTCGGCGTGGAGATCGGCGCTTCCGAGGAGCGCCTGCGGTTGCGCTCCTGGGCGACGCGCAGCCCGGTGGTGGACCTCATCATCGAACGGCTGCCGCAGACGCTCTGGGTGGTCGGCCTCTCCTACCTGATCGGCATCCTGATCGCGATCCCGATCGGCATTGTCTCGGCCTACCGGCAGTATTCCTGGTTCGACCAGCTGGGCACCTTCGTCTCCATGATCGGCTTCTCGGTGCCGACCTTCTTCACCGGCCTGCTCGCGATCATCGTCTTCAGCGTCACCCTGCAATGGCTGCCGTCGATCTACGACACCACGCACCGGGTGACCGACCTCTCGAGCTTCTGGGTCCAGATCAAGCAGATGGCGATGCCGGTGATGGTGCTCGCGCTGTTCAACGCGGCGCAGATCAGCCGGTTCATGCGCGCCGCCGTGCTGGACAACCTGACGCAGGACTACGTCCGCACCGCTCGCGCCAAGGGCCTGCGCGAGCGGGTCGTGCTCTTCATCCACGTGCTGCGCAACAGTCTGATCCCGGTGGTGACGCTGATCGCGCTCGGTATCCCCACCGTCTTCGGCGGCGCCATCATCACCGAGAAGATCTTTCGCGTGAACGGCATCGGCGAGCTTCTGATCACCGCGATCCAGGGCGCAGACATTCCCCTGGTGCAGACGCTCTCCTTCCTGTTCGCGGTGCTGATCGTGCTCTTCAACCTGGTCGCGGATGTGCTCTACGGCATCCTCGATCCGCGCATCCGCTACAGCTGAGCGATGCCGGCGGCGCCCCCTGCCTCATCCAGCCTTTCGGGCCCGTCGCGCGGTGCGCAGCGCCACCGCTCGCTCTGGATGGACGTGTGGCTCGCCTTCCGCAACCACACGGGTGCGCTCGCGGGCGCGGGCGTCTTCATCGCCATCGCGCTTGCGGTCGCCATCGGCCCCCTGATCCACACGGTGGACCCGCACTATCTCGACATCCTGGCGAAGAACGAGGGCCCCTCCCTCAAGCATCCGATGGGGACCGACAACCTGGGCCGCGACACGCTCGCCCAGGTGCTGGCGGGCGGGCGCATATCGCTCGCGGTCGGCTTCACCGCGATGATGATCGCACTGGTGCTCGGCACCCTGGTGGGCGTACTCGCCGGGTACTTCAGGCAGCTCGACGGCCTGCTGATGCGCCTTACCGACATGTTCCTGGCGCTGCCGCTGCTGCCGCTCCTGCTGGTGGTCATCATGCTGTTCCGCGACAGCCTGCGCGCCGCCTTCGGCCCGGAGACCGGGATCTTCCTGCTGGTGGTGTTCATCATCGGCATCACGAGCTGGATGCAGACCGCGCGCATCGTTCGGGGCGACGTGCTGGCGCTCCGGGAGCGCGAATTCGTGACCGCGGCGCGCAGCATCGGCACGCGCAGGCGGCGCATCATCACCCGGCACATCCTGCCCAACGTGCTGAGCCCGATCATGGTCTCGGCGACGCTCGGCATCGCCAACGCGATCATCACGGAATCGGCGCTCTCGTTCCTAGGGCTGGGCTTTCCGCCGGACTTCCCGACCTGGGGGCGGCTGCTCTTCGACGGTGCCAACTTCATCTCGGTCACGCCGGAGCGCGTGCTCTGGCCGGGGCTGGCGATCTCGCTCACCGTGTTGAGCGTCAACTACATCGGCGACGGCCTGCGCGACGCGCTCGACCCGCGGCTAAGAGGAGTCTGACGCGCGGCGCCGGCGCATCCTCTCCTCACCCCTGCTCGGGGTTTCCCCGCCACCAATTGCATGATGGAATCGATTTAGGGTGTTTTTTTTGGTTCAGAATCGACTGGAGACGAACGTGGCGGATCGACCGACTGGAAGCCAAGCAAACACCTCCCTGCCTGGCGAGGGAGAGCCGGAAGCACGGTCTGACGCACAAGTGGCCAGCGATCTTCAGATGTCGCGCGAGCAGATGCTCGACCTCGGGCAGAAGACGCTGGAGCTCGTGGTCGAGCGGATGGAGAGCCTGCCCGGAGAGATCGCCTGGGAGGGCGAGTTCCGGCAGGTCCTCGAAGACCTGCTGACAGAGGACCCACCCGAAGATGGCCGGTCGGCGGCGGAGGTTATCGAGCGGGCCGCGCGCGATATTCTCCCGTACGCGACACGCCTGGATCACCCACGATGTTTTGGATTCATCCCGTCCTCGCCCACCTGGCCCGGCGTGCTTGCCGACTTCATGGCCGCCGGCTACCACATCAACCAGTGCACCTGGCTGGTTGCTAGCGGCCCGAGCCACATGGAACTGGTCGTCATCGACTGGTTCAGGCGCTGGCTCGGCTATCCGGAGGGCGCGGGCGGGCTCTTCACCAGCGGCGGCTCGGCGGCGAGCGTCGATGCCTTCGTCGCGGCGCGGGAGGCGGCGGGCCACCCCGAACGCGCCACCGTCTACATGAGCGACCAGAGCCACAGCGCGCTTTCCCGCGCAGCGTTCATCGTGGGCATTCGGCGGGACTGCATCCGCGTGATTCCGAGCGACCCGGGTTTCCGCATGGACATGGATGCCCTCGCCAGCGCCGTGGCGGCGGACCGCAACGCTGGCCTCACCCCCATCGCGGTCGCCGCCAACGCCGGCACGGTGGGCACGGGAGCGATCGACCCGCCAGAGGCGATGGCCGACTTCTGCGCTGCGGAAGGGCTCTGGCTGCATGTCGATGCCGCCTACGGCGGCTTCGCGGTGGTGACAGAGCGGGGCAAGCAGCTGCTGCGCGGGATCGAGCGCGCCGATTCGATTGGGCTGGATGCGCACAAGTGGTTCTTCCAGCCCTACGAGGCGGGCTGCCTGCTGGTAAGGGACCAGAGCACGCTCGAGAACGCCTTCAGCGTCAGGCCCGACATCCTTCAGGACACGGTATGGGGGTCGAACCATCCCAACTTCTCGAACCTTGGCCTGCAACTGAGCCGCTCGGTTCGTGCGCTGAAGGTCTGGATGTCGGTCCAGACCTTCGGGATGGCGGCGTTCCGGCGCGCGGTCGAGAGGGGGTTGGAGCTGGCCGCAACGGCGGAGGAGTACATCCGGGCGAGCCCGGTCCTGGAGGCCATGAACACCCCGACGCTGGGGATCGTGTGCTTCCGGGTCAATCCGGCGGCCGATGAGCTCGACGAGGAGACACTGGACAAGGTCAACAGGACCATCCTCGCCCGCATGTTCTGGGACGACCCCGCGTTCATGTCGTCAACCCTGTTGCACGGAACGTTCGCGCTCAGGATGTGCATCATCAATCACACCACGACCTGGGACGACGTGCGCGAGACCCTGGAGGCGGTCGAGCGCTTCGGGCAGGAAGCGCTGCCCTAGAGCGTATCCGCTTTACACGGAAACGCTCTCGCTCTTTGTCGCTCACGGCAGCCGGCCGCCCTGCGATTCCGCGCGCCTGCCGGCGCGCCCGCCCCGCGGCTAAGGGGCGCTTGGCGCTCGGTGCCCTAGCGATAGGGGGAGAGTTCGGGCGGGAGCTCGTAGGACTCCCGCAGGCGGCGGTATTTGCCGGTGGCGACCATGGCGGCGACCGCGTGCTCGACCGCGTGGTGCAGCTTGTCGTTGTCCGCTCGGATAGCGAAGCCCACCTCGCGCGCGGGCCGGAACACGCCATCGACGAGACGGTTGCGCGAGTCGGGATCCGCGTTTACCGCCACCGCGCTGACGGTCTGGATGAAGTAGCCCTGCGCGTGCCCCATGGAGACCGGGAAGTGGGTCCAGCGCTCGTCGGGGAAGGAATGGACGTGCATGGGCGCGCGGCCGGCTTCCTCGAACTCCCGGTTGAGGGCGTGGGCGAACTGCTCCCCCGTCGAGCCCGAGGTGACCGAGGTGACCCGTCCGCTCAGGTCGTCCGTCTCGCGAATGCGAAACGGGTTGCCCCGGAGCACCATCAGGTGATCGCCGACCACCAGATAGGGCACGGTCTTGATGTCCGCCGGCGCTTCGTCCATCGCGAGCGTGTTCGCGACGTCCACCTCGCCTGCGGCGAGCGCCGCCGCCAGATTTGCGCGCGGTAGGCGGACGACCTCCAGCGCGAGGCCGTGGGCCTCGGCGACGGCTTGCGCCATCTCGACCTCGAAGCCCTGGACGACGCCGTCTCTCTTGTAAGCGAAGGGCTGGCCGGTGAGCGCGATGCCCACGGTCAGCGTGTTCCTGCTGTGCAGCGCCTGGTTCAGGTCGACGTAGTGCGCCGAAGCCGCCGGCGCGACGACAAGCGCGAGCATGAACAGCGCGAGAATGCGGACCCTGCGAACCATGGCGGTCCCCTTCATCGTTCGGACGCTGCCGGATCGACTGCCGGCGCCTCCTCTTCCTCGGGCGGTGCGGCGCCCGCGCCCCGATGCACCAGCGCCGCCAACAGCTCGGATGCTCCGATCACGCCGATCAGCCGCCCGCCGCCGTCGAGCAGCGGCATCGCCCGCCCGGTCTCGTGGCGCACTTCCAAGGCGGTGCGCATGGTCGTCTCCGGGCTGCCCGCGACGATCGCGCCGTTGTCGAGCGCAGCGAGATCGAGGTCTTCCCGGTACGGCACCAGTTGCGCCGGCGCGCCTTCCAGGGCGAACGCCTCGGGGCGCCCGTCCGAGTCCAGCCGGCACATCATGGCCGAGGCGTCGTCCAGCAGGTGCACGCCGTCCTCGCTGCGGAGGGAGGCGAGCGGGCGCATCAGCGTGATACCGCGCAGGACGTTGAGCGGATTCACGTTGGCGACGAACTGGCGCACGTATTCATCGGCCGGCTCGGTCACGATCTTCTCCGGCGGGCCGACCTGGACGATGCGCCCGCCTTCCATGATGGCGATGCGGGTGCCGATCTTGAGCGCCTCGTCGAGATCGTGGCTGACGAAGAGAATGGTCCGGCGCAGCGTCTCCTGCAACGCCAGCAGCTCGTCCTGCAGACGCTCGCGGATCAGCGGATCGAGGGCCGAGAAGGGCTCGTCCATCAGGAGGATCTCGGCATCGGTGGCGAACGCGCGCGCGAGGCCCACGCGCTGCTGCATGCCGCCGGAGAGCTCGTGCGGATAGTGGTCGAGCCACGAGCCGAGCCCCACCTGATCGAGCACTTCCGCCACCCGCTTGCGGCGCTCCGCCTTTGGCACGCCGCGCACCTCCAGCCCGAAGGCGACGTTGGCGCCGATGGTCCGCCACGGCATCAGCGCGAATTGCTGGAAGACCATGGAGACGCGGTTCATCCGAAGCGTGCGCATGAACTTGGGGTCGCAGTCGGTGACGTCGACTTCCGTGCCGCCGTCGTCGATCAGGACCCGCCCGCGCGTGGCCTGGTTGAGGCCGTTGACGCAGCGCAGCAGGGTCGACTTGCCGGAGCCCGAGAGCCCCATGAGGACGAAGATTTCGCCGGCCTCGACCTGGAGCGAGGCGTCCTGCACGCCCACCACCTGGCCGGTCTCTTCGAAGATGCGGTCCTTGTCCGCGCCGGCGTCGAGCAGGGCGAGCGCCTCCTTGACCCGCCGGCCGAATATGACGTCGACCCGATCGAAGGTGATGACAGCCATCAGGATTTGGCCGTGCCGCCCTTGCCCCGGCGCCTCTCGGACTGCTTCAGGATGCGGTCGAGCACGATGGCGACGATCACGATAGCAAGCCCGGCCTCGAAGCCCTGTGCGACGTTGACCGTGGTGAGCGCGCGCACCACCGGCACGCCCAGCCCGTCCGCACCCACCAGCGCAGCGATCACCACCATCGAAAGCGAGAGCATGATGCACTGGGTAATGCCCTGCATGATGGTCGGCATGGCATGAGGAAGCTCGACCTTGAGCAGGAGCTGCGTGTCGCTGGCACCGAAGGCGCGGCCCGCCTCCAGCAGCGGCCGGGGGGCGCTGGAGATGCCGAGATGGGTGAGCCGAATCGGCGCCGGGATGGCGAAGATCACGGTGGAGATGAGCCCCGGCACCAGGCCGAGACCGAAGAAAGTCAGCGCCGGAATCAGATAGACGAAGGTTGGAACGGTCTGCATCAGGTCGAGGATCGGACGCAGCATCCGGTAGAGCCAGGGCCGGTGCGCCGCAGCGATGCCGATGGGCACGCCCACCAGGATGCAGACGATCGTCGACATCGCGACGAGCACCACCGTGTACAGCATCTCGTCCCAGTAGCCGATGTTGAGGATCAGCAGCAGCCCGATGACCACGCCGACCACGAGCACGATGCTGCGGTGCAGCCAGAAGGCCAGCCCGGCGACGAGGGCGACGAAGAGAAGCGGAGGAATCAGCCCCAGGAAGTAGGCGAAGGCTTCGAGCAGCCAGTCCAGGCCGCCCGAGAACGCTCGAAGTTCGTGAAAGAAATTGTCCTTGATGAACTCGACTGCGCTGGCGATCCACTTGCCGATCGGTACTTTCTCGGTAAGGACTCCGAGATCGTCGGTGCCCATGACGCCCCTCCCCGACCGGACGGGTCAGGCGGCCGGCGCCTTTCAGCACCGACCGCCCGCGAATTCGGTCCGACGGACCGCCCGCGTAATCGGCCGCTACATGTTGAGATGGGCCTTCACGGCAGCGGCGCCATCCTGGCCGTCAAGCGTGGTCACGCCCGTGAGCCACTCGTCGACCAGTTCGGGATGCATCTCCACGAGTTTCCGGGCGGCTGCCTGCGGGTCCATCCCGTCATCCAGCATATAACCCATCATCTCGTTCTCAAGCGCCAAGCTGAACTTCATGTTCGTCAGCAGTGCGCCGACATTGGGACAGGCCTCGGTGTAGCCGGCACGGGCCAGCGTGTAGACCGTGGCGCCGCCGAGGTTGGGCCCGAAGTAATCGTCGCCGCCGTCGAGGTAGCTCATGTCGAAGCGACGGTTCATGGGATGCGGCTCCCAGCCGAGGAAGGCGATCCACTCGTCTGACCTGACCGCGGCCTCGACCTGGGAGAGCATGCCCTGCTCACTCGACTCCACCACCTCGAAGCCGCTGAGGCCGAAGGCATCGCTGTCGATCATGCTCTGAATCAGCCGGTTGCCGTCGTTACCGGGCTCGATGCCGTAAATCTTGCTGTCGAACTTGTCGGCATGAGCGGCGATGTCGCCGAAGGACTTGACGCCGGCTTCATAGACATAGGTCGGCACGGCAAGGGTGTACTTGGCGCCCTCGAGATTGGCGGCCACGTTTTCGATCGAGCCGTCGTTGAAATAGGGCTCGATGTCGGCCTGCTGGCTCGGCAGCCAGAGGCCGAGAAAGGCGTCGATGTCGCCGTTGGAAAGGCTGGCGAAGGTCACCGGCACCGAAAGCACGGTCGCCTTGGGCTCGTAGCCGAGGCCCTCCAAGACCGTGGTTGCCACGGCGGTGGTCGCCGTGATGCAGCTCCAGCCGACATCCGAGAATTCCACCTCACCGCAGGTGGCGGCGTCGTCGGCGTAAGCATTCCCCGCCATCGCCGCAGCGCCCATGGCGACGGCGGCAATTGCGGATTTCATCCGAATATGCATTGAACCCTCCTTGACGCTCGCAGCGTGGCGCCGACTCTCTCAATCTTTTCTTGATTGGTCAACCAACCAAATATATTGACGGGGTTACAGGAGTAGCCGATGCCAAAGACCGGAATGGCGCCCGTGCGCCGGCGCGCCTTCGTCGAGGCGGCGATCAGGAGCATTCACGACCGGGGGTTCGTCGACCTGACCACCGGCGATGTCGCACGTGAGGCCGGCCTCTCCCAGGGGCTGGTCCATCACTACTTCGGCTCCAAGAGCGCGCTCATCATCGCCACCATGCGCCACCTGCTGATCGAGTTCGGCGCCGGCATCAGGGAGCGCCTGCGTGAAGCCAAGTCCCCGCGCGGGCGGCTCTCGGCCATCGTGGACGGCAGCTTCTGCGACGAGCAGCTGCAGCCGGAGGTCATCTCCGCATGGCTCACGTTCTACGTGCAGGCTCTCACGGAACCTGCGGTGCGTCGGCTCCTGCGCATCTACCAACGCCGGCTGATCAGCAACCTGCGCCACGAGTACCGGCGCCTGCCGACACGGGAGACGGCGGAAGTCGCGGCCGAATCCACCGCCGCCATGATCGACGGGCTCTGGCTGCGCCGCGTGCTCGGCGACGCGGAGCCCTGCGGCGAGAGCGCCATCGCCATCATGGAAGCGCACATCGACAGCCAGCTAGAGCCCTCTTGATGTCCCTCAGGCGCCGGGCGCTCGCTCCGCTCGCTTGGCTACGCGCCATTCGGCGCGCGGCGCGGTCGCGCCGTCCGGGCCTTCGGCCCGGCGCACACAGCCGAGCGGCAGGGGGCGCGCGACCCCGATGACTGCAGCTGAATGACCGACCGCTTCGACGACGAGTTCGACTATGTGATCGTGGGGTCCGGGTCCGCTGGTTGCGTGCTTGCCGCGCGGCTCTCGGAGGACGAGCGCAACCGCGTGCTGGTTCTGGAGCACGGCGGGACCGATGCCGGCCCGCTGATCCAGATGCCGGCCGCCCTCTCCTACCCCATGAATATGCCCCGCTACGACTGGGGCTTCGTCAGCGAGCCCGAGCCGCACTTGGGCGGCCGGCGGCTGGCGACGCCGCGCGGCAAGGTGATCGGCGGCTCCTCGTCCATCAACGGCATGGTCTACGTGCGCGGCAACGCCTGCGACTTCGACACCTGGGAGGAGCTGGGCGCGGCGGGCTGGGGCTATCGCCACGTGCTGCCCTACTACCGGCGCATGGAGCACGCGCACGGCGGGCAAGCCGGGTGGCGCGGGAGCGACGGCCCCCTGCACGTCACCCGCGGGCCCATGGAGAATCCGCTCTACAAGAGCTTCGTCAAGGCCGGCGAGCAGGCCGGCTACGCGATGACCGCCGACTACAACGGCGAGCGCCAGGAAGGGTTCGGCGCGATGGAGATGACCGTGTGGCGCGGCCGCCGCTGGTCAGCCGCCAACGCCTATCTCAAGCCCGCGCTGCAGCGCAGCAACCTGGCGCTGCGAGCCCACGCGCACGTCCGCCGCGTGGTGATGGAGGACGGCCGCGCGGTCGGCGTCGAGTACGAGACCGGCGGCACGGTCCGCCGCGTGCGCGCGAAGGCCGAAGTCATCCTCGCCGCCTCCTCGATCAACTCGCCGAAGCTGCTGATGCTCTCCGGCATCGGCCCGGCCGAGCACCTGCGGGAGCATGGCATCGAGGTCGTCGCCGACCGGCCCGGCGTCGGCGCCAACCTGCAGGACCATCTGGAAATCTATCTCCAGGTGAGGTGCCGGCAGCCGATCACGCTCTATCGCCACTGGAACCTGTTCTCCAAGGCGCTGATCGGCGCCCGCTGGCTCATGTTCAGGGACGGGCTGGGCGCCTCCAATCACTTCGAGTCCTGCGGGTTCATCCGCTCCCGCGCCGGCGTGAAGTACCCGAACATCCAGTACCACTTCCTGCCCTTCGCGGTGCGCTACGACGGCAAGGCCGCCGCCGAGGGCCACGGCTTCCAGACCCATGTCGGGCCGATGCGCTCGAAGTCGCGGGGGCGGGTGCGGCTTGCGTCGTCCGAGCCGGGCGCAGGGCCTTCGATCCTCTTCAACTACATGTCCCACGAGGAGGATTGGCAGACCTTCCGCGCCTGCATCCGGCTGACCCGCGAAATTCTCTCCCAACCGGCACTTGCCGATTACACCGGCGACGAAATCGCGCCGGGCGCGGCGGTCCAGACCGACGACGAAATCGACGACTTCGTTAGGGGCGCCGTGGAGAGCGCCTACCATCCCTGCGGCACCTGCCGCATGGGCGCGGCCGACGACGCGGACGCGGTGGTCGACCCTACCTGCCGCGTCATCGGCGTGGACGGGCTGCGCGTGGCGGACAGCTCGATCTTCCCGCACATCACCAACGGCAACCTCAACGCGCCTTCCATCATGGTGGGCGAGAAGGCGTCGGATCACATCCTCGGCCGCGAGCCGCTCGCACCGGCGAACGACGTGCCCTGGGTCCACCCCGACTGGGAGAACCGGCAGCGCTGAACCGGTCGCCTCGGACACATGTCCCTCTCGCACAGGATCGGAGGGCCGCGGCTCTTGCCCGTCCCCATACCCGGTGAGACAGTAATTCGAACTGACGAATCGACGAGGAGGGAGCGATGGAGGTCCGCGCGGCACTGGCAACCGGCGCAGGCAAGCCGCTCAGCATCGAAACCGTGAACCTCGACGGCCCGCGTGCCGGCGAAGTGCTGATCGAGGTCAAGGCCACAGGGGTCTGCCACACCGATGCCTTCACCCTCTCGGGCGACGATCCGGAGGGGTTGTTCCCCGCCATCCTCGGGCACGAAGGCGCCGGTATCGTGGCAGAGGTCGGCGAGGGCGTGACGAGCGTGGCCCCGGGGGATCACGTGATCCCGCTCTACGTGCCGGAATGCCGCCAGTGCGAATACTGCCTGAGCGGCAAGACCAACCTCTGCCAGTCGATCCGCGTGACCCAGGGCGCGGGCGTCATGCCGGACGGCTCCAGCCGCTTCTCCCTCGGCGGCGACAAGATCTTCCACTACATGGGCACGTCGACCTTCGCGAACTACACGGTGGTCTCGGAATACTCGGTCGCCAAGGTCCGGGAGGACGCGCCCTTCGACAAGATCTGCTACATCGGCTGCGGCGTGACCACGGGCGTCGGCGCCGTGATCAACACGGCGAAGGTGCAGCCCGGCGACAACGTCGTGGTCTTCGGCTTAGGGGGAATCGGTCTCAACGTCGTCCAGGGCGCGCGCCTGGTGGGCGCCAACATGATCGTCGGCATCGACATCAACCCGAAGCGCCAGGCGCTCGGCGAGCAGTTCGGCATGACCCACTTCGTCAATCCCAAGGAGGTCGAAGGCGACCTCGTGCCCTATCTGGTGGATCTAACCGGGGGCGGCGCGGACCACAGCTTCGAGTGCATCGGCAACGTCGAGACCATGCGCCAGGCGCTGGAGTGCTGTCACAAGGGCTGGGGCGAGAGCACGATCATCGGCGTCGCGGGCGCCGGCCAGGAGATCGCGACCCGTCCTTTCCAGCTCGTGACCGGCCGGGTCTGGCGCGGCACCGCCTTCGGCGGCGCCAAGGGCCGCACCGACGTGCCCCGCATCGTCGACTGGTACATGGACGGCAAGCTCGAAATCGACCCGATGATCACCCACACCATGCCGCTGGACGCGATCAACGAGGCCTTTCACCTCATGCACGAGGGTGAATCGATACGAAGCGTGGTCACGTTTTAATGGCCGCAGGTCGGGTTGCCAGCGGGCGCCCCCACCTCCGGGGAGTGGCCCGGTGGTTTTTGCCGGCAGCGGCGCTGGTTGCGCTGGCGCTGGCGAGCGTGCCGGCCGTGGCGGCGCCTACCCACGGGATCGCCATGCACGGGGCGCCGAAGTACGGCCCCGACTTCCAGCATCTCGACTACGTCAACCCGGACGCGCCCAAGGGCGGCGAGCTACGGCGCGCGGTCACGGGCACCTTCGATAGTCTCAATCCGTTCATCATCAAGGGCGTGGCGGCACCGGGGCGGCACCTTACCTTCGAGAGCCTGCTCAAGCGCACCTGGGACGAGCCGTTCTCCCTCTACGGGCTGATCGCCGAATCGGTCGAGGTGCCGGACGACCGCTCGTCCGTCCTGTTCCGCCTGCGGCCGGAGGCGCGTTTCCACGACGGCAGCCCGATCACCGTGGACGATGTGATCTTCTCGTGGGAGACGCTGAAGGAGCAGGGCCGCCCCAACCACCGGCTCTATTACAACAAGGTGCGGAAGGTCGAGCGGCCCGACGCGCGCTCGGTACACTTCTTCTTCGACACCGAGACGCCGGACCGCGAGCTGCCGCTGATCCTCGGGCTCATGCCCATCATCTCGAAGGCCTATTATTCGTCAGTCACGTTCGAGGAAACGACGCTGACGCCGCCGCTCGGCAGCGGCCCATACAAGATCGAGAGCGTGGATGCCGGCCGCGGCATCGTCTATAGCCGCGATCCCGACTACTGGGGGCGTAACCTGCGGATCAACCGCGGGCAGCATAATTTCGACCGCATCAGCTACGACTACTACCGCGACGACGAAGTGATGATGGAGGCGTTCCGTGCGGGCGAGTACGACCTGCGCCTGGAACGCTCGGCGACACGGTGGGCGACCGGCTACGACTTCCCGGCGGTGGAAGACGGCCGCGTCACCATCGAGCAGCTGCCCCACGGGCGACCCTCCGGCATGTTCGCCCTCGTCTTCAACACGCGGCGGCCGATGTTCGAGGATCGCGCGGTGCGCTACGCGCTCTCGCTCGCCTTCGACTTCGAGTGGGTCAACAGGGCGCTGCTGCACGGCGCCTACGTGCGCACCAACAGCATCTTCGACAACTCGGAGCTCGGCTCGCGCGGCCTGCCGGAGAGCGGCGAGCTGGCCCTGCTGGAGCCCCATCGCGACCGGCTCTGGCCCGAGGTGTTCGAAACCGCCTACCACGCGCCAGAGGTCGAAGGCGGCCTGCGCAAGAACCTGGCGGCGGCTCGACGCCAGCTGGCCAAGGCCAGATGGGAGGTGCAGGACGGCACGCTCCGGCGGGCGGCGGATGGCCTGCCGCTCGCCTTCGAGATCCTGCTGGTGAACCCGGGCAACGAGAAGATCGGGCTCGCCTTCGCGCGCAATCTCGAGCGGCTCGGCGTCGAAGCGAAGGTGCGTACCGTGGATACCGCGCAGTACCAGTACCGGCGCAACGTCTACGACTTCGACATGATCATCTACCGCTGGGGCATGTCGCTCTCGCCGGGCAACGAACAGGCGTTCTACTGGGGCGTCGCCGCAGCGGACGAGGAAGGGACGCGCAACTATCCGGGAATCAAGGACCCGGTCATCGACGACCTCATCGCCCGCATGACCCAGGCGCGGGAGCGCGGGGACTTCGTCGACACCATCCGCGCCATGGACCGCGTGCTGTTGTGGGGGCACTACCTCCTCCCCCTCTATCACCTGAACGACGACCGCTACGCATACTGGGGCAAATTCGGCAGGCCGGAGGTCACGCCGGTCTACGGCGCCGTGCTCGATGCATGGTGGGAGGTGCCGGGCAAGGCCGCCACGCTCGACCGCTGACGAGCGCCCCCCTCCTCCGCCCTCCATTTCGCCACGTTGGGACACGCCGCGGCGCGCGGTTGATGCACCCGGCCGGTCGCCCTACCTTGGGGCCCCGCGACATATCAAGTCACCGACCAAAGGGAGATCGTCGATGTTGAAACGTATGGTGGGCGCCGTCATGGCCGGCGCACTCGTCGCCGGCGGAGCAACCGCCGTGCAGGCGGACGACCACGAGATCGTGGTGGGCTTCGCCGTCTCGACCAGCGGCTGGCAGGCGGCCTACACCGGCCCTGCGACGCTCGCGGCGCAGATCAGACTCGAGGAGATCAACGCCGCCGGCGGGCTGCTCGGCAAGCAGCTCGTGATCGCCCAGGCGGACTCGAAGTCCGAACGCGAGGAAGGCGTCAAGGCGGGCCAGATCGTCATCGACGACGGCGCGAGCGTGGTCTTCGTCGACTGCGACTTCGACATGGGCGCGCCCGCCGCCAACGCGGCGCAGAACGCGGGCCTGATCTCGCTCTTCCTGTGCGCGGGCGACGCCAAGGCGGGCATCGAGGGCATCGGACCCTTCGCCTTCACCGGCGGCCAGGCGGCGCACCTCGACGGTGCCTCCATCGCGACCTACGCCTACGACAATCGCGGCGCGCGCACGGCCTATCTGCTGCGCGACGATACCATCGAGTACAACAAGTCGGTTTGCGCCGGCTTCGAGTGGGCGTGGCCGCGGCTGGAAGGCACCACGATGCTGGGCCTCGACGTGTTCCAGAACAACGACCCGTCGGTCCAGGGCCAGATCGACCGCATCAAGGCTCTCGACACGGCGCCTGACGTGGTCGCGGTCTGCTCCTACGTGCCGGGCGCGGCCTCGGCCATCAAGCAGCTGCGCGCGAACGGCGTCGAGACGCTGATCGTCTCGGGCGTCGCGATGGACGGCCACTACTGGCTCGACGCCGTGCCCAACCTCAGCAACTTCTGCGCGGCGGCGTTCAGCTCGCTCTACGGCGGTGCCGGTGAAGAGGTGGAGGCCTTCTTCGAGAAGCTGGAGGCCAAGGAAGGCGAGCCGACCGCCACCTCGCTCCCGATCGCGGGCTACGTGCTGATGGACCTCTGGGCCAAGGCGGTCGAGAGTGCGGGCACGGTGGATTCGGCGGCGGTCACGGCCGAGATGGAGAAGTTCAGGGATGAGCCCACGCTGATGGGCCCGCGCAGCTTCTCCGACCAGCTCCACATTCAGGACAAGGCGCGGTACGCCATCATCTGCACCGATGAGGGCGAGCCCCGGATGGAGGGCTACGTGACCGTAGGCCCGATTCCGAAGGACGTCATTCTCAAGAACTAGCACTCGAAACGGGGTCCGCAGCCAACGCCGCGGACCCCGTAACCCGCGTCCGTTCGCGGGCGCACAGCAATAAGGGAGAACGCTATGGCGGTGAGCGAGCTGGAACGCCGCGTCGAGACACTCGAATCGGTCGAGGCGATCAAGCGGCTGAAGCACCAGTACTGCGCCTATTGCGATGACGGCTACGACGCCGACGGCATCGCCGGGCAGTTCGTCGAGGATGGCATCTGGGACGGCGGCGAGGATTTTGGGCGCCACGAGGGCCGCGCGGCGATCCATGCCCACTTCGCGCGGGTCTCCTCGCAGATCGTCTTCGCCGGGCACCTGGTGATGAACGAGATCATCGACGTGGACCTGGATAACGACAGCGCGCGCGGGCACTGGTGGATCATCATGCCGGCGACCATCATGATGGAGGGCGTGAAGACGGCGGTCTGGCTCCTCGGCGAATACGAGGACCACTACGTGCGCCGCGACGGCACCTGGCTGTACCAGACGCTGGCTGTCGACATCCACTTCGTGAAGCCGCACAAGGACGGCTGGGTGGACGCAGAATGAGCGCGACTCTGGAAGACCGCATCCAGCGGCTCGAGGACATTGCGGCGATCCGCAGCCTCAAGCACCGCTACATGTCCTACGCCGACGCCGGCTACGACGCCGACGGTATCGTCTCGCTGATGACGCCGGATGCGGTCTGGGACGGCGGCGAGGCCTTCGGCCGGCAGGAGGGCGCCGAAGCCTTCGGCAACATGGTGCGCGCGGTCGGCAAGCAGATCAGCTTCGCCGCCCACCTGGCGCTGAACGAGATCATCGACGTGGACGGCGACACCGCGCGCGGCCAGTGGTGGCTGCTCATGCCGTGCACGGCGCTGAACGACGAGGGCAAGGACGAGGCGCGCTGGATCTTCGCGACCTACGACGACCGGCTGGTGAAGCGCGACGGCCAGTGGCTCTTCGCCCACACGGTTTTCGACGTGAAGACCTTCTGCGCCCACAAGGACGGCTGGGCGGAGGCCTAGCGAGGCCCGGAATCGAGCCGGATCTGCCCGCTTACGCGACGCCGCGCGGGCGAATCGCGCGCAGGGCCTCGGACTTCTCCCGCGCGGCGATTTCCAGCTCGTAGCGATCCTGGAGGTTCATCCAGCTACGGGCATCGGTGTTGAAATAGCGCGCCAGCCGCAGCGCGGTCTCGGCCGTGATGCCGCGGCGGCCGCGCACGATCTCGTTGATCCGCGCCGGCGTCACGCCGATTGCTTTCGCGAGCGCCGTAGCCGACAGCCCGTACGGCTCCATGAAGTCGTGCTTGAGAACCTCGCCCGGGTGAACCGGCTCCAGTCGGGTCATGTCGATACCTCCTCGATCGGCATTAGTGGTAATCGACGATCTCGGCGTCGTAGGCGTCTCCATCGACAAAGCGAAAACAAAGCCGCCATTGGTCGTTGATCCGCTTCCTCTTGCTTTACTCGTCGGGCGTCAGGGCGAGGCGGAAGCCCAGGTTGTTGTTGCGGAAGTAGTTCGCGTACCAGAAGCGGCTGGCCGAGCGAATATAGCCCGGCTTGCCGTACCAGGAACCGCTGCGGATCACGAGGCGGGACGCGTCGCGGCCTGTCGCGAGCCCGTTCTTGATGGACTCGATCTAAAAGTCGATGCGGAGCTCGACGCGCGCGGCGGAGGAATCGTCATCGGTCTCGGCGTCCTGGGGTCGGCCTCCGTCGCTCTTGAGGACGGCGTAGTAAGCGTCAACCTGGACAGTCAGGAAATCGAGAAGCCTGTGCTTGAGCCGCGTGTTCAGCGCGACGCCGCCGGTATCGCCGAAGGCGTCAGCGGGCTCCAGATCGCGCCGATGTGCCAGCTCGATCGTCCAATTGGTCTTCTTTTCGCTGAAGAAGAGCTGCACGCCGAGGGCAGCACCGGCGGCATCGAGCGGGCGCGACCAGAGGGCGGACCTGTAGCCGCCGAACCCCACACCAGCGTAAGAGAGGCCAATCGGCCCGAGCGGTGGCACCCTGCCGTCGTCGGCCAACCGCCCGAAGTTGCCCTCCGCCCAGAACCCCCTTCCGTAGAGGCGATTGTGGTTCACGCCGAACTCGGTCTGATAGCGGGCGACCAGCAAGACGCCGTCGAAATCATCGACTTTCCCGGTGATTTCCGACTGGTCGTAGTGGTTCGAGACATTGGCGCGGACGGAGTAAACGTCGCGGGCGACGCCGCCGGTCCAGCCAATGCCGGCGTTGACCTGATTACCCCGCTTTTCTCTGGAGAAGATGTGGCCAATATCCAGCTCCAGCGTTCCCCACGGAAAACCCCCCTCGGCGGAAAGCATGAGTGCGTGGACATCGCCGTTGTCGGCCCTGCCGGAGGGCTTGTTGATGTCATCGAAGGCCCAGAGGCCGGCAATCCGGATTCCGGATGGCTCATCCATCCCGATGCCGGTCCGCGTAAGGCGAACAGCGGTCATGTCGTCCTTGACGAGATAGCCGTTCTGGTACGTGACCGGGAGCCTGCCCACCGCGAAGCCGAAGTCCCCACTCTCCCGATCCTGGAGATCGGGCAACGGGAACATCTCCCCAAGATCGCCCTCGAAATAGAGTGCCTCGAAGTCGGAGTCCCAATCGATTTCCCACCCCGCTCGCGCCGAGGATGGAGTGTACGTGGTGCCGGCGTATCTGCCCTTCTTGTCCAAGGGGCGGAGATGCGCGTGTATCCGCTCGGTCTCGCTGAGTCGAAAATCGGCGAACAGGTCCATCCGGGTCATCAGTTCGCTGCGGTCGCCGGCTCGGCGTGTGCGCCGGTCACCGTCGGTGGCAAGCAACGCGATGCGCTGCGATCCGTGGATCCGGAACGTCGGCTGCCAGGCCGCGCCGGTGGACCGTTCGATGCCCGACGGCTCGATCGCGCGCTCGTTTGCGGAGGCTGGGTTCACGACCGCGCAGCACCCTAACGCAAGCGCCGCCGTCAGCGCGCGCAACTGTCGTCCGTCTCGCACGGTTACCGGGTGTTCGGCTGCCGGGGTCGCGTGAATGCGACGAGCGCGGCGTCCGGCAGCGGGCCTCGCCGAACGATACCTTCCACGCAATCTCGTCCGCGTTAGAGCCGCCGCCGCCCCAATCGCGGCTCAGGCGTCGGTCACGTCGAAGTGCCGGATGCTCGGCGGCTCGGCAAGAGCCTGCTTGAGCCGGTCGCTGACGCCCCTCTCTCGCTGCCAGGCCAGATATTTCTCGTATTGCTCGTGGGAGTCCCAATCTTCCACCAGGAGCACATTGTCGGCGTCCTCGCTGTTCTGCAGCGTTTCAACGCGTGTACAGCCCTCATAAGCGCGCGTCTCCGGAAGGATCGACCTGAAGAACGCAACCACCTCGCCCCCAGTGCCGGGCTTCGCCTTGACTTCCAGAATCACCCTTACGGCCATTTCAAGCTCTCCCGTTTCCGTTTGTGACGCCAGCAGCATAGCCGGTCCGCCACACCCGGCCATTCACGAGTCGATCATGTCGCAGCCGGTGGCGTAGAACCCTGGCGTCCTTCGCGGTATCCGGCGCGCATTCGGCTACCTCGGTCGCGCGAACGCGACGAGCGCTGCGTCCGCCTCGCGGCCTGTCGCGATGACGACGAACTGCCGCCCCGACCGGGCGCGGTAGGTCATCGGGTTCGCGTAGGTCTTGAAGGGCGTCGCGCCGCGCCAGACCTCGGCGCCCGTTACCTTGTCGAAGGCATACAGGTACGGAGCACCCCCGCCGACGAACACCAGGCCTCCCTTGGTCACCATGGAGCCCGCGTTGCCGCGCGTGCCAAGTCGCTCCGGCAGCGCAACGCCCTGCAGCAGCGGGTGCTCGCGCAGCTCGGGGCTGCCCTCGCCGAACGGCACCTTCCACGCAATCTCGCCCGCGTTCAGGTCGATCGCAACGAGATGCGCGTATGGCGGCTTGATGAGCGGGATCGGGCCGAGCTTGCTTCGAGGAGTCTCTGCAGCGCCCGGTCCATCGGCCTCCCGAAACATGAGGAGCGACGCCCCGTACGGGCAGTTGTTGCTGTACTCGACGTCGACCTCGGGATCGTTGCCCACGTTCACGCATACCTGGTTCGTGTCGGCGTCTTCCGATGTCCGCACGAACAGGAGCCCCGTCTCGGAGTCGAACGCCGCCCCGCCCCAGTTCGCGCCGCCGCTCGCGCCCGGGCGCTGGAGCGTCCCCTGAAGGCTCGGCGGCGTGAACAGCGGCCCCAGCCGGAACTGCTGCATCTCCGCCACCGCGAGCGCGTGGATCTCCGGCGTGAGATCGTTCGCGTCCTCCAGCGACACCCCCTGCCTGCTGAAGGGCGGCGGCCTGGTCGGGAACGGCTGCGTCGGATACAGCACCTCGCCCGGCACGTCCGTCGTCGTGTCCACCGCGCGCTCCTCGATGGGCCACACCGGCTCGCCCGTCACCCGGTCGAACACGTACGTGAAGCCGTGCTTCGACACCTGCGCCACCGCGTCGATCTCGCGCCCGTCCACCGTGATGGTCACGAGGTTCGGCGCCGCGGCGAGGTCGTAGTCCCAGACGCCGTGGTGCACGGTCTGGAAGTGCCACCGGCGCTCACCCGTGCGCGCGTCCAGGCACACCAGCGATTCGGCGAAGAGGTTCGCGCCCACCCGGCGGCCGCCCCAGTAGTCGCTGCTCGGCGTGCTCGTCGGCACGTACAGCAGTCCGCGCTCGACATCGAGCGACATCAGCCCCCACACGTTGGCGTGGCCGGTGAAGCGCCACGACTCGTCCTCCCAGGTGTCCGCGCCAAAGTCGTCCCTGGATTGCGGGATGGTGAAGAAGACCCAGCGGCGCTCGCCCGTGCGGGCGTCGAACGCCTGCACCGTTCCGGGCGGATCGAACTTACGCTGCAGCCGGTCGGGAATGCGGCTCCCCACGATGACCAGATCCTCGAACACCACCGGCGGCGAGGTCTGGTCGAACTCGAATCGGGTCACCGGGCGGCCGTGGCCCTCGGTCAGCAGAACGGTGCCGCCGTCGCCGAAGCCCGGTTCCAGCTCACCGGTCGCGGCATCGATCGCATACAGCCGGTCGCGGCTGTTGAGGAAGATGCGCGCGTCGTCCCCTTCGTGCCACCAGGCGACGCCCCGGTGCTTGAAGCCGCGCGGCCCCGCACCCTTGGGTCCGCCCTCGTAGGCCCGGGGATCGAAGGTCCACAGCTCGGCGCCCGTCTCCGCGTCGAGAGTCGCCACCCTCGTGTACATGGTCGACAGGTAGAGGACATTGTCGACCATGATCGGCGTCGCCTGGAACGGGCCCGGCCGCGTGCCGTATTCCTCGAGAGGCGTCTCGTTGGGCTCCCATTGCCAGACGATCTCGAGGTCGCCGACGTTGGCGGCGGTGATGTCATCAACCGACGAGTACTTGGTGTGCGCCGGCCCGGCGCCGACATACGGCCACTCGATCATGGCA
>JAPPNV010000337.1 GCA_028818565.1 Rhodospirillales bacterium | reverse complement strand
AGGTGCGCGCCTGCTTCGACGCGATCACCGTGAACCCCGCCAGGATGATGCACCTCGAGGGTTACGGGCTGGAGCCCGGCTGCCATGCCGACATGGTCGTGCTCCAGGCCGCGGACCCGCTGGAGGCAATTCGGCTGAGAGCGACGCGGCTTGCGGTGATCCGCCGTGGCGAAGTGGTCGCGCGTACTCCGGCGACGGTGACGGAGCTCTCCGTGCCGGGGCGGCCGAACAGCGTGGCGCTGACCTACAAGCCGGGCGACCCCGGCGACGGCTAGCGCGAAAGATTCCGCTTCATCCCGCCTTGTCCCGCTTCATCCCGGTACGACCTCCGATAATGGTGTACACAGGGGGCGCTGGGGCGGCCGGCGGCGGTCACGAGAACGGGAAAGGACCGAGCGATGTTGGGCAGGGTGGAGAGCATCTGGCGCTATCCGGTGAAGAGCATGCGGGGCGAGGAGGTCGACGAGATCTTCGTCGCCTTCACCGGGCTGATGGGCGACCGCGTCTATGCGATCGCATCCACCGTCGCGGACCCGGCGTTCCCCTGGCATACCGCGCGGGAGCAGGAGGACCTGGTGCTCTACCAGGCGCGCTTCAAGCAGCGCGACGGCACGCTCAAGCCCGACAACATGGAAGAGGCGATGGGCCATCCCGCCAACATCCACGCACCCTTCCCTGAGGCGGACGCCTTCGCCGTCGAGGTCGAACGACCCGATGGTTCGGTGGTGGACATCGAGGAGCCAGCCTTCCTCGGCGGGCTGCAGGACAGGTCCAAGGGCGACCTCTCGCTGCGCTTCACCCAGCGGAGTCTCGTGGACTGCCGGCCGGTCACGCTCTTTTCCATGCAGACCGTGGGCCAACTTGCCGAGGAGACCGGCATCGACGTCCACAAGCTCCAGTTCCGCGCCAACTTCTACGTCGATTGGGCGGAGCAGGGCGGCTTCTACGAGGACGAGCTGGTGGGCAGCAGGGTCACGGTGGGCGACGCGGTGGAGTTGATGGTCGTGGAGCGCGACCCGCGCTGCAAGTTCATCACCATCCACCCGGAGACCGCCGAGACCACGCCCGCGCTGCTCAAGCACGTCAACCGCACGCGCGACGGCTTCGCCGGGGTGTACGCGGCGGTGATCAAGGAAGGGCCGGTCAAGGCCGGCGACGAGATCGCGCTGGTGGACTGAGGGCTGCAGCCCGGCCGCCGTTCATTCGATAGCTGGAGTATCGCGACATGGCTGAATCCCAGCCGCGCTGGCAATTCTGGATCGACCGGGGCGGGACCTTTACCGACATCGTGGGGCGCGGGCCCGACGGCGCCCTGGTGACGCGCAAGCTGCTCTCGGAGAACCCGGAGCATTACCGCGACGCCGCGATCCAGGGAATTCGCGAGCTGATGGGCGTCGCGGCCGGCGCGTCCATCCCCGGCGACCAGATCGACGTGGTCAAGATGGGCACCACGGTGGCGACCAACGCCCTGCTGGAGCGCGAAGGCGACCGCACGCTGCTGGTCACGACCTCAGGCTTCGCCGACGCGCTTCGCATCGGCTACCAGACGCGGCCCAATCTCTTCGACCGCCGGATCGTGCTGCCTTCGATGCTGTACGAGCGCGTGGTCGAGGTGGACGAGCGGGTCATGGCGGACGGCACCGTGCTCCGCGTTCTGGACAAGGCCGCGGCGCGGCCCCTGCTCCAGGCGGCCTACGACGACGGCATCCGCTCCGTCGCAATCGTCTTCATGCACGGCTATCGCTTCCCCGCGCACGAGCAGGCGGCGGCGGACGTCGCGCGCGAGATCGGCTTCACCCAGATATCGACGAGCTACGAGACCAGCCCGCTGATGAAGCTGGTGAGCCGCGGCGATACCACCGTGGTCGATGCCTATCTCTCGCCCCTGCTGCGCCGCTACGTCGACCAGGTGGCGGCGGAGCTTGGCGGCACGCGGCTCATGTTCATGCAATCGAGCGGGGGCTTGACCGACGCCACGCTTTTCCAGGGCAAGGACGCGATCCTGAGCGGCCCTGCCGGCGGCATCGTCGGCGCGGTGGAGACCGCGGGCCAGGCCGGCTTCGACAAGATCATCTCCTTCGACATGGGCGGCACGTCGACGGATGTGGCGCACTACGACGGCGCCTACGAGCGCGCCTTCGAGACCCTTGTCGCAGGCGTGCGCATGCGCGCGCCGATGATGCTGATCCACACCGTGGCGGCGGGCGGCGGCTCGATCTGCTTCTTCGATGGCGCGCGCTATCGCGTGGGTCCCGAGTCGGCCGGCGCCGATCCCGGCCCGGCGAGCTACCGGCGGGGCGGGCCGCTCTGCGTTACCGATTGCAACGTCATGCTGGGCACGCTGCAGCCCGACTTTTTCCCGCACGTCTTCGGCCCTGCCCAGGACGAGCCGTTGGATGCCGCCGTGGTGCGCGAGAAGTTCGCAGGCCTGGCGTCGGAGATCCGCGAGGCCACGGGGGACGAGCGAACGCCCGCCGAGGTCGCCGCCGGCTTCCTCAAGATCGCGGTCGAGAACATGGCGAACGCGATCAAGAAGATCTCGGTGCAGCGCGGCTACGACGTGACCGGCTACACGCTCAACTGCTTCGGCGGTGCGGGCGGCCAGCATGCCTGCCTGGTGGCGGACGCGCTCGGCATGACGACGGTGTTGATCCATCCCTTCGCCGGCGTGCTCTCGGCCTATGGCATGGGGCTCGCCGACATCCGCGCGCTCCGGGAGAGGGCCGTCGAGGCGCCCCTCGACGACGCCCTGATGCCGGAGCTTGGGGCGGCGCTCGACGATCTCGCCGCCCAGGCCGAGGCGGAGCTGCGCGAGCAGGACATCCCCGACGCGCGAATCGAGATCCTCCGCCGCGCGCACATCCGCTACGACGGAAGCGACACGCCTCACGCCATCGACTTCGGAACGCCGCAGGAAATGCAAGCGCGCTTCGAGGACGCGCATCACCGCCACTACGGCTTCATCATGCCGCAGAAGCGGCTGATCGTCGAAGCGGCGGCGGTCGAAGGCATCGGCGTGATGGCGGAGACGCGAGAGCCGGACCGGAGCGACCGGGCGGCGGCGGACGCGCTTCCGCGCCTTGCGACGGTGCAGGCCCACATGGACGGATGTGCCCACGACACCCCGGTGTTCGACCGGGATGCCATGCTGCCCGGCCACCGCGTCGCCGGCCCCGCGATCATCCGCGAGCAGACGGCCACGACCGTGGTCGAGCCCGGCTGGCGGGCGGAGCTGACGGCGAAGAGCCACCTCGTGCTCACCCGTGTCGTCCCCCTGGAGCGCACCTTCGCGGTGGGCACCGAGTGCGACCCGGTGATGCTCGAGGTCTTCAACAACCTGTTCATGTCGATCGCCGAGCAGATGGGCGTGACGCTGGAGAACACCGCCTATTCGGTAAACATCAAGGAGCGGCTCGATTTCTCCTGCGCGATGTTCGACCCGGACGGCAATCTGGTCGCCAATGCGCCGCACATCCCGATCCACCTGGGCTCGATGGGCCAATCGGTGCGAACGGTGCTGCAGGAGAACCGCGGGGCCCTGAAGCCGGGCGATGTCTACGTGGTGAACGCGCCCTACAACGGCGGCACCCACCTGCCGGACGTGACGGTCATCACGCCGATCTTCGACGGGGCGGGGGAGGAGATCCTGTTCTTCGTCGCGAGCCGCGGCCACCACGCCGATATCGGCGGGCGCACGCCGGGCTCCACGCCGCCGGACAGCCGCACGGTGGAGGAGGAGGGCATCCTCTTCGACAACTTCAAGCTGGTGGATGCCGGGGTCTTCCTCGAAGACAAGCTGCGCGCGCACCTGGCCGCCGGCCGTTACCCGGCGCGCCAGCCCGACCACAACGTCGCCGATCTCAAGGCGCAGATCGCCGCCGGCAACAGGGGCGTCGGCGAGGTCCACAAGATGATCGAGCAGTTCGGCCTCGACGTGGTCCACGCCTACATGCGCCACGTCCAGGACAACGCGGAGGAGCAGGTGCGCCGCGTCATCGACGTGATGGCGGACGGCGAATTCACCTATCCGCTGGACGAGGGCGGCAAGATCAAGGTCAGGATCAGCTTCGACAAGGAGAAGCGCGAGGCGACCGTCGACTTCACCGGCACCAGCGCGCAGCGGCCGACCAACTTCAACGCGCCGTCGGCGGTCTGCCGCTCGGCCGTGCTCTACGTCTTCCGCACCCTGGTGGACGACAACATCCCGCTGAACGAGGGGTGTCTCAAGCCGATCAACATCGTCATTCCCGAGGGCTCCATGCTGGCGCCGGAATATCCGGCCGCCGTCGTCGCCGGCAACACCGAGACCAGCCAGGCCGTGACCGACGCGCTCTACGGCGCCCTCGGCGTGCTCGCAGCGAGCCAGGGGACGATGAACAACGTCATCTTCGGCAACGACACGCACCAGTACTACGAGACCGTGTGCGGCGGTTCGGGCGCAGGCCCGGGCTTCGACGGCACCTCGGCCGTGCACACGCACATGACCAACACGCGCCTCACCGACCCGGAAGTGCTGGAGTGGCGCTACCCGGTGATGCTTGACACGTTCTCGGTGCGGCACGGCTCCGGCGGCGCAGGAGCCCATGTCGGCGGCTCCGGCTGCGACCGGCGCATCCGCTTCCTGGAGGACATGGAACTGGTCATCGTCTCCAACCACCGCATCGTGCCGCCCTACGGCATGGCCGGCGGCGAGCCCGGCCAGTGCGGCCGCAACTGGGTCGAGCGCGCGGACGGGACCGTGACGGAGCTGGAGGGGCGGGACATGACCAACGTCGGCCCCGGCGACGTCTTCGTCCTGCAGACGCCGACGGGCGGCGGCTACGGGCCGGCGGCGGAGCGGGCCGAGCCGCTGCCGGAAGCGGCCGAGTGACGCGGAGCCAAACGAATATCCAGGGGAGAACTGCCATGACGCTAACGCTCGACGAAGCCAACCGTGTTGCCGCCGGTGCGATGGAACACGCGGCAAGTATCGATATCCTGGTCTGCGTCGCGGTCTGCGACGCGGGCGGTAAGCTGGTCTCCTTCCAGCGCATGGACGGCGCCATCTGGGCCGCCGTCTACGGCTGTCAGGGCAAGGCCGCCGCGTCGGCCGCCTTCGGCCGCCCGAGCGGCGACCTCACCGAGCGGGCGGACCACCCGACCTTCCGCGGCATCGTCGCGAAAGACGGCGGGCACATGATTCTCGGCCGCGGCGCCGTGCCGATCATGCGCGATGGCCAGGTCATCGGTGCGTGCGGCGTGGGCGGCGGCACCGGCGAGGAGGACGAGGAGTGCGCAGCGGCCGGGGTCGCCACGCTCTGAGCATCGGTCGAGCACCGCGCGGAGCGCGGCCGCTCAGCCGTAGCGGTAGTCGCGGCGCGCGCCTTCCGGCGTGATCCAGCCCTCGCTCAGATCTTCCGCGATCATGGCGGGGTCGCGCTCCGCCACATCGCCGTAGCCGCCCGCGCCCGGCGCGATCAGGCGGACCCGGTCGCCGGGGCCGATGGTCGCGTTGGCGAATTTGCTGGGCGAGGTCTTGCCGAAGGCCTCGGTGAAGGGGCGCCAGCCGTTGCCGCCGGCTTCCTGATAGAAGAGCCCGCCCGTTGCCCCCGGCCCGCCGCCGAGCAGGCCCCAGGGGCGCATCTTGTGACGGTCGGAGACCGAGCTCACCGTGATCTCCGTGTCCATGCAGCGAAAGATCTTGGCCAGCGCATGGGCGCCCCGGTATTGGCCGGGCCCGCCGGTGTCCGGCTGCAGCGCGTACTCCTCGATCATCCACGGATAGCGCACCTCGAACACCTCGATCGGCACCATGCGCGAGTTGCCGTTGATGCAGTTGATGACCTCGTTGCCGTCGGCGAAGGAGCGCCCGCCCCAGGCGGCGCAGGTGAAGTCGTAGCAGACCACGTAGTCGCCGGAGCGCGGGTCGGTGGCGCCGAACAGGAAGTTGCTGTGGGTGCCCGCGTCGGTGGCGAAGGCGCGGTCCGGCACGCATTGCGAAAGCGCCGCGATGATCGTGTAGGCGATGCGGATGTGGGTCTCGGTATTGCCGCCGACGCAGGTGGCCGGATAGTCCGCGTTCACCAGAGAGCCTCCGGGCGCCACGATCTTGATCGGGCGGAAGCAGCCCGAGTTCTTGGGGATCGACGGGTCGGTGAGGTGCAGGATCGCGTTGTAGGCCGCGGACCACGCAACCGAGAGCACCGCGTTGATCGGCCCCTGCGCCTGGGCGTCCGAGCCGCCGTAGTCGACCACAACCTCGTCGCCCTGCACATGAACATCGACGTGGACCTTGTACGGCCGGTCCTCGATGCCGTCGTCCTCCATGTAGTCCTCGAAGCTGTAGACGCCGTCGCGGAACGCCGAGAGCTCGGCGCGCATGCGGGCCTCGGCGTAGTCCATCAGATCGTCCGCGGTCTTGCGGAAGGTTTCCGGCCCGTACTTCTCGATCAGCGCGGTGAGCCTGGCCGCGCCCACGTCGACCGCGCTGATGAGCGCGCGGTAGTCGCCGTAGTTGGTGCGGGGCGTGCGGTAGTTCGCGAGCAGCAGCTTCCACACCTCGACCACGTCCTCGCCACGTTCCTTGATCTTGACCGGGGGCACGCGCATGCCCTCGTGGAAGATCTCGGTGGCCTCGCCGGCGAAGCCGCCGGGGACCATGCCGCCCACCTCCGCCACATGGCCGATGGCGACGGCGTAGCCCATCAGCTCGCCCCGGTAGAACACGGGCTTGATGAAGGTGTGCTCCGGCGTGTGCATGCCGCCCCGGTAGGGGTCGTTGTGGACGATGACATCCCCTTCCTCGACCTCGTCATGCGGAATTTCCTGGGCCGAAGTCTGCAGGACGAGCGGCAATCCGCCGATCTGCGAGGGGTTGAACTCGGCAACCCCGATCAGCTCGCCCCGCGTGTTGCCGAGGCCGCAGGTGAAGTCCAGGCCCTCGTTGAAGATGGTCGAATAGGAGGTCTTCATCATCGTGATGCCCATCTCGCGGCAGATGGACACCATCGTCGAATCGATGATGTTCATAGTGACCATATCCATGGAGCGAATCTCCTGCGCGGCGTCGCGTTGCCGCGGTTAAGCGATCAGTCGAAAGGCGCGAGGCTCGCCTGGGCCTTGCGCGTCAGGCCCTTGCGAACGATGCGGTAGGAGTCGGCGAGCCGCTGGCGAAGCTCGTCCTCCGGCAGGTCCAAGGGAATGACGATCCAGGAGCGGTGGAAGTAGGGCGCCTTGCGGCCGACGCCCATCTCGATCAGCATCTCGGCGGTCTCGATGCTGTCCGTCTTGATGTTGACGCCCGGCAGCTTCGAGCCGATGCAGGCGAACATCTTGCCGCCCACCTTCCAGGCGTCGTGACCGCCGCCCCAGGGATCCGACGCCTCGGCACCGGGAAACGTCTCGCAGATCGCGTTGACCGTATCGCGGCTCATCCGTCGCCTCCCGTCGGCCGCACTGGATCAGACGAAGATGTCGTCCGGCAGAATCGCGGAGACGACGGTGTTGGGCACCGCCGCGATCCCGTCCACGGTCACGTCGACGCCCACGCTCGCGATCACGTAGGCCTGCATCCGCGTGAAGCCGCGCTCATGCACCAGATGGTCGATCACGTTGAGCAGCGCGTTCTTGGTCGCGAGGTTGATGTTTTCGGCGACGTTCGTGCCGTCCTCTTGGATAGGGAGCCCGGTGGTGGCGTAGTAGCCGCCGCGGTCGAGCGCATGGCCCACCGGCGCGGTGTCCTTGCGCGAGTAGTGAATGTCGCGAATGCCGCGCTCGGCGGCGAGTCCCTTGCGCAGATCGAAGCGCGCGCGCAGCGTGGTGTTGGTCTCGATGGCCGTGCCGCAGCACTCGCTGCTGCCCTGGGCGAAATGGCCGTCGCCCGCCGAGAACAGCGCGCCTTCGGTCCAGACCGGGAAGTAGACCGTGGTGCCGGCCGTCATCTGCTTGGTGTCGAAATTGCCGCCATGCTCGCGCGGCGGCATGGTCCGCAGCGCCTCGCCGTCGATGACGGGATTGCGTGTGACCGCGCCCACGGCCGAGGGCGGCAGCGCCATGCCGCCGGCGGCGATGAGGTCGTTCTCCCGCGCCGCGATGCGCCCGAGCAGGTCGTGCGAGGGGGCGACCCCCATCACACCCATGAACGGCGCACCGGGGATTCGCACGCCCGGTATCTCGTCGCAGACCGCGCCGTCTGCGTGCTGCTCCCACTTGGCGCAGAACGGTTCGTCGAAGACGTCCCGCAGGTAACCGAAGCCCGGAAGGGCGAGGGTGAAGCCGTAGTCGCCCGGGATCACATCCAGAACTTCGACGGTCAGCAGATCGCCGGGCTCCGCGTCCCTTACGTAGATCGGGCCGGTCAGGGGATGCACCAGGTTGAGATCGAGGCTCAGCAGGTTGTCGAGGGTGGAATCGCGCGAGATCAGCGCATCGCCGCCGTCCCGCGTCTCCATGAGCACCTCGTCGCCCGGCTCGATGGTGAGGATGGGCGGGATGTCGGGGTGCCAGCGGTTGTGGCCGGTGCCCGGCTCGTCGGAGAGCCTCTTGGACTGGTCGATTCGAATCTCGTGTGCGGCCATCTCGGGTCTCCTCGCGGGAACTCAGGGACGCTCGGCGAACGGGAGCGCTCCGATCTTACACGGCCGCCGGGGAGCGCGGGAGCCGGCGCCCCCCGGCTCGAGACCGCGGAGTGCCTGGGCGCACGATGCAGGCCGGAGCCGTGATGAGGAGAGCGCATGGCGCCACATCTGAAACGGTTGTCCCCGTTGCACGTTTTGTAGAGACTTCTTCGCTGAGTGCTGCCCTTGCAGGCGCACGCGGTGGTCAAAACGGGTGGATGAACGCGAATGAACATGACGTCGGCGCCCAGCCGCCCAAAGCACGTGTCGTGAGACGCTGGGCTCCTCTTCTTCTGACACTGACTATGGTTGCGCTGCCGGCGCACGCCGAGCCTCTGGTTCTCGAATGGCCCTCGCGCGGCGACAGCGGGGATTGGGAGATCGAAGAGTTCGAGGGCGAAACGCGCTATCGGGTCATAAAGCTCGATGGGCGGCGCGTGCTGGAGGCCGACAGCGCTGCCACGGCGTCGAGCCTCTATCTCGAGCGCGAGATCGATATCGAGGCGACGCCGATCCTCGAATGGAGCTGGCGGATCGAGAGGCCGCTCGAGGTGGACGACGAGCGGATCAAGGACGGCGACGACTACGCCGCCCGGGTCTACGTGGTAGCGCCCGGAGAGGGGCTGTTCGGGCTGCCGCGGGCGATCAACTATGTGTGGGCCAACCGGGCGGAGGTCGGCGACAGCTGGCCCAATCCCTTCACCTCCAAGGTGATGATGGTGGCGATGGATACCGGGGATGCCGACGCGGGCACCTGGCGGACCCACCGGCGGGACGTTCGCGCCGACTTCCTCCGCCTGTTCGACATGGAGGTCGACGAGCTCGAAGGCATCGCGGTCATGACCGATTCCGACAACTGCGGGCAGAGCGCCCGCGCCTGGTACGGAGAGCTGGCGTTCCACGCCGAGTAGCGGAGGCCGCCTTGATCGGGGCGGGGGGCTGTGGTTCTTTGGTCCGAGCCACCCGCGAGTTCCCATGAATCTGCACCGCACCTACCTGTTCGCTCCCGGCAACCACCCGCGCAAGGTCGCCAAGGTTTTCGGCGCCGGCGCCGATGCGGTCGTCCTCGATCTCGAAGACGCCGTGGCCGCGGCGGAGAAGGAGGCCACGCGGGCGGTTGTGGTCGAGGCGCTGCAGGCGCCGCGCCCCTGCCTCGGCTACGTGCGCGTGAATGGGCTCGATACCGACTATTGCTATGGCGATCTCCAGGCCGTGGTTGCGGCTGGCGTAGACGGCATCCTGCTGCCCAAGGTCGAGGCGCCCGGCCAGCTGGAGACGGTAGACTGGCTGCTCGGCCAGCTGGAGCGCGAGCGGGGGCTGGAGCCGGGCGCGATCGACCTGGTGCCGATCGTCGAGACCGGCCGGGGAGTCGCCGCCGCCCAGGCGATTGCAGACGCGGAAACGCGGGTGCGGCGGCTCTCCTTCGGGGCCGGCGACTACACCCGCGACATGGGCATGGTCTGGACCGGTGCGGAGGCCGAGCTTGCGCACGCGCGCGCCTCCATCGTGCTCGCCTCGCGCGTCGGCGGGTTGGAGCCGCCCATCGATACGGTCTTCATCGACCTCGCCGACGACGAGAACCTTGAGCGCTCGGCGCAGACCGCGATCAGCTTCGGCTTTCAGGGCAAGCTCTGCATCCACCCCAAGCAGGTGGAGCCGGTGAACCGCGTGTTCACGCCGAGCACCGATGCCGTGGCCCAGGCGGAGAAGCATGTCGCCGCCTTCAGGGAGGCGGAGGCCGCTGGCTCGGCCTCGATCCAGGTGGATGGCTACTTCATCGATTACCCGATCTACGAGAAGGCCGAGCGCGTGCTGCGGATGGCCGAGGCCATTCGGCAGCGGGACGCGCAGGCCGGCTGAACGGGAGACGCGGGATGTTGAAGTCCGGCGAGGACTACCGGGAGTCGCTGAGGCGCCTCACGCCCAGGGTCTACGTCGATGGCGATGAAGTCGCATCGGTCGCGGACGAGCCCCGCTTCGGCCCGGGAGTCGCGGCGCTGGGACTGGTGTACGACTTCGCGCGGGACGAGCGCCACCGGCACACGATGGCGGCGGTGGAGGAGAGCACCGGCGCCGAGGTCCACCGCTTCCTCCACATCAACCGCTCGACCACCGACCAGCTCCACAAGCTGGAGGCGGTGCGTCTCGTCTGCCAGTACACCGGCTGCGCCCAGCGCTATCTGACCCAGGATGGCCTCAACGCCATCCACCAGACGACCTGGCGCATCGATCAGGAGACCGGCAGCGCGCTGCACGAGCGCTTCCTCGCCTACCTCCATCGGGTGCAGGCGGAGGACCTCACCCTCGGCGTCGCCATGACCGACGGCAAGGGCGACCGCTCGCGCCGCCCCCATGCCCAGACCGTGCGCGACTCATACGTTCACATCGCGCAACGCCGGCCCGACGGCATCGTGATCCGGGGGGCCAAGGCGATCGTCACCGCCGCGCCCTACGTCCACGAGTATCTGGTCATGCCGTGCCGCAACATGACCGAGGACGACCGTGACTTCGCGGTCTGTTGCGCGGTGCCGGTGGATGCCGAGGGCGTCACCGTCGTCGCCCGGCCTGCGGGTCGGCCGGGGGAGAAGGCCGCCACGTTCAGCGCCCGCTACGGCCAGTCGACCGGCGTGGTGATCTTCGACGACGTATTCGTGCCGTGGGAGCGCGTGTTCCTGGCGGGCGAGTGGGAGCATTCGCAGTCCCTGACCCAGGCCTACGCGACCCATCACCGGCACTCCTGCATCGGCGCGCGCGCGGGCTTCGGCGACCTGTTGATCGGGGCCGGCGTGCTGATGGCCGAGGCCAACGGGCTCGAGGTCGAGCGTACCTCCCACCTGCGCGACCGCATGGTGGAGCTGATCAAGATTGTCGAAGGCTTCTATGCCTGCGGCGTCGCGAGCTCGGTCTATGCGACGGCGGACGGCTCCGGCTGCGTGGAGCCCGACCGCGTGTTCGCCAACATCGGCAAGCTGCTGCTGTCGACGCAGATCTACGACATGCACCGCATCGCCCATGAGGTCTCGGGCGGGCTGGTGGTGGCCCTGCCGGGGCCGGACGAAGACCACAATCCGGCGACCGCCGGCACGCTCGCCGAGATGCTGAAGGGGAGGGAGGACCTGCCCTACGGCGAGCGCATGGAGGTCGCGCGCCTGATCGAGGACCTGACCGCTTCCGGCACCGCCGGCTGGTATTCGGTCATCAGCCTGCACGGCGGCGGCTCGCCGCAGGCGACGGGGCTCGAAATCTTCCGCAGCTATCCTATCGAGGACAAGGTGGCGCTGGTCGAGAAGCTGCTCGACCGCGGCGTGCTCACCGATGAGAGCGGGTCGGAGAGCCGCGACCGCCAGCCGGGGCGGTGCTGCCCCGTCGGCTGCAAGGAGCCGGCGGAGGCGCCGGAGCCGCCCAAACGCGTCGCTAACTGAACGACCATCCCAAACAGACATAGAGGAAAGAGAGCATGTCCGTGGAGCAACGCCTTCAGCGCCTGGAAGATATCGAAGCAATCAAGCAGCTCATCGCGCGTTACATGACGGCGGCCGATCGCAATGGCGACCCCGCGATGATGGAGCCCTGCTTCACCGAAGATGCTATCTGGAACGCCGAAGGGATCGGGCGTTGGGAAGGCCGGGACAATATCGTCCAGGGCCTGCACGAGACCTCCACCAAGGTGCTTTCGTGGGCGCTGCACTACGCGACCCAGCCGATCATCGAGGTCTCCGACAACGGCCAGAGCGCCACCGGCGAGTACTACCTGTGGGAGCTTGCCAAGGCGGTGCAGGAAGACGGCAGCCCGGACCAGGACACCTTGATCGGCGGCTGGTACGAGTCGAAGTTCCGCAAGGAGGGCGGTGACTGGAAGTTCAGCCACATCGAGCTGATCCTCAAGCTGCTGAGCCCGACCAACGCACCTTCGTGGGAGACCCCGATCCCGCCCTGGAAGGGCTAAGGCCACGCGGGAGGGGCCCGTGAGCATCGAAGAGCGGCTCCAGCGCCTCGAGGATATCGAGGCGATCAACCAGCTTATCGCTCGTTACGCGCAGGCGGTGGATCACAACGGCGATGCGGCCCTGGTCGCGCCGCTCTTCACCGAGGACGCGGTGTGGCATTGCGAGGGCATCGGCCATTGGGAGACGCGGGAGGGCATCATCCGCGACATACGCCCCAACTGCACCACCTTCATGCCCTGGGCCATGCACTACATGACCCAGCCGATCGTGGAGGTGGCGCCCGACGGCCAGACCGCGACCAGCAACCACTATCTGTGGGAGCTCGCCAAGGTGTCGCCGGAGGGCGGCGGCGCGACCCGGGATACCTGGATCGGCGGCTGGTACGACTCCCGGTTGCGCAAGGAGGACGGCGCCTGGAAGTTCGCCCGCGTCGACCTCACGCTCAAGCTCTTCAGCCCGGCGGACAGTCCCTCGTGGGAGACCCGGATCGCGCCCTGGTCTCCCGGTTAGCCGGCAGAGGAGTTACGCGACCGGACCGCCTCAGTCGAGGATCTCGACGAAGCCGGGCAGCGCCCGCATCCGGCCGAGCCACGCCTGGACAGCGGTGTATCCCTCCAGGCTGATCTCCCCGTCGCCGCACTGCGCGATCGCGGGGAACGCCGCCACGTCTGCCACGGTCGGGTGATCCAGCGCGATCCAGTCGCGGTCCGAGAGCCGGTCGTTATACAAATTCAGCGCAATGTCGCTGCGCTGGTTCACCGTGTCGGCGTTGACGCAGAGCCAGGGAAAGAGCTTCGCAAGCCGCGCGTCGTAGGGCCCAAGGCGGATCTCGTAGGCGGCGGCCGACAGCCAGCCATTGACGATCGCCTCCTTGTCGGGATCGCGCGGCATCCAAGAATCGTCGCCATGCTTGCGCGCGATCCATACCAGGATGGCTTGCGAATCGCGGAGCACGAGCGAGCCCTCGGTCATGACGGGCAGCTGGCCGAATGGATTCAGCACCAGGAATTCCGGCGTCTTGTGCTCGTTCTCAAGCAGGTCGATCGGCTCGCGCCGGTAGTCGACACCGAGCAGCGAAAGCAGCAGGCGCACCTTGTAGCAGTTGAGCGCAAGCGGCATGTCGTAGAGCGTGATCATGGCGGGGCCTCGATCGTTCCACACGTCAATCGCATCGTGCGCCGCTGAGCGCGGCGACACATGCTACTTCGGCGCCATGCGGAGCGCGCCGTCGAAGCGGATCACCGAGCCGTTCATGAAGGTGTTCTCGGCGATGTGCACGGCGAGCGCCGCGTACTCGTCGGCGGTGCCGAGGCGCTTCGGATAGACCGTCGTCTCCAGCAGGGACTGCTTCACCGGCTCGGAGAGGCCCGCCATCATCGGCGTGTCCATCAGCCCCGGCGCGATGCAGTTGACGCGGATTCCGTCGCGGGCGAGCTCGCGCGCCATCGGGATCGTCATCGCGGCGACGCCGCCCTTGGAGGCCGCGTAGTCGAGCTGGCCGATCTGGCCTTCGAAGGCCGCGACCGAGGCGGTGGTGACGATGCAGCCGCGCTCGTTGTCCTCCATCGGGTCCAGCGCGGCCATGTCGGCGGCGGCGAGGCGGCACGAGTTGATCGTGCCGATCAGGTTGACGTGGACCGCGCGGGTAAGCTTCTCCAGCGGGCTCGCGTTGCCGTCCCGGTCGACCAGCTTGGCGCCCGGCGCGATGCCGGCGCAGGCGACCATGATGCGCGCGGGCCCGAGCGCCTCGCGCACCTGGGCGACGGCGGCCTCGTGACTGGCCGGGTCGACCACGTCGCAGACGGCTGCTGCGCCGCCGATCTCGGCCGCGACCTTCTGCGCCAGCTCCTCGTTCATGTCGAGGATGCCGACCCTGGCGCCGGCGGCGGCGAGCTGCCGCGCCGTCGCTTCGCCAAGCCCCGATGCGCCGCCGGTGACGATCGCCGTTTGCCCGCTGATGTTCATGTCCAACTCCCTTTGGATTCCGGGCGTCTACATAGCAAACCGCCGATGCACACAAAAGACGCGGGGCGGGCGACAGGCTACGCGCCGATGGCGGTAGGGCGGCGGCCGGCCAGGAGTGCCTCGCGGCGGGCGATGTAGACCGCGCTGGCGACGATGAAGACCGCGCCGACCCAGGTCCAGATGCCGGGAAACTCGCCGAACGCGAACCACCCGATCAGCACCGCGAAGGGGAGGCGGGTGAAGTCCAGCGGCACGATCGCCGTCGCCTCCATGATCGAGAGCGCGCGCGCCATGGAAAAGTGCGCGATCGTGAGCACGCAGCCGATGCCGAGCAGCCAGCCGAGCTGCTCCATCGTCGGCATCTGCCACCACCAGAGCGCGGGGCCCAGCGAGAGCGGGGTCATGATCAGGTTCATGTAGAAGACGATGGCCAGCGGCGATTCCGAGCGCGCGAGCAGGCGCACCAGCGCCATCGAGGTGGCGAAGAGCAGCGCCGCGAAGATCGCGAGCAGGCCGCCGACCGACATGGTCTCCGCGCCCGGTTGCAGGACGATCAGCACGCCTGCGAAGCCCACCACGGTGGCGATCCAGCGGCGCGGGCCGACGCGCTCGCCCAGCATCAGGATGGCGACCGGGATCATCCAGAGCGAGACCGTGAAGTTCAGCGTGATGGCTTCGGCGAGCGGCGTGATCTGCAGCGCCGAATACCAGGCCCACATGGCGCAGACGCCAATCACGGCGCGGATGGCGAAGAGCTTGAAGCGGCTCAGGTCGAACGAGCCGAAGCCGATGCGAAACATGAAGGGCACCAGGATCAGGGTGCCGATGCCGTTGCGGATGAAGGCGATCTGAAACACCGAGATTTCCGCCGAGATGTGGCGGATCGCCGCCGACATGCCGGCGAAGCAGGCGCAAGTGAAGACCATCAGGAGCACGCCTTCCCAGGTGCGCCCGGTGGCGTAGCGGCCCGCTTGCTCCGTCGACTCGGTGCTCATGGCGGGCGGCATGCTCCCCTGCGCCGCCCGCCCGGCGTCCCTCTGTTGCGAGATTGTCAGTGGGCGCTGGCGGCGGATTCGCTCGCTCACGCCACCATGCCACATCGGCCGGGTGCCCACAGCCCGGCCGTCGCGTGGGTCAATTGGACTGACGCGTTGAGCGTATTGTCAGCATCAGTCCGCCGTCCTGCCGCTCCACCAAGGATTCAAAGGGGTAGCCGGCGGCCCAGGACGGGGTATCGATCGTCCACGACAAGCGCCGGCCGCTTTCGGTGGGCGCGGACACGACCCGGCCGCTGGCAACGGGCTCGTCGGGGTCCAGCAGGACCGAAAAGCGGCTCGCCGACTGCGGTCCCGAGCCGGTAAGCGGCACAGCCGTGTCCAACGAGATGACCATACGGTGCGCGCCTGCATCGTGGCGGTATCGCTCCAGGGCGCCGTTTCCATCCAGCTCGATGGTGATGCGGTTCTGATATCCGGGCTGGTTTGCGACGAGGGCGACAGCTCCACTCCGTGCCTCGACATCGAAAGAGAGGCCGGCCGCGATGTCACTGAGTCGCGCTTCGCTTGCCGAGAACGCCCATTCGCCGAAGGGCATGACCACAATCTGAATTCCGGCGCTGTAGGCGGCGACGAAGCGGTGCATCCCCTCCGGGTCGTCCCCGTCACGGAAGGAGAGGTCTTGATCGCCGATCGTCACCCTGTTGCGTTCGGTCAGCGCGGTGCGCTCCCGGTAGAACAGCATGACCAGCTCCCCGGCCGAGTGGCCGGACTGATTTGTCAAACCGGCACCAGTCTGTGTCAGCGGCACGCCCTCCGCATCGATCTCGACCTCGACGCGAGCGCCGTCGAGATCGGTGAACGAGGCATACACGCTCTGTCCTTGGCCGGCCTCGCCGGCGCGCCGATAGTCGATCTCGCGGTAGTGAAAGTCGTCGGCCCCTTCGGCGATCCGGCGGTCGTCCATGAAGTGGTGCTGATGCTTCTCTCCGTCGCGCTCCGTGAAGATGATCCAGACCAGCCGGTACGGATTGAAGGGCGCATCGACGGACATGACCTCGACGGCTTCGTAGGTCGGGTGACGGGGGAGCCACACGTACCAGTGGTGATCGAAATGAACGTGGTGGCTGACCAGGGGAACGGCGGGCGCGGCCCCGGACGCGCTGCGGCCAGTGGTTGCGAAGGCCACGCAGGCGAGGACCAGCGCCGCGCCGATCAGCAGCCGAGAAAGACCGTGACGCGTCATTACTCCAATTCCTCTCCGGTTGAATGAGACTGCGCGAGCGTGCGTCCCGTTCGCCGTCGGCTCACCACTCCTCACACCCGAAACAGGTAAGCTCGACAGGCGCGTGAGGGCCGTCGAGCTGTCGTTGCGCCAGGGCCGCGTATTTGGACTCTGGCAGCTCGGCGAGCATGCGGTGCAGATACGCCTTGGCGTCGTCGTGCCTCTCCAACCGCCAGAGGACTTCCGCCAGCCCGCCGAAGAGCTCGCCACGGCCATGCACCGTGAGGGAATCGAGCGCGGGCGTACGCAGATCGAGGATTTTCCTGTAGTCCTCGAGCGCGGTCTCCAGGTAACGGTTGCGCGTCGTAGCATCGTCCGTGTGTCGTGCGATGGACAGAAGCACGGAGGCTCGTGGGGTTCTCGTCTGCAAGCTATCCGGCGCAACGTCCACGGCGCGATCGAACTGGGCGAGGCTTTTGTCAAGCAGCGCCTGCCCAGTCTCCCAGTCGCTCTGGGCGAAGACCGCGCCTGACTGATAGCTCCAGGCCGTCGCCTGCCATACCAGGGCGCCAGGATGATCCGGGTCGGCTGCTAACGTCTCTTCCACGTACTTCATGGCGCGCTCAAGCGCCTCCTCGTCTCCGGCGAAGCCCGCGTAGAAGAGTTCCCCGGCTGTCTGTTGGAAGCGGTCCGGCTCATCGGCCACCGCTGGAACGGCCAGCAGAAGGCCCAGCAACAGCGCGACGAAGCCAAGAATGGGCGCCCTTCGGCGCGGATACGTCGTTGTTCCCATGATTTGCTCCCTTTCGTTCAGGCGCCGGCGCCCTCGCTCTCCAGAATGTCGCGCAGATAGGCGACGTGGCTCTGGAAGGCGCGCCGTCCCGGCGCGGTGATGCGGACGCGGGTTCGCGGCCGCTTGCCCACAAAATCCTTCACGACGGTCACGTATCCGGTCTTCTCCAGGGTTGTGAGGTGCGATCCCAGGTTGCCGTCGGTGGCGCCGGTGATCGCCTTGAGCCGGACGAATTCCAGCATTTCCCGGCGGGGCAGGGCGTTCAGCGCCGACATGATCTTGAGCCGCGTCGACTGGTGGACGACCTCGTCGGGTGCGCTCATCAGGCACGCCGCATCCAGACGCCGCCGAGGATGAGGGCACCGCCGCCCGCGAACGGAACGATCAGGTACACGTGCGCCGGCGCCAGGACGAACACTCCGACCGCGAGGGCGCCCAAAGCCACGCCCACGACCGCATAGCGCAGACCAATCCAGCATCCGGCGATGGCGTAGCCTGCCGCGACCAACAGTGTGAAGAGCATCGTGATCTCGCCGCCTTTGACCGGCCCGAAAATCATCAGAGTCAGTCCGACGAACGCCACAAGCACGGCGGCCGATCCCACATAGCGAAGGAGAAGGATGCGGTCGCTGCGCGCGCCGCAACGCCGCGCGTGACGGACGATCAGGTATGCGGTGCCCAGAAGACCGACGATATCGACGGCGCCCCAGCCGATGCCCGAATTCGCGGGCGAGACCGCGCCCACGACGCCGGCGATCAGCCATAGCGCGCCCCACAGCAGCAGGTAGGGGCTCGCCAGGCCGTAGCCGAACAGCGTCCGGCTGCGGCGCTCCGTCGCCTCGATGTCGTGCAGCGCCGAGGAGGCCTCGTCCTTGCTCATGCTCATGGCGCACTCCGTGCTTCCGCACTGGTGATGATGGGCAGTATACGCGATTATACTCTGCAATACAGAGTAATCTGTATGCCAAAACGGCTTGATTCAGGTCAACGCGCTTCCCACATGAAAGGATGTGAGGCGGCCGGCCGCAGCACGGCTACCGCGATCGATCGCTTCAGGGCGCGCGCCACCGCCGGGCGCGCCCGGGGACACTCGCTCGAAGGAGGAGGGCAAGGCGATGGCACGGGTTTCACCGTTCAGCAGCCCCCTTCTGCTCGGCTTCGACCGCCTGGAAGAGGTGGTCGACCGGCTCTCCCGCGCCTCGACCGACGGCTATCCGCCCTACAACGTGGTGCACCTGGGGGATGAGCGGCTGCGCATCAGCCTCGCCGTCGCCGGCTTCGACGAGGACGATCTCGACGTCACCGTCGAGCGCAACGAGCTGAACATCAGGGGGCGGCAGGCCGAGAGCAACGGCGCCGTCTACCTGTACCAGGGCATCGCCGCGCGCCAGTTTCACCACACGTTCCTGCTCGCGGACGGGATCGAGATCGACGGCGCGCGCCTCGACAACGGATTGCTTCACATCGAGCTGACCCGCCGCCCCATGCCGGAGATCGTGCGAACCGTTGCGATCAAGAGCGGTGAGAGATGCGGATCAAGGGAGGAGGACTGAACGTAAACGGCGCGGCCGGCGCTTCGGCGGCCTCCGTGCCTCAGCCCAAGGAGGATGGTCATGAATGATGGCAATCGGGCGACTGTCGACGAGCGGAGGGAGTACGTGCACTTCCTCACCGGCAACGAAGCCTACATCCGGGAAGTCGTGGTGGACGGCGCCGCCGTCTACGGCATCCACGCGCCGGACGGCCGTCTCCTTGGGATCGCGCCGGACCGCGACATCGCGTTCGCCTCGGCCCGTCAGCACCAGCTGGAGCCGCTCAGCGTCCACTGAGCAGCGCGCTTAGCCTGAATCTGTCGGCCGGGCAGAGTCCGCGGCGGGAAGCTCAAGCAGGAAGCTTGCGCCGACGATGGCGCCCGCCCCGTCGCGCCGATTGACGCAGCTCAGCCGGCCGCCGTGGGCCTCTGCGATCTGGCGCGAGATGCTGAGCCCGAGCCCGGAATGGGCGCCGAACGGCTCGCCCTCGGGCCGGTCGGTGTAGAAGCGCCGGAAGATCGCCTCTTCCGTGCCGGCCGGCACGCCGGGGCCGTCGTCGTGGACGCCGACCATGACCGCGGCGCCGTCCCGACGCAGCCCGAGCGCGATGGTCCCGCCCGGCGGGCTGAACGAGCGGGCGTTGCTGATCAGGTTCTGGAGCACTTGAGCGAGGCGGTCCTCGACGCCGGATACGACGAATGGCCCGTGGCCCTCGATCTCCACGCGTATGGGTTGGGGCCCTTCGCCGACTGATTCGGCGGCGCTGTGCATCTCCGCGAGCGTCGCCAGCATGGCGCCGATATCGACCGGCTCCAGCCGGGCGCGGAACAGCTCGGTATCGATCTTTGAGGCGTCGGCGATCTGGCTGAGAAGCCGGTCCAGCCGCTTCACGTCCTCGCCGACGAGCACCAGCAACTTCGCGCGCTTCTCTTCGTCCTCGACGCGCTGGGCAGTCTCGACGGCACTGAGCACGGAGCTGAGCGGATTCTTCACCTCGTGCGCCACGTCGGCGACGAAACGCTCGATCGCGTCCATGCGCACCCAGAGCGCATCGGTCATATCCCGCAGCGCACCGGAGAGGCGCCCGATTTCGTCCTTGCGCGCCGTGAAGTCGGGGATTGCCACCTTTCGCCCGCCGCCCGCGCGCACCCGCTCCGCCGCCCGCGCGAGCCGGCGCACGGGCCGGGTGATCGTGCCCGCGAAGTAAAGGCTGAGGAGGATGGTGATCCCGAGCGCGATGCTGAACGCCTGCAGAATGGTGAAGCGGGCGTTGCGGACGCTCTCCAGGACGTCGTTTGCATCCGCCACCAGTAACAGGGCGCCCTGAATCCGGCGGAACGGCTGGATCGGCGCGGACACGACGGCGACCAGCCGAGCGTCTTGCGTCCTGTGCATGGCACGCCCGGCGGTACCCTGTAGCGCGCTCAGCGCCTTTGGAAAGTCGGCAGCTTCCGGGTTGAGCGGCTCGATGTAGAGCGGCACCGTCGTGCGCGGGGGCAGCCGCGCAGTGATCCAGTCATAGGCTGCGTCCGCCGCCCGGCCCAGGACCCCGCGGCTTTCCTCCGGGGGCGGCAACTCCGTCGTCTGGACCGGCGCCATCGGCAGCCGCCAAGAATCGACGGCGAGGGTTCCATCGGCGTTGAAGAGCAGCGCGCGCGTATCGACCGGCAGGTTCAGCCGGTAGATCAGGGTCGCGGCGTCGGTGGGGCCGAGACCCCCCTCCGACGGGCTGGCGGTGTCCACCGCGCTCTCGCCGAGCGCAGCGGCGAGCAGGGTGGCTTCGCGTGCGAGCGCATCCAGCCTGTCCTCCATCAGGTCGCGCTGGAGCTGGTCGAGATAGAAGAAACCCGCGACCAGGACCCCCAGCGCCATCATGTTGATGGCGAGGATCCGGGCCGTTAGCGGGAAGGCGATGCGCGGCCGCCGGCCACGACCGGCCTTCGCCCGGCGCGCGGTCGGCGCCGCCTTCAGATCGCCTTCGACCGGATCACGGCGCGGTGTATCGGTAGCCGACACCATACAGCGTCTCGATCTGCGAGAAGGCCGGATCGATGGCCCTGAACTTCTTGCGAATGCGCTTGACGTGGCTGTCGATGGTGCGGTCCTCGACGTAGATCTGGTCGCCGTAGGCGGCATCCATCAATTGGTTCCGGCTCTTGACGTGGCCGGGGCGCTGGGCCAGCGCCTTCAACAGCAGGAACTCGGTCACCGTGAGGGAGAGCGCCGTGCCCTGCCAGGTGCAGAGGTGGCGGTCCTCGTCCAGCACCAGCGCGCCCCGCACCATGAGCGCGCGGGTCCCGTCGGCGCTCTGGGCGGGCTCGGCACGCCGCAGGACCGCCCGGATCCTCTCGACCAGAAGGCGGATTGAGAAGGGCTTGGTGATGTAGTCGTCCGCGCCCTGGCTGAGCCCGTAGAGCTGGTCGTCCTCGGCGTCCTTCGAGGTCAGGAACACCACGGGGAGCGACGAATGCTCCCGCAGCTGGGCGAGCAGTTCCAGGCCGTTCATCTGCGGCATCTTGATGTCGAGCACCGCGAGATCGACCGGCCGGTTCAGCAGGTCCTGCAGCGCCTTCACCGGGTCGCTGTGGGGCCGGACGACGAAGCCCTCCGCCTCGAGCGCCATGGTGACCGAGGTGAGCAGGTGCTGGTCGTCGTCGACGAGCGCGATGGTCGCAGGCACCTTAATCCCTCCTCCTCCTGCGGACGCCCCGAGTATGGCCTCACTGTGGCGATTTTGGGGCGCCGGATCGGCAGATCGCGTCAGTAGCGGGCGATCGGCCGCCGCGCGACGGCGAAGAAACGGCCAGAGAGGAGAATGCTCGCGCTAAGCGCACCCGCCAGAATGCCCCACATCAGGCCGTCGACGCCGATCCCCACCACGAAGGCCAGCGCGTAACCCATGGGCACCGTGATGCACCACCAGGAGATGAGCTGAAGACCTGGCGGCACCCACACGTCGGCGACACCGCGCAGCGCGCCCATCAGCACCGCCTGCATGCCGTCGAACACCAGAATGATACCGCAAATGCCGATGAGCGAGGCGGCGAGCGGCAGTACTGCGGGATCGTCGGTGTAGAGCTTCGCCAACGGCAGGCCGAGGCCGAGGAACGGGCCGGCGAAGCAGGCCATGAGGAATGCGATGAGCAGGACACCCGCCCAGCCGGCGCGCACGATGTCTGTGGCGTTGCGTCGGCCGACCGCGTTCCCGACCCGGACCATGCTCGCCCCTGCGGTGCCGATGGCGACCATGAAGACGAGCCCGATCAGGTTATAGCCGATCTGATAGGCGGCGAGGGAGACCGTGCCGAGGTGGCCTGCGAACATGACCAGCGCGGCGAACGCCGCGGTCTCGAACCCCCGCGCGGCGCCGAGCGGATAGCCGATGCGCCTGAGCCGCTTCGAGATCGCCCAGAAGTCGGCGACGGGCCGGTGTATGCCGAGCGCGCGGGCATCGGGCTGACGGAGCACGACGAGCAGCAGAGCGCCGAACATGACCCAGCGCACCAGCGAGGTCGCGATGGCGGCGCCCTCCGCCCCCATCTCCGGGCCGCCCAGGTTGCCGAAAATTAAGATCCAGTTGAGCAGCGCGTTGAGCAGCACTGCGCCGAACATGACCAGCATGCCGGGGATCGGCCGGCTGAGTCCTTCCAGGAAGTGGGTGCACACAACCCACAACATCAGCGGCGGCGAGCCCCAGGCGATCATGTCGAGCACGCGACCGCCGCCGATGACGACCTCGGGCTCCTGCCCGGTCGCTTCGAGGGTATAGCGGCCGAGCAGGCAGATGAGGCCCATGGCGACGCCGAGAACCGCGCCGTGGACGAAGCTCACGCGCCAATAGGCGCCGCAGGCTGCGTGGTCGCGCGCGCCGTGCGCCTGGGAGACGAAGATCACCGTGCCCTGCAGCAGGCCCACGCCGATCAGGATCATCACCACCTGTGCCGCATTCGCCGCTGCGTAGTAGGCGAGCGATGCGGTGCCGTAGTGGCCCAGCATGGCGGAATCGATCGCGACCATCACGAGCAGGCCCGCGCGTGCGAGGATCACCGGGCCGGCGAACCGGGCCGTCCGAATCAGGTGGCGCTCGAACGACATGGCCTGGCTGGCCGGCCGCTCGGGCGCGACGGCGACTCCCTTGCTCATGGCGCCGGAACCTAACTCATTTGCCGGGATCAGTAGACAGGATTGCGTGGTACGGGCGGCGGTTCGGTGCGCGCCCGAAGGGCCGAAGGCGCAGAAGCGGGCCTCGCTTGACTCCCCCGGATGAGCGGGTCAAGTACTGGCAGCGAGGTGAGCGACGCGGCCGGCCGGCTGCGGACGAGGGAGGGATTGTGACTGACCGGTATCGGCCGGCGACGGTCGCGTCATCGGGCACGCGCCTGCAGCCTCGCGCGCGGTACGGCACCGCCCCCAACCCGATTGCCCCGGCGGGCATCCGAAACGGGCGCTGACGCGTGGCGGTGAGCACGGGCGAGGGGCCGACGCGGAGCGGCAGCGACTACACGGTGTCGGCCGCGACCATCCGCCACTGGCGGGACGACGAGCTCCCCGATTGGTTCAAGAAGAAGCGCGGCAGCGCGCGCTCGCTG
>JAPPNV010000461.1 GCA_028818565.1 Rhodospirillales bacterium | reverse complement strand
GGATTGGTCATCAGCGCCCGGCCGATGGCGAGCATCTGCTGCTCGCCGCCGGAGAGCGTGTTGGCCTTCTGATTGCGGCGCTCCGCAAGCTGCGGGAAGAGCGCCACGACCCGGTCCACGGTCCAGTGGCCGGGGCGGGCGGCGGCGGTCAGGTTCTCGCGCACCGTCAGAGTCGGGAAGCAGCGCCGGCCTTCCGGCACCAGCCCGAGGCCGAGCCAGGCCGCCCGGTGCGAGGGCAGGCGCGCGAGGTCGCGGCCGGCGAAGGCGATGCGGCCTTCGCGGTGCGGCATCATGCGGCAGATCGTGCGGATTGTGGTGGTCTTGCCCATGCCATTGCGGCCCATGAGCGCCACCACCTCGCCTTCGCCGACTGCGAGGTCGACGCCGAAGAGCGCCTGCGAGGAGCCGTAGAAGGCGGTGACGCCCGCGACCTCAAGCAGCGCCGTCATGTCCCTCGTCCCCGAGGTAGGCGCCGCGCACCTCCTCGTTGGCGCGGATCTCTTCCGGCGTGCCGCTCGCGATGATGCGGCCGTAAACGATGACGGAGATGCGGTCGGCCAGGGCGAACACCGCATCCATGTCGTGCTCGACCAGCAGGATCGGGGCCTCCGCCCGCAGGTCGTCGAGAATCTCGATCAGCTTCGCCGTGTTTTCCGGCCCCATCCCCGCCATGGGCTCGTCCAGCAGGAACGCCTTGGGCTTGAGCGCGAGCGCGATGGCGATCTCGAGCGCCCGCCGCTCGCCGTGCGACATGTCGCCCGCGCGAACGTCGGCCCTGTCGTCCAGCAGGAGGCGTTCGAGGTGTGCCATCGCCTGCGTCATCAGTGGCCTGTCCTTGAGCGCCGGCTTGATGAAGCGGAAGGTCTTCCGCTCCACCGACTGAACCGCCAGCATCACGTTCTGCAGCCCCGAGAACTCCGGCGCGACCGATGAGACCTGGAACGTCCGCGCCAGCCCGAGCCGGGCGCGGGCCACCGTGTCCAGGCGGTCGATGTCGCGGCCGGCGAAGCGGATCGAGCCCGAGTCCTGCCGGATTTCGCCCGCGATCTGCTTGATGACGGTGGACTTGCCCGCGCCGTTCGGGCCGATCAGCGCATGAATCTCGCCGGGCACGAGGTCGAGCGTCACCGCGTCGCTCGCGACCACCGCGCCGAAGCGCTTCGACAGCCTCTCGGTCTGGAGGATCGGCTCAGGCATGGCGGGGTTGGCCTGCGAGAATGCCGATCACGCCGCCGCGGGCGAACAGCACCAGCGCCACCAGGAGGGCACCGAGCAGCAGAAGCCAGTGCTCGCTGACGTCGCCCAGCGTGTTCTCCAGCACGATATAGAGAGCGGCGCCGGCGGCCGGGCCGAACAGCCGCCGCGTGCCGCCCAGGATCACGAACACCATGATCTCGCCCGAGGTGTGCCACGACAGCATCGATGGGCTGACGAAGCGGTTGAGGTCGGCGTAGAGCGCGCCGGCGAGGCCGGCCATCATGCCGGAGATGACGAAGGCGGTGAGCTTCACGCGGAAGGGGCTGATGCCGACGGTGGCGAGCCGCTGCGCGTTCTGCCGCGCGCCGCCCAGCGCGAGCCCGAAGCGCGACCGCGAGAGCAGGAAGGAGAAGCCGATCGCAAGGATCAGCAGCACGTAGCAGATGGCGAAGAAGTGGAGCGGGTTGAGCGTGTTGAGTCCCGGAAACTCGTTCCTGATGTAGATCGAGAGCCCGTCCTCGCCGCCGTAGGCCGGCCACGAGATAGCGAAGTAATAGACCATCTGGGCGAAGGCCAGCGTGATCATGATGAAGAAGACACCGGTGGTGCGCAGGGAGAGCGCGCCGATCACCAGCGCCGCGACACCGCTGACGATGATGGCGACGGGCCAGATGATCAGCATCTGCGTCGTGCCTTCGATGTGCAGCGGCGCGGTGAAGAGCGGCTCGTAGTTGAGCGCGTGGCTCGCGAGGATGCCGGCCGCGTAACCGCCCAGGCCGAAGAACGCCGCATGGCCGAGCGAGACCATCCCGCCGTAACCGAGGGCGATGTTGAGGCCGGTGCCGGCGAGTCCCAGGATCGCCACCTTGGTCGCGAGCGTGATGACGAACGGCTCGTCGAAGGCGTTGCCCAGCAGCGGCGCGGCAAGCAGCCC
>JAPPNV010000288.1 GCA_028818565.1 Rhodospirillales bacterium | reverse complement strand
GTCTCCGCCGAGTGCATCTTCGCCACGAGCTCGGTCTCGATCGCGCCCGGCGCGAGCGCGTTCACGGTGATGCCATAGGGGGCAAGCTCCACCGCCATCACCTTGGTTAGTGCAATGACTCCGCCCTTGGCAGTGCCGTAGGCCGCGCGCCCGGTGCCGCCACGCACGCCGGCGGTCGACGCGAGATTGACGATGCGGCCATAACCGCGCTCGACCATGTGGCGCGCGGCGGCCTGGCCGCAGAAGAACGTGCCGGAAAGGTCGATGTCGAGGATGCGCTGCCATTCCTCTGGCGTGGTCTCGAGAAAGCTCCGCTCGACGCCGACGCCCGCGCTGTGCACCAGGATATCGACCTTGCCGAATGCCTCGATCGCACTGGCGATCATCGCGTCGGCCTGCTCCGGCTGACTTACGTCGACGGCGATGGCCTCCGACTTCGCGCCGTCCCGTGCCAGCGCCGCGGTGACCTCTTCGGCTCCCGCCAGGTTGATATCGGCGACAGCGACCGCCGCGCCGCGCTCAGCCAAGGCGCGCGCAACCTCACGCCCGATGCCGCTGGCGCCGCCGGTTACCAAGGCGACCCGATTGACACAGGTCAATGTACGCTCCCGAGGCGCTTGCCGTACCCGTGCGCCTGTTCTAGCGTGCGGCCTTGGTGTGCGCTAGGGCGCGACACTTGGCGCCGCCGCCCCGGCCAAAGATGCCGGGACCTGAGTCAGGATGCTGCCGATGCGCCTCTTCAGGGCGCAGCGAAACGATTGAAGGGAGCACGCAAATGAAAATTGGCAAGTCGATCAAGGCCGGCCTTGCCGCCGGCGTGTTGAGCGCGGCAATCCTTACGGCGGGCCTCGCCCAGGCCGAGGACGAGCGCGTACGCTGGAACATGGCGAGCTGGTTCCCCAGCAACCTGACCCAGCTCGGCACGCTCGGCAAGAGCATGGTGGACCGCCTGGACCGCATCTCCGGCGGTAACATCCAGATCAAGTTCTTCGAGCCCAACGCGCTGATCCCGGCGAAGGAATGCTTCGACGCCGTGGCCGCCGGCTCGGTCGATGCCTGCTGGTCCACGCCCGGCTACTGGTACGGCAAGGAGCCCTCGCTCGCCATGTTCGCCGCGGTGCCCTTCGGCCCCCGGGCTGGCGAGTACATGGGCTGGATCTACTACGGCGGCGGCTACGAGCTGTGGGATTCGATCTACGAGCCGCATGGCCTGAAGTCACTGCCCTGCGGCGTCATCGCGCCCGAGGCGTCCGGCTGGTTCCGCAAGGAAATCACGTCCATCGACGACCTCGCGGGCCTGAAGATGCGCTTCTTCGGCCTTGGCGCCAAGGTGATGGAGAAGATCGGCGTCTCCACACAGCTCATCGCGGGCGGCGACATCTTCCCCGCGCTCGAGCGCGGCTCCATCGACGCCACCGAGTACTCGATGCCGGCGATCGATCTCAATCTCGGTTTCTACCAGGTCGCCAAGCATTATTACTTCCCCGGCTGGCACCAGCAGTCGACCGTGTTCGAGCTGCTCATGAACCGGGCGGCGTGGGATGCGTTGAGCGACACCCAGCAGGCTCAGATCGAGGTCGCCTGCGGCGATGCCTTCCGCGAAGGGCTGGCGGAAGGCGAGGCGATCCAGGGCGCGGCTTTGGCCGAGCTCAAAGAGAAGGGCGTGACGATCCACCGCTGGCCGCAAGAGATCCTGGACACGCTGGAAGAGAAGTGGAACGAGGTCGCGGCCGAGGATGCGGCGCGTGACGCGAACTTCGCCAAGGTCTGGGAGTCCTACACGGCGTACCGCGCCGAGTATGCGGTCTGGAAGAACCTCGGCTATCTGAACTAGGGCCGAGCCGAAGCCGCGCGCGACAGCACGCGGCTTCTCCGCACATGGAGGGATGCCGGAACCGGTCTAGACCGTGTTCCGGCGTCCTCTTTGTCTTGGCGGGTCGGCGGTTACGGACGGCATGCGGTACCTCCTGAGAGTTGAGGGCGTCCTCAATTCGGTGGCGACCTGGGTCGGGCGCATCGGCGCCTGGATCTCGGTCCCGCTGATGATCATCATCATCTTCGACGTCATCACCCGCCGCTTTCTCGTGCTGGGCTCGACCAAGCTGCAGGAAGGCGAATGGCACCTGCACGCGG
>JAPPNV010000165.1 GCA_028818565.1 Rhodospirillales bacterium | reverse complement strand
TCACGTCAAGACCTGATCTGCACCATTTATCCGCACTTTTCGGTCGCCGCGAACAGCGCATTGTTAGCCCATGTTTACCATCAGGAGCCGCGATTGAGCGGGAATTCGGCCCGATTTCGCCGATATTCGCACGTAACTGATTGATGTGTCGTCGGTGAGGTCGATGTAGTGCCATAAAATATATTCTGTGTATTGTACCAGTCGCCCCGCTCCGCTATCGTGCACACCCATGTTCATCCGGCGCACCCGCACCCGCAGCAGCACCGAGCACTACTTCACCTTCCGTCTCGTGTGCTCCGAACGCATCGGCGCGAAGGTGCGACAGCGCACCTTGCTCAACCTGGGTCGACACTTCGATGTCGCCCCAAGCGACTGGCCGGTGCTGTGCCGGCGCATCGACGACCTCCTCGCCGGCCAGCTCTCCTTACCTCCCGATTGCCCGCCGGCGCTGGAATCGCACGCCCAGCGCATCGCCGCCCAACTGCTCGCCCACGAGCGCGTCGGCACCCCCGCCTCGTCGCCAAGCCGGGGGCGCGACGTCCAGCACGTCGACGTCGATTCCCTGGAGCTGATCCGCCCACGCTCGGTCGGCGTCGAGCACGTGGGATTGTGGGCGATGGAGCAGCTCGGGCTTCGCACGCTGTTCGAGGAGCTGGGGATGGGCGCGTCGATGAGCGCCGCGGCCGTGGGCTCGATCATCGCGCGCATGGCACAACCAGGCTCCGAGCGCGCCGCCCGGCGCTGGCTCGGCGAGCGCAGCGCCCTGGGCGAGCTGCTGGGGGTGGAGTTCGCCACCTTCGGACCGATGCGGCTGTATCGCGCCTCCGATGCGCTGATGGCGCACCGGGACGCCATCGAGCACCATCTGTTCGACCGGGCGATGGACCTGTTCGACCTCCACCCCACCGTCACGCTCTACGACCTGAGCAATACCTACTTCGAGGGCGAGGCGCGGCGCCAGCCCAAGGCGCTGCGCGGACACTCCAAAGACAAACGCACCGATTGCCCGCTGCTCACCCTGGGGCTGGTGCTCGACGCCAGCGGCTTCGTGCGCCGCTCCCAGGTCTTCGCCGGCAACGTGCGCGAGCATCACACGCTGGCCGGGATGCTTGATGCGCTCGACGCCCCGCACGCCGCTCTGGTGGTGATGGACCGCGGCATCGCCACCGAGGACCGCCTGCGGTGGCTGCGCGACGAGGGATATCGTTACCTGGTGGTCAGCCGCGAGCGCACCCGACACTTCGACCCCGAGGGGGCGCTGCGCATCGAGACCGCGTCGAAGCACGGCGTGCATCTGCACAAGGTGCTCTGCGACGACGGCCAAGAGGTGCGTTTGTACTGCTTCTCCGAGGAGCGCGCGGCGAAGGAGCGCGGCATCGTCGAGCGATTCGCCAAACGCTTCGAGGACGCACTCACCCAGCTCTCCGAGGGGCTGTCCAAACCCCGTACCCAGAAACGGCTCGACCAGGTCTGGCAGCGCATCGGTCGGCTCAAGGAGAAAAGCCGCGGCATCGCCCAGCACTACGACATCGAGCTCGACACCGATGAGAGCGGCGAACGCGCCACGGCCGTGCGCTTCACCCGCCGAGCGCTCCCCGGCTCGATGATGACCCACCCGGGCGTGTACTGCCTGCGCAGCAGCGAAACCGACTGGGACGAAGCCACCCTGTGGCGCACCTACTTCACCCTGACCGACCTCGAAGCAGTGTTCCGCTCGCTGAAATCGGAGCTGGGACTGCGCCCGATCTATCACCACAAGCCGATTCGTGCCGACGGACATCTGTTCATCACCGTGATCGCGTATCAGCTCGTGCAGGTGATCCGCACGCGGCTGCGTCAGGCCGGCGAGAATGCGAGCTGGACCACTCTACGGCGCATCCTCGAGGGCCAGCAACGCATTACCGCCACCTTCCGCCGTGCCGATGGGCGCACCCTGCACGTGCGCAAGGCGACTCGCGCCGAACCGCCCCAGCAGGCGATCTACGACGCCTTGGGCATCGGATCTACTCCGGGAGGGACCCGCAAGACGCTCGTGTAGACGGCCCTCAAAAGCGCACTTGTAGTGCCACTTGCCGGCTCTGTCCATCATAACTTCATGATGTGAAACAAGATTATGTGAGGGGTGGTAAACATGGG
>JAPPNV010000062.1 GCA_028818565.1 Rhodospirillales bacterium | reverse complement strand
CAACCAGTGAAGCATAAAACACTGAAATCACTCAATTCATTTCGGGCCGGACACTAAGGCTTGGCCAGGACTCCGCCGTCCACGATCAGCTCGGTCCCGGTGATGTACGAGGCGGCGTCGGATAGCAGGAAGAGCGTGGCGTTCGCCATGTCCTGCGTGGTGCCGACGCGACCCAAGGGCACCGCCTCCTCCGTCGCCTCCCTGAGCGCGGGGTTGTCGACCCAACGCCGCTGCATCGGCGTCTCCGTGGGCCCCGGCAGAATGGTGTTGGAGCGGATGCCGTCGCCCGCGAACTGGATCGCGATGGACTTCGACATGGCGACGAGGCCCGCCTTGGATGCCTGATAGGCGTCCTGAGGCGCATCGTCGCCGCGCACGCACTGGATGGTGGCGATGTGCACCATCGCGCCGCCGCCCGTCCGCTTCATCAACGGCACGGCTTCGCGGGCGGCGAGCAGCGATCCCTTGAGGTTGATCGCGAGCACGTCGTCCCAGACATCGAGGTCCATATCGACCAGGGAGCGGTCGCGGCCGAGCAGGAGAACGCCGGCGGCATTCACCAGGTAGTCGAGCCGGCCGGCCGCCTCGTAGCAGTCGGACATCGCCTGGGCCACGTCGGCCGGGGAGCGCAGGTCGCCCTGCACGTAGTGGGCGCCAGCGGGCAGATCGTCCGGCGCGGACTTCACGTCGAAGAACGTCGCCTGCGCGCCCGCGCCGAGCAGATCGCGCGCGATCTGAAGCCCCATGCCGCTGCCGGCACCGGTCACGAAGCCGTTTCGACCGCTGAGGTCGGCCTGGATCTGGGTCATCGCTCCCTCCCGCACTGAGGCACAACGCTTTAGCCGCAATTTCGCTGCGCTCGCAAGCTGTCGCGCGACGCGGCGCCATGGGGCGTATAGTGGAGCAGGTTCCGGTGACCGGCGATATCGGGGCATGACAGGAGCGGTGGTGAACTCGTGAGCAGGCTCGACCGCAGGCTGAGCGTTGCGCCGATGATGGCGCGCACCGACCGGCACTGCCGCTATCTGCTGCGGCTTATCAGCGCGCGCACGCTCCTCTACAGCGAGATGATCCATTCGCATGCGGTGCTGCACGGCGACCGTACCCGGCTCTTGGCGTTCGACGATGCCGAGCATCCGGTGGGTCTCCAGCTCGGCGGCGCAGAGCCGGATGCCCTCGCCCGCGCGGCGGAAATCGGCCGGGCCTTCGGCTACGACGAAATCAACCTCAATATCGGCTGCCCGAGCCCGCGGGTTCGCAAGGGCCGCTTCGGCGCCGCGCTCATGGCGACTCCCGATCTGGTGGCGGTCTGTGCACGCGCCATGATCCGTGCGGTCGATATTCCGGTGACGGTCAAGTGCCGCATCGGAATTGACGGCCGGGGCGCCTACGAGGACCTCAAGGACTTCGTCGAGACCGTCGCCGCCGCCGGCGTGACGAGCTTCGCCGTGCATGCCCGGATCGCGGTGCTCGACGGCCTCAGCCCGGCCGAGAACCGCGAGATTCCGCCGCTCCGCTACGATGCGGTCTACCGTCTCAAGCAGGATTTGCCGACGCTGGAGGTGGTCATCAACGGCGGCGTCGCCAGCCTGGAGGAGGCGGATACCCACCTCGAACTGGTCGACGGCGCCATGATCGGGCGCGCGGCCTACGCCGACCCCGCCATGCTCCGTGACGCCGATCGACGCATCTTCGGCGGGTCGGCGCGCGCCGTGCCCAGCCGGCACGACATCGCCCGTGCCATGCTGCCTTACGTGCGCCGGGTGTGTGCCGACGGCGTGCCGCTCCACCACATTACCAGACACATGCTCGGGCTCTTCGCAGGCCAGCCGGGCGGGCGCGCCTGGCGCCGCACGCTCGGCGGGGGCAGCCATCGCCCCCGTGCCGGTGCCGAGGTCATCGAAGAGGCGCTCGCGCGGGTGCCGGAGCCTGCCGCCCTCGAGAATGCCGAGCACCCACGCCCCGCGCAGACCATGACCCTGGCGAGAGTTCCGGGTTAGGATGCCGCGCCCGCGGCCGAGAGCGCCGCGGATCGCACGATCGGGGGCAGGGGACGATGGCGAGAATCGGCGTCGATGTCGGGGGCACTTAAATTGACCTCTATTTTCGGATATCTGGACATGCGTACCCTTGAGAT
>JAPPNV010000185.1 GCA_028818565.1 Rhodospirillales bacterium | reverse complement strand
TGATCGCCGATCTCATGCGCGAGACCGGCGTCCGCAACGACCTCATCGCCGCCGCCCACGCCCGCTTCCGCGAGGCCGGCGCGCGCTACGGCTCAGGTGCCGGCGACATGACCGTGTGCAGGCTGCTGGAGGACGATGCCGGCGTCGAGCTCCGCGTCCCCGGCGACTGGGTCGCCTCCTGGGACGTCCCCCACCCGGACGACGAGGCTTGAGCCGGGGGGAGCGCTCTCGGGCCGCAATACCAGTGAGAGCGGTTGACGCTCCGGCTCACCCCTATATATTGCGGTTTAGAGACGACGACGCATCGCGGTGGCTCGCGAGAACCGAAGCCGAGGCCCCACGCCGACCGACAGAGGAATGCGCAATGCAGCCCCAGAAAGCCGAGGCGCAGTCGTTCTTCGAGTTCCTGGCCGGGCTCCAGCACCTCGCGGCGACGTGGCAGAGGCACGTGCAAGCCGCACGCGCCGCCTTGCACGCCCGGCTTCAGGACCCCGGCATGGTGTTGCGTGCCATCGGCGTAATCGAACCGCCGAATATCCGTGCGCCGCTCAGGCTCACAGCCCCGGACACGCCAGACCATCTCGACGCGCAGTCCACATTGAGCACGGCCGAAGAGCTGGCCCGGGAGCAAACCGATATCCGCGAGATTGACGAGTCCCAGAAAGCCGTGACCGAGCGCCTCCGCGACCAGTACTGGGCTTTGTGATCGCCCCGACCGTCAATCCAGCTGCCTGGTCCCCCTGTCCCTTCCACCATTGATCGAAACGCGTTCTATCGCTATTGGATAGCCACGATTTGCGGGAGGACCCTGCGCGGCGCCGGGGAGCGGCTGCGCGGGGCAAGGGAGTGTGCGCCATGGCGAACCCCGCTGGGGGCACGGCGGCGGGTGAGAGGCCCGACCTCGACACTATCGCGCGGCTGCGTGCGGACCACGCGCGCTGGCTCGAAAGCGACGGTGCCGAGGGCGCGCGCGCCGACCTCTCCGGCATGGAGCTCTCGGACGTGCGCTTCCCCGGCGCGGACCTGCGGCGCGCGCGCTTCGCCGACGCCAACCTGTTCCGTGCCGATTTCGCCGGCGCCGATCTCTCCGAGGCCGACTTCACCGGCGCCAACCTGAACCGCGCCGACCTCGCCGGCTCCACGCTCCAGCGCGCGGTGCTGGACAAGACCGATCTCTCCGACGCGGCCCTCGGCGATGCGCGCATGGAGCACGCCTCGCTGGTCGAGACCAGCCTGCAGCGCGCCTGGCTCGGCCGCGCGCACCTGGAGCACGCCACGCTGATCCGCGCCGACCTGCACGGCGCCTGGGTCGGCCGCGCCAGCCTGGACCGGGCCAACCTGGAAGGCGCGATGCTGGTGGGCGCCGAGTTCCCCGGCACCAGCTTTCGCAATGCATCGCTGAGGAGCGCCTACTTCGGCGGCGTGGCCCTGGCGGATGCCGATCTCTCCGGCGCCGACCTGGGCGAGGTGCGCAACCTCACGCCGGCGCAGCTCGAGGCGGCAATCCTCGACGAGCGGACGATCCTGCCGCCGGAGCTCGACCTGCGCGACAGCAAGGCGTCCGCAGCGGGGTAAGACCGGGGGCAAGGGAGACAGCGAGGCCGCGGCGCTGACGGCGCGGCGGCGACATCAGTTAGAGCACGAGAGGGAGGACTTCGTGACGAAGCTCAGGGTAGCGGTCGATATCGGCGGCACGTTCACCGATATCTGCATTCTCGACGAGGAATCGGGCGCCCTCAGGGTCGCGAAGACGGCCTCGACGCCCGAAGACCCCCTGATCGGCGCGATGCGGGGGCTCGAAGAGGCGGAGGTCTCGCTCAGGGACGTGACCCTCTTCTCCCACGGCACCACCGTCGCCACCAACGCGCTGATCACGCGCCGGCTGCCGCCCGCCGCGATGATCTGCACCGAGGGCTACCGCGACGTCATCGAGATCAGGCGCTCCAACAAGGAAGACCTCTGGGACACCTACAACGACGTGGCCCAGCCCTACATCCGGCGCCGCGACCGGCTGACCGTGCGCGAGCGCATCGACCACGGCGGGCGCATCGCGACCCCGCTGGACGAAGCGGACGCGCGCGAGAAGGCCAGAATCCTGCGCAAGCGCGGCGTCGACGCGGTCGCCGTCTGCTTCATGAACTCCTTCATCAACCCGCAGCACGAGGCGCGCATGAAGGAGATTCTGCAGGAGGAGCTGCCGGGCGTTGAGATCACCACGTCGTCCGAGACCCTGCCCGAGATCTTCGAGCACGAGCGCTTCTCCACCACGGTGGTGAACGCGATCCTGAGCCCGGTCGTGGGCGGCTACGTCTCGCGCATGAACGACGCGCTGCAGAAGGGCGGCTACGCCAGCGATCTGCTCATGCTGCATTCCGGCGGCGGCGTGATGACGCCGGCCACCGCCGGCCAGTTCGCGGGCCGCCTCGCCGGCTCCGGCATCGCCGCCGGCGCCATCGCGAGCCGCCACATCGCCATGCTCTGCGGCTACGAGAACTCCATCGGCCTCGACATGGGCGGCACGAGCTGCGACGTCTCGCTGGTCTTCGGCGGCGAATCCCGCGTCACCAAGGACTGGCACATCGAGTTCGGCTACCCCATCCGCTTCCCCAGCATCGAGGTGCTGACCATCGGCGCGGGCGGCGGCTCGCTCGCCTGGATCGACGACGCGGGCTCGCTGCACAACGGGCCGCAGTCGGCGGGCGCTGATCCCGGGCCGGCCTGCTACGGCCGCGGCAACACCACGCCCACCAACACCGACGCGAACCTCGCGCTCGGCCGGCTCGGCACCTCGCTTGCCGGCGGTCAGATCGAGCTCGACAAGGCGGCGTCGGAGACTGCGGTGCGGACCGGCGTCGCCGAGCCGCTCGGCATGGACCCCGTCACCGCCGCCAAGGCCATCGTCAGCGTCGCCAACGCCAACATGGCGGATGCCGTCAGGCTCATCTCCATCAGCCGGGGCTACGATCCGCGCGACTTCGCGCTCGTCGCCTTCGGCGGCGCGGGCGCCCTGCACGGCGTGGCGCTCGCCAAGGAGCTTTCCATCCCGACCGTGATCGTGCCGCCCAATCCGGGCGTGACCTCGGCTTTGGGCTGCCTGCTCGTTGACGTGCGCCACGACCTCTCGCAGACCTACCTCGCGCTCGCGGCCGAGGCCGATCCGGCCGATATCGAGGCCCGCTTCGGCGAGATGGAGGCGGAGGCGCACAGCCGGCTGGTGAAGGAAGGCGTGGCGGAGGCCGACATGGTCCTGCAGCGCAGCATCGACATGATGTACCAGGGCCAATGGCGCTCGCTTCAGGTGCCGGTGGCCTCGCCCTTCACCTCGGTCCCCGATGCGGTCGCCGCCTTCCACGCCGACCACGACCGGGAATACGCGTTCCGCCGGGACGACACGCCGGTCGAGCTTTTCCGCCTCAGCGTCACCGCCATCGGCACGGTATCCAAGGCCGAGCTGATGAGTCACGCGGCGAACGGCGCCAAGGCGGTGGCGGAATCCTCGCGCATGGTCGATTTCGACGAGGTTGAGGGCGCCGTCGAGACCCCGATATACTCCCACGAAGGGCTCCCGGCGGGTGTTACCATCGAGGGGCCGGCAATCGTCGAGCAGCTCGATTCGACGACGGTCATCCCGCCCGGCGTACGCGCAGAAGTGGACGAATGGCTCAACATTCGAATCCACGTAGCGGAGGCATAGAGATGAGCACGAACGGCACTGGCATCACGCTCGATCCGGTCACCTTCGAGGTCCTGAAGAACTCCTTCATCACGACCGTCGATCAGATGGCGGAGCAGATCCTCCGGACCTGCTACTCCTTCGTCATCTACAACCGCGACTTCTCCTCCGCCCTCAACGACGCCAACGGCGATTCCATCGCCCAGGGCAACATGGACATCGCCGTCCATGTCGGCACGCTGCACTACACGTGCAAGGCCGTCATCGACACGTTCAAGGACGACATGCGGCCCGGCGACGTGTTCATGACCAACGACCCCTACGCCGGCGGCACGCACTTCAACGACGTGCGGATCATCCGGCCCGTCTTCGTGGGAGACGAGATCATCGCCTTCGCCCAGTCGAACGGCCACTGGTCCGATGTCGGCGGCAGCACGCCCGGCTCCTTCGACGTGCTCGCCAAGGAGATGTTCCGCGAGGGCATCCGCATCACGCCGACCCGGCTGATCGATGCGGGCAAGTGGCGCCACGACTTCGCCGAGATGATCGCCGCCAACACGCGTGATCCGGAATCGATCATCGGCGACATGAACGCGCAGGCGGAGGCCACCCGTGTCGCCGAGCGCGAGATCCTGCGGCTGGTCGAGAAGTACGGCAAGGACACTGTCGTCACCGGCTGCAAGGAGGTGCAGGACTACGTCGAGCTGGCGACCCGCCAGCGCATCGCCGAGCTTCCCGACGGTACCTGGGAGAACGTCGATTACATCGACCGCGACCCCGCGCTCGGCGAGGGCATGATCCCGATCAAGGTGAAGCTCACCATCAAGGGCGACGAGGTCACCTACGACTTCACCGGCAGCCACGACACCATCAGTACCCTCTACAACTCCGCCTTCGGCGGCACCTTCTCGGCCGTGGTCGCGGGCATGAAGACCTACTTCCCGGATCTTCCGCTCAATTCCGGCTTCTACCGGCCGATCAACGTGATCGCGCCCGAGAACTCCATCGTGGACGCCAAGTGGCCGGTGGCGGTGACGGGCTTCCTGATGCCGTTCGAGAAGATCATGAACTCGATCTACGAGATCTGGTCCGACATCATGCCCGAGCGCGCCATCGCCTGCGCCTTCAACCTGGAGTACCTGCTCACCGGCGGGCGCGACCTGCGCACCGAGGACCGCAACATCTTCATGTTCTACGACTGGCTGCCCGGCGGCTGGGGCGGGCGCAACGGCAAGGACGGCTGCAACGTCACCACCGCCTGCTTCGGCACCGGCCTGATGACCCAGCCGGTGGAAGGCCAGGAGCGACTTTGCCCGATCATCGCCAACGAGTACCAGATCAACACGGATTCCCCCGGCCCCGGCAGGTGGCGGGGCGGTGCCGGCGTGGTCAAGACCAGCACGCTGCAGGACGCCGAGAGCACCGTCATCTCCTACATCTGCGACCGCGAACGCGCGATCGTCTGGGGCATCAAGGGCGGGCTGCCGTCCATGCCCCACGGGCTCTACATCCAGCGCAAGGGCAAGAACGAGCGCGAGTGGCTGGGCTCGATCTTCTCCGACGTGCCGATCGAGTCCGGCGACATCTTCTCGCGGCCGACGGCGGGTGGTGGCGGCTTGGGCGACCCGCTCGAGCGCGACCCCGCGCTGGTAATGCGGGACGTGGAAGACGACTACGTCTCCATCGAGCGCGCGCGCAAGGACTATGGCGTCGTGCTCAAGGTCATCGATCTCGACCTCGCGAGCTACGAGGTCGACGTCGAGGCCACGCGCACCGAGCGTGCCGCCATCGCCAAGGCCAGGCGCAGCTGGCTGGAGGAGGACGGCGCTACGGTCGCCGAGCGCTACCGCAACGGCGAGCTCGACGAGTTCGACATGGTGCGCCGCTACGGCGTCATCGTGGACTGGGGCACAGGCGAGTACTTCCCCAAGACCACCGCCGAGTTCCGCACGATGATGAAGAAACGCTCGGCCGCCCACTGGAACGACGCCATCGCGGAGCTCGACCAAGCCGCCGAGTAGGCCGCAATCCTGTTTAGGCTTTCGGGCTAAGATTCCCCGCCATCACGCTGAGATGGCGGGGTTTTCCTTTTCGTCGAGACGGCGCAAAAGGGTTTCCGCGCGCTGCCGCTTTTCCTCATTCGGATCGCGCTGGACGATGCGCAGCAGCGTATCCCGCGCCGTCACGTCGCCGCTCTCCGCCATCTCGAAAGCCATCCGGTCGCGCCGTTCGTAGTAGCTGCGATCGAGCGGCACGACATGGGGGGAGAGCGCCTTCCAGTAGTACTTCTGGTCGTCCGAAGACCAGCCCGCATAGACCTCCTCCCACGTCCCGCAACCCGAGTACGGGACCATGTTGGTATCGGCTATCGGCTGGCTTGCGGGCTGAAAACGGGCATCGAAGGACTGCCGCAACTCGGCCGAGCGATTGGGCAGCGCGCGATGCACGGTGGTATCCGAGAAAATCAGCACATCCCCTGCCTCGAAGGAGCCGCTCACCCATTGGCCGGGGATTGGCACGCAGATGTCCATGCCACCGGCGCCGTTGCCGACCTTCGTGTCCAGCACGCCCGCCAGGTGTGAGCCGGACGCCACTGCCAGCGGACCCTTCTCTATCGGGCAATCGCCCAGCGGGACCCACATCGCGTGATTGGTTGCGCCGCCGATATGGACCTTGTCCTGATGCTCGCCGGTGGTGAAGTCGAAGCTCTCGCTTTGCGGGAAGATGTTGCGCTGGACGAACATCGGATGCGCGAGCGCGGGCTCGCCGAAGATGCCTTCGAAAAGTGCCAGCACCGCCGGATGGGTCTTGAGTCGGTGTAGCGCCTCGTCGGCCCATATGCCGCGGAACACCGTCATGTAGCGTTCCTCGGGGTCCTTGCAGGCCGCATCCGGGTTGGCGATGCCGTCCTCCAGCGGATGCGCGGGATCGAGCCAGCCCCCTGCCTCCGCCTTTTCCAGCAGACGCCGGCGAACCTCCAGCACGGCCTCGCGCGGCAACAGTCCGCGCAGGAAGAGATAGCCGTCGCGCTCAAGCCGCTCGGCCAGGGCCGGCCCGTTGCCCATCAAGCCGGTCGAATCGAGGAAGTCCTGCACTGCGCCCGCCGCCGTTCCTGTCCCCGCCATCCGCTAGAGTTCCGGATCCCCTTCAGTTCTTGGCAGATCGTCCGCCATGTGCAGCCACGGGACGCTGTCGGCCGAAAATACGTGGCGTTCGGGTGTCATCGACTCCGGGTGGTCGAGCGTTCCCACCGTGACCCACACCGCCGGGGTCTGCTCCCCGGTGTAATTGTAGAATAACTGTCCTCCGCAGCGTCCGCAGAAACTCCGGGTCGCAAAAGACGAGGACTTGTAGCGTTTGGCCGTTCCCTGCGTAACCGTGAGGGCGCCGTCCTCAAGGCCCACCCAGGTCTGAAACGCAGTGCCGCCCGCCCGGCGGCACATCGAGCAATGGCAATGGAAAACGTACACCGGTGACCCGTCGACCTCGTAGCGCACGTCGCCGCAGAGGCAGCCGCCGGAGAGAGTCTCGGACATGGATACCTCCTTCGATCATCGAATCCCTTCGTCCACTAGTAGGGCACGCCGAAAAAGTGCGCAAGAGAGCCCGATTGTGCAGTGAAGTAGGGGCGGCAGGGGGCATTTATTCGAGGATCAGCTCTTCGATCATCACAGGGAGCCCCGCAGTCAGGCCACCGTCGACCACCAGATTGGCGCCGTTGACGAAGCCCGCTTCGTCGGCCGCGACGAAGGCGACGGCAGCAGCGATATCCTCAGGCTGGCCGACGCGGCCCACGGGATACCAGCGCGCCAGTTGATCGAAGATCTTCGGGTTCTTCTCGCGCCGGATGCGCCAGGTCTCGATGTCCGTCTCCACCGTGCCGGGCGAGACCATGTTGGCGCGGATGCCCTTGGGCCCATACTCCACCGCAAGCGAGCGGGTGAAGCTGAGCAGCCCGGCCTTGGCAGCGCTGTAAGCGGGGTTGCCAAGGGCCACCAAGCCATTCACCGAGCCGATGTTGACGATGGCGCCCGCCCCGCGCGCGACCATCCCCGGTAGCACGGCCTTGGCGCACACGAATTGGCCGTCCAAGTCGATTTCCAGCTCCGCCTTCCAGTCGGCAAGCTCGGTGCTCTCCAGGTCGCCCTTGAGCGCCCAGGCCGCGTTGTTGATCAGCACGTCGGGCGCGCCGATGGCGTTGGTCATCTGGGTCAGAGCCCCCGCAACGGAGGCCGGGTCGGTGATCTCGGCCGTGAGCGCCAGCGCACGCCCTCCCGCCGCCTCGACGCGCGTGGCAACTTCCGTCGCCGCGTCGCCCCGCCGGTCGAGCACACCGACGGCGGCGCCCTCCTCCGCCAGCCGCATCGCAATGGCGCTGCCGATGCCACCGCCCCCGCCGGTGACCAGGGCCGCCTTCCCCTCGAAGCGCATCATGACGCCTCCTCCAGCACGGCAAGCGCCTCACGCACGCGCTCGAGCGCGCTGAGCGCGACGTGGCCATAGTTGTAGAACGCGATGCCATGAAGCCCGCCCGCCATGAGTGCCCGTGTGGCGGCGACGGTCTCTGCCCCGTTCGCGAGGTCGGGATGGGCCGGGCGCAGGATATAGTTGATCCGCGCGTCCGCCCCCGCCCGGCGGCGCACGTCGCCGGCGTCCAGCGCCACGGCCGCCGCGCTCGCCTCGTAGGCCGGGACCTCCAGCGTGTCCGCCGCCTCCGCCAGCAGGCGCAGGTCCGTGCCCTCCGACCAGGCCGCAGCTGTCGGCCGCTGCACCGTCGGGATGACCGCAAGCGAGGTTTCCTCGGGCAGCGCCGCACGGACCTCTGCCACCAGATCGGCCACGAGCTGGCAGCGCCAGCTCAGAAACACCGCCCATTCGGGATCCGCGATCAGGTCCGCGATCCACCATTCGGCGGCAACGTGGTCCGGCACCGGCTCCGGCCGGGCGAAGAACGAGTCGAGCGCCGCGCAGGCCTGCCAGCGCAGCCGCTCGGCGTCGATGCCGCGTGCTTCCGCCGCGGCGATGGTGCCCTCGGAGAAGCAGAGCCCGAGCAGCCAGCCGGCCCAGCGGTTCATCGGCAACAGGAAGAACTCGTGGTGAAAGCCGTGATCGAACGGCAGAAAACCGGGGGTCTCCAGCGCCAGCCCGTCGAGCTCGTAGCGCTCGGCAATGTCGACGCAAAGCGTCACCACGTAGCGGCGCACCTCCTCGTAGGCCGGGCACAGGCTGTATACGTAGGAATCGCCGTAGCAGTTGCGCACGGTGAACTCTGGATGGCGCATGCCGAGCGGTGTGTTGTGCAGGCACACTGTCCAGGCGACGCGCCCCATATCGGGTGCTTCCGCCTTGAGCTCGGCGAAGATGTCGCGCTCGCCGGCCAGCTTGCTCTGGATCGGCTTGATGGCGCCGTAGCGCTTCAAGCGCGGGCGCACGTAGACAGTGCCGTCCTCGGGAAAGTACACGCGGCCAGAGGGTGCATGCGGGCGCAGGAACTTGCCGGCATGGTAGCTCGCGGCGAGGGTGACCGTGTTGATGCCGCAGTCGCGCATCCGGCCCGTTGCGGGGTCGATCCCCTCGTCCACCAGGTCCCAGGGGTACGTGTACATGCCCTTGTACACAGTCGCGCCTCCCGCGCCGCGCCGGCGGCGCGACTATCGCGTTGCCCGGCGCGTGGGTCAGTTGAGCCGGTCGCGAACCTCTTGGATCGATTCCTCGATCATGCGGTTGGCGCGGTCTTCGTCGATCGTCTCGCTCATGAGACGGCGCGCGGCCTCGATGGCCAACACCGCGGCGGTCTGGCGCACCTCCCGCATCGCCTCTTCCTCGGCGCGGGCGATGCGCTGCTCGGCGAGCGCGGCGCGGCGCTTCATCGTCTCCTCGAGCGCGGCGCGCGCTTCCGCTGCGTGGCGCTCGGCCTCCGCCTTGGCGTGCTCGACCATCTGGCGCGCCTCGTCCTCGGCCTCTTGGCGCTTGCGTTCGTGCTCCGCCAGCAGCGCCTGGGCCTCGGCCCGGAGCGCTGCCGCCTCGTCAAGCTCGTTCTTGATCCTCTCCGCCCGCTTGTCGAGTATCTCGGTCACCTTCTTGTAGGCCGCACGGCCGAAGGCGCCGAAGAAGGTGATGAAGGCGATGAGGATCCAGAAGTTGGCCGACTCGGTGATCTGGCTGCCGACGACGACGAAGACGCAGGCGGCGACGATGATCCAGAACTCGGGCTTGCGGATCATCTTCTTCATGGCTCAGCGCCCCTCGCCCATGCTGGCTTCCACTGCCGAGCGGGCCGCGGCCTCGGAGGGCACGGTGCCGACCAGCCGCTCGGTCGCGGCGCGCGCCACATCGCCCGCGACGTCGCGCAGGCTGGCAAGCGCCTGGGCGCGCGTCTCCTGGATGCGCTCTTCGGCTTCCGCCGCCCTGGCCTCTAAATCGGCGTCGAGCTCCGCGCGCAGCGCGTCCGCCTCCGCCGAGAGCTTCGCCTGGGTCTCGGCGAGTACGCCGTGGGCCTTGGAGCGCGCCTCTGCCAGCGCCTCCTCATAGGCCTTGAGCGCGGCTTCCGCCCTACCCTTGGCGCTCTCCGCGTCCGCCAGGTCCTCGCTGATCTTGTTTTCGCGCGCCTCGATGACGCGGCGGATCCGCGGCAGGCCCACGGACCACATGATCAGCATGAGGGCGACGAAGGTGACGACCAGCCAGAAGATCTGGGGCGCGTAGTCCCCCATCTCGAGTTGTGGCATCGGGCGCCTCCCGCCTCCGACTCAAGCCGCCGGATGGCTGCCGATCAGGAGCCGAACAGGATGATGAAGGCCATGACGAGCGCGAACAGCGCGATCGCCTCGGTCAGCGCGAAGCCCAGCAGCACGTTACCGAACAGCTTCGGCGCCGCCGCCGGGTTCCGCCCCGCCGCCGAGACGTAGTTGCCGAAGATGATGCCGATACCGACACCGGAGCCCGCCACGCCGATCGTGGCGAGACCGCCGCCGATGAGCTGACCGAGCAGTTTCGCTGCATCTGCTTCCATGATTCTGATTCCCTCGGTTTGTTCGGAGTTTGTGGCTTGAGACCTGCGCCTGACCGCTTAGTGATGCAACTCGATCGCGTCGCGGATGTAGAGGCAGGTCAGAATGGTGAAGACGTAGGCCTGGAGCACGGCGACAAGCAGTTCGAGCCCGTAGAGCGCGACGATGAACGCGAAGGGCAGGACGCCGGCGAAGCTCAGGACGAAGACGAAGGCGCCGAACACGTGCAGGATCGAGTGTCCCGCCATCATGTTGGCGAAGAGCCGCACGGAGAGGCTGATCGGCCGCGCCATGTAGGAGACGACCTCGATCGGCACCAGCAGCGGCGCCATCCACATCGGCACGCCGGGCGGCAGGAAGAAGGTCAGGAAGCGGTGCTTGTGGATGACGATGGCGAGGATCGTCACACCGACGAAGACCACCAGCGCGAACGCGAGCGTCACGATGATGTGGCTGGTGAAGGTGAAGGAATAGGGAATCAGCCCAAGCACGTTGCCGAGCAGCAGGAACATGAACAGGCTGAACACGAACGGGAAGAATTTCTGCGCGCCGCGGCCGCCCACGATGTCGCCCAGCATTCGGGCGATCATCTCGTAGCTCATCTCCACGATGGACTGCACGCGCCCCGGAACCATGCGCCCGCGGCCCATGCCCACCGTGGTCAGCAGCGTGATGATGATGACGGTCACGCACATCATCAGCGCTGAATTGGTGAACGACGCGTCGAAACCGCCGAGGTCGATCTCGACGTAGCGGTTGATCGCGAACTGATCGAGCGGGCCGTGATGCGCGTCGCCGTTATGCCCGGCGGCGCCGTTGTCCGTCGTTGCCACTGGCCGTCCTACCTCTGGCTTCGCTCGTCCTGTTCTTCACCCCGCTCTCCCGCGCCTTCGCGGGACAACGGCGTGGCCCCCATTCTCTGTGCCGCCCGAAACGCGTTCAGGATACCGGCCGCGATCCCCACAAATATGAAGACCACGAACAGCCACGGCCTGGTACCGAGCCATTCGTCGAGCAGCCAGCCGATGCCGCCGCCGACGGCCAGCGCGGCCGCCATTTCGATCGCGAGGTGCAGCGCTTGCCCAAGACGCGTGCCGGGCAACCGGCCACGATTGCCCGACTCGTTTCCGCCTCGGGCCTTGCGCAGCCGGGAGTCCAGATCCTCCAGGGATGGCCGTGGTTTGTCGTCCATGCAAACCCGCTCGGCCAGGGCGCGCGCGTGCCCCGCAGTCGAAAAGCGCCCGCACCATAGGGACTGCCCTGCCCCCTGTCAAGCCGGGGAAACGACGTCGAAAGACGCCTTAGAAGGCTGAAATAACACGGGAATTTGTACTGCCCGAATCCGGGTGCGGGCGCTCAGGCGGTCTCGCGCAATTGCACGGCGCGCTCCAGATCGACCGAGACCAACTCGGAGACCCCTTGCTCCACCATCGTGACGCCGAACAGCCGGTCGACACGGGCCATGGTGATGCGATGGTGGGTAACGACGATGAAGCGCGTGTCGGTCTCGGCAGCCAGCTTCGTGATAAGCGTGCAGAAGCGCTCCACGTTGCTGTCGTCGAGCGGCGCGTCCACCTCGTCGAGAACGCAGATCGGCGCCGGGTTGGTGAGAAACGCGGCGAACAGCAGTGCGATGGCGGTCAACGCCTTCTCACCGCCGGAGAGCAGCGAGAGCGATTGCGGCCGCTTGCCGGGCGGGCTTGCCACGACCTCCAGGCCAGCCTCCAGGGGATCCTCCGAATCGACCAGCGCGAGATGCGCCTTGCCACCGGCGAAGAGCTCCGTGAAGAGCCGCTGGAAGTGCCCGTCGATCGTGCCGAACGCCGCCAGCATCCGCTCCCGCCCCTCGCGGTTGAGGCTGGCGATGCCGCGGCGCAGGCGCCCGATGGCCTCCAACAGGTCGGCGCGTGACTCCTGCATCTCCCGAATGCGCTCGTCGAGCTCGCGCGCCTCCTCCTCCGCCCGCAGGTTCACGGCGCCGATGTTCTCGCGCTCGCGGACTAGCCGCTGCAGCTTGATCTCCACGCCGTCGGCATCGGGGAGCTCGGCATCGGGGTCGATCCCGGCGATCTCTTGCGCCTGCTCCGGCCCGACGCCGAGGCGCTCGGTGATCTGGGCGCCGGCAACCGTCTCCGCCTGCCCGGCCTCGGTCAGCAGGCCGTCCAGCCGGGCCGCAGCCTCGCGCGCCTCGCCCAGCGCCGCTTCGGCCTGCTTGAGCGCGCTTCCGGTTTCCTTCGCCTCCCTATCGGCGCTCGCCAGCGCATCGACGGCGGCGCGGTGCTCGCCCTGCGCCCTCTCGATCGTGCCGAGAAGCCCGGCGCGCCGCGCGGCGAGCTCGGCCGGCCGCGCGTCGAGCGCGGCTTGCTCCGACTGGGCCTCGTCGAGACGGTCGGCGAGCTCGCTGAGCCGCTTCCGCGCGCTGCCTGCGCGCGATGCCCAGCCCTCGCTTTCCCGTACCAGCTCGGCGATCCGGGCGCCGCGCCCGTCCGCCGCTTGCGCCACCTGGTGGTGGCGTTGCGCCGCCTCATCGTGACGCGCGCGCAGACCCACGAGAGCGGTCCGTAGTCGCTCGCTCCCGTTCTCACCCTCGGCGCCCTCTGCCGGCAGCCCGTCCAGTGCGGCGCGTGCGGCCCGCTCCGCCTCCCCGGCCTCGGCGATCTCATGTTCGAGCCGCGCCGCAGTCTCGTCGAGCGCGGTGAGACGCGAGCGCATTGCCGTAGCCTCGGCCGAGGCTGTCGCGCGCGCCTCCCTCGCCGTCCGCAAGGCCTCTGCCGCCTCGTCGGCACGCGTGCGAGCGCGCTGGCACGCTGATTCGGCATCTTCCCTGGCCGCGGCCGCCGCTGCAACGGCGTGCTCGGCGGTACGCTTCTCGCTCTCGGCCCGCGCGCATGTCTCGGCCAGAGTCGCGAGCCGGTTGCGCGCCTCCAGCCGGCGGGCTGCAGCCGTCGGCGCCTCTGCAGCCACCGAGAAGCCGTCCCAGCGCCAGAGCGAGCCTTCCCGGCTCACCAGGCGTTGGCCCGTGCGAAGCTTCGCCTGCAAGCGGGCCCCGTCTGCTTCCGCAACCACCCCGATCTGGGCTAGGCGGGCGGCCAGCGCTTCGGGCGCGCGCACCATATCCGCCAACGGCGTGGCGCTTTCAGGCAGCGGCGCTGCGTCAGCCGACTGCGACAGCGTGCGCCAGTGCACCGGGGCGTCGGTGTTCGTGCTGGCCTGAAGGTCGTCGCCGAGCGCGGCACCCACAGCCGCCTCGAATCCGGGCTTGACCGTAACCCGATCCCAGAGCGCCCGGCCGGGGCCGGCGGCCGGGTCGTCGAGCAGCGCGGCAAGAGCAGCCCGCTCGGCCTCGCTGCCTGCAAGCGCGGCGTCCGCCTCGCGCAGCTTCTCACGCAGCGCACGTTCGCGGTCCACGGTCTCCGCCCGTGCTGCCTCCGCCTCCTGCAACGCGGCGCGCGCGGCCTCGAAGCTCTCAGCCTGGGCACGCTCTTCATTCTCGGCTTCCGACAACCGCCCGTCTGCGGGCGCATCCCGCTCCAGTGCGGCGCGCTCCTCCCGCGCCTGCGCGAGCGCATGCTCAAGCCGCTCCCTGCGGCTTCCCGCCTCGTCGATTCTCCTGCCGAGCGCCTCTCGCTCCGCCTCGGCCCTGGCCCGTGCCTGAGCAAGCGCCGCAAGCCGCTGCTCGATCGCCTCGACCTCGGCGCGGGCTTCCTCTCGCGCGGTGCGCGCCGCCGCCTCGGCTGCAGCATCGCCCTCGGCCGCATGGGCGAGCCTCTCGCGGATCTCCTCGACGCGCTCCTGCGCGGTCTCTGCATCCTTGGCGAGCGCTTCTTCGCGTTCGACATCGGCGGCGATCTGGGTGCGTCTACGCGTATTCTCCTCGCGGGCGCTGGTGACGCGTTCCTCCTCCTCGGCCAGCCGCTCATGCTCGATGCGCAACCGATGAAGGGCGGCGGCGCGCTCCGCCTCCTGCTGGCGGCGCTCGGGCAGAACTGCCTCGGCGTCCGCCTGGCGACGCGCGGCCTGGGCAGCGGCCTCGGTCGCCTCGGCGACCCGGCGGGCGGCGTCATCCGCCTGCCTCGTCACCTCCTCGACCCGGGCCAAGGCCGCCATCCAGCGCACCAGCAGCAGCGCCGCTTCGGTCTCGCGAATCCTCTCCGAGAGCCGCTTGTAGCGCTTGGCATGGCGCGCCTGACGCTCCAGATCGCGCAGTTGCGTCTCCAGAGTGCCGATCACGTCCTGGAGACGCTCGAGATTGGTCTCCGCCGCCCTGAGCTTGAGCTCTGCTTCGTGCCGCCTGGCGTGCAGGCCGGTGATGCCGGCCGCCTCTTCGAGCAAGGCCCGCCGCTGAACCGGCTTCGCGCCGATGATGTCGCCGATACGCCCCTGGCCGACCAGTGCGGCGCTGTGCGCGCCGGTGGCGGCGTCGGCAAACAGGAGCTGGACGTCGCGGGCGCGGACCTCGCTGCCGTTGACGGTATAGGTCGAACCCTCGCCGCGCTCGATGAGGCGGGTCACCTCGATTTCGGCAGCGTCGCTCAATTCTCGCGGCGCCGTCCGGTCCGAATTATCGAGGCTGAGCGTGACTCCGGCGATGTCATGTGCCGGGCGGCGGGCGGTGCCGCCGAAGATCACGTCTTCCATGCCGCTGCCGCGCATCTGGCGGGGCGCGGTCTCGCCCATGACCCAGCGCATCGCCTCGACGAGGTTCGACTTGCCGCAGCCGTTGGGGCCGACGACTCCGGTGAGCCCCGGCTCGATGTGCAGCTCCGTCGGCTCGACGAAGGACTTGAAGCCAGCGACCCTGAGCTTCGTGACCTGCACGGTCGTGCGCTCCGTCTACGACCCCGAGAGGAGGCGGTCGATATGCCTGGCAAGCGCGTCGAAGGTCATCTTGCCCTCGTATTTCTCGCCATTGACGACCAGTGTCGGCGTTCCGCTCACATCGTATGCGGCCTGGCCGTCCGCAATCGATTGGAATATCGCATTTTCGAGGGCCTTGTCGTTCAGGCACGCCTCGAACTGGTCCCGGCTCACGCCGCCCAGCTCGCCGATCTGCCCGAGCTTGTCGGTGAAATCCCGCGAACTCGCCCAGTCGTCGAAGGTCTGGAACAACACGTCGATGAAGGTGAAGTAGCGGTCCCGGCCGGCGCAGTGTGCGAGCACCGCCGCCTGCAGGGCAGGCGCGTTGAGCGGGAAGTCGCGCGCCACGAAGCGCACCTTTCCGGTGTCCACGTACTCCGGCTTCAGCCGGTTGTAGACGTTCTCGTGGAACCGCAAGCAACTGGGGCAGGTGAGCGAGAAAAACTCGATCACGGTGACCGGCGCGTCGGGGTCGCCGACCGCTAGGTCGCCGGGCCTCTCGCCGATGCCGGCGGCGCGGCCGGGCACGACCGGCGCCAGCACCGCGGCGACTGGAATCGTCGCCATTGCCCCAATCAGGAAACGCCGCGAAATCATCCAGGTATCCTCATCCGTTGATGTCGCATCCGAGGAAGGTGCGCCCCTTTTGCTTGCACGCCTCCATGACCGAGAACGAGCCGGCCGCAGGGTCGATGACCACGTCACCCGGATTGCTGACAGCCTCGATCAAAGCGCTCTGAAGCCCCACCGGCTTAGGGTGGACGCGATCGCGCTTACCGATGGTTTCGCTCCACACATCCGGGATGGTGTGGACCTTCCACACGCCCTTGGCCTTGCGCGGCGCCTTCTGAAGCACAATCAGGTACTCGCTTGCGCGCCGGGTGCGATAGCCCATGCCGATCCGCTTCTTGTGCCAGGTGACCATGTCCACGATTTCGAGGGACGTGCCCTTGAGCCAGCCGCCGATCCCGGTGCAGAGGTGGTACTTGTCCGTCCAGAGGAAGAGATGGCCGCTCGGCATCAGGCAGCGGTCGATCTCGCGGATGAACAACGGGATTTCGTCGGTCATCTGCGGCAGCGAGGCGCGGGCGGCGCCCCGGCGCACACCCTCGTTGCCGTAGGCGAGATGATCGAGCACGCCGCGATACTGCGGATCCAGAAAGGCGACGGGAACTGCGCTGGAGGGCAGCAGGCCGAGGAAGCCCAGCCCCTCCATCTGGAGCCGGCAATCGAAGGTGAGGCCCGGCGGCAACGCCAATGGCGGCTGGTCCACCTGCCGCACGGAAGAGAACACCGAGGCGCTTTCCGTGCTCGGCGGCTCGCCCAGCGGGGTGGCGATTTCGTTCACCATTCGGGCCGGACTGTACGCGCGCCCGCTACGAAAAGTATAGTTTTGCAAGTCCGGACGCCGGTCCATCGCCCCGGCAGCTTGTTGTTGATTTCGAATTAATCGGTCTCTATCAATACGTTACCTTTCGTGCGGGCGGGCGAGGACCGCTCGCCCCAGAGCCGCAAGGGCCGACTTCAGACGATGGTCCCCGGTGGAATCGACGGCAGATTCGACACGTGCAGCCGACTCCGAGTCGATTTTCGGCGGCGTCCGGCGACCCGAATCCCGTGCTGGCTGTGGCGAAGGCGCGCGGTTTACATAGGTGATCCGCGTTACAGCGCGGTAACCGTAGAAGGCGGCGATCCGCTCCAGAATCTGGGGTTCGAGATGCTGAAGCTCGACCGCGACCGGCCCGGAGACGCAGACCCTGAGCGTGCCGTCTCGCCCGAGACGCTCTGGCCACGAAAAAGCGGCGATGGTCTCGCCCACGATCGCTGGCCATTCGGTGGCGATCCCTGCCGCCACCAGCCCACGCGACTCGAAGGACTTGGCGGTGATTTTGCCAATCAGCGAGGCGAGCGGCTGCGCCTGGCGGGTTTTGCGCATGGCTGATGCGGTAAGTCGCAGGGTCCGGACCAAGGGTGTACGCCCTCCGGCGCCGGCTGTGAAGCGCCCCCGTTCATGAGCGCCGTCCGGCCCGCTTCGCCCGCGCACCTGGCTCAGGCGCTGCTGGGCTGGTACGACCGCCACCGCCGCCGGCTGCCCTGGCGCACCGCTCCCGGCGTGCGGCCCGACCCCTACCGCGTCTGGCTCAGCGAGATCATGCTGCAGCAGACCACCGTTCCGGTGGTCGCCGGCTATTTTCAGCGATTCCTGGAGCGCTGGCCGACCCTCGAATCCTTGGCCCTCGCCGAGCTCGACGACGTGCTGCATGCCTGGCAGGGGCTCGGCTACTACGCCCGCGCCCGCAACCTGCATGCCTGCGCGCGACAGCTGGCTACCGACCACGGGGGTCACTTCCCCACCGAAGAGAAGGCGCTGCGGGCGCTACCGGGGATCGGGCGGTACACCGCGGCGGCGATTGCGGCCATCGCCTACGACCGGCCGGCGACCGTGGTCGACGGCAATGTCGAGCGGGTAATCGCCCGCCTGCGCGCGGTCGAGAGCCCGCTGCCGGCAGCCAAGCCCAAGCTCTACGCGCTCGCCGCCGAGCTTACGCCCGAGGCCCGCCCCGGCGACTACGCGCAGGCGTTGATGGATCTCGGTGCGACCGTCTGCACGCCCCGCAATCCCGGTTGCCTCGCCTGCCCCTGGCAGAGCGTCTGCGAAGGCCGCGCGCGAGGCCTTGCCGAAAGCCTGCCGCGCCGGGCGCCGAAGCGGCAGCGCCCGCTGCGTCACGGCGTCTCCTTCTGGCTCATGCGCACAGACGGCGCCGTGCTGCTGCGCCGCCGGCCGGACGAAGGCCTGCTCGGCGGGATGATCGAGTTGCCCACCACGCCTTGGCGCGACGAGCCGTGGAACTTGGCAGAAGCCTCGGCCCATGCGCCGCAGCCGCTGACGTGGCAGGCGCTGCCGGAGCCGGTACGCCACGGCTTCACCCACTTCGAGATCGAGCTGCTGGTGGCCGCCGCCGAGATCGAGGGCGGGTCCGCGAATGAAAGCGACGGCGCCATCTGGTGCCCGCCCGCGCGCTTCTCGGAACACGCGCTTCCGACGCTCACTCGGAAGCTCGTGCGCTATGCCGAACGCTACCGGCCGGGCCCCGCGAGCACGCCGGAGGGTGGGCGACGCTGAGGCCGGCGGCGGTCGTGATAGCATCCTTTCGACGTGCCGCGGGGAGAGCGACGGCATCAAGCCAACCAGGAGAACGCGCGTATGAGCGAGCACAGGGATCTCCCCCAGGAGGCGGGCTACAACTTGCGCCTGCGTCACCCCGACTTCGAAGACTACTTCGTGGTGTGGGAGGCCGAGAGCGTGCGGGTGCGCGAGGCCTTCGCCTGCACCCTCGACGTCCGCTACGGCGCGGGCCCCAACATGACCGCCGACCTGTTCCCGGCGCCTGCGGGCGGCGCGCCGATCCAGGTCTTCATCCACGGCGGCTACTGGCGCGCCATGGACAAGGACGTGCACTCGTTTCCCGCCGAGGGCTTCGTCGCCGCCGGCGGCGCCGCCGTCTCACTCAACTATGCGCTGGCGCCGGCGGTGACCCTCGACGCCATCGTCGAGCAGTGCCGCACCGCACTCGAATGGGTCGCCGACAACGCCGGGCGGCTCAACGGCGATCCAGGCCGCATCTTCGTCTCCGGTCACTCCGCCGGCGGGCACCTCACCGCCATGATGCTCTGCACTGACTGGGCGGCACGCGGGCGCCCCGCCGATCTGGTGAAGGGCGGCACCCCGATTTCCGGCATCTTCGACCTCGAGCCGCTCATGGAGACCAGCATCAACGACGACGTCCGGCTGGATGCCGAAGCGGCCGCGCGCAACAGTCCAATTCACCATTTGCCGGAGACAGGCGCACCGCTGATCGCGGCGGTCGGCGCGGCGGAAACGCCCGCGTTCGTCGCCCAGAACCGGGCCTTTGCCGACGCCTGGCAGGGGCGCGGGTTCGAGGTCACGGTCATGGAGATCGAAGGTCTCCACCACTACAACGTGGTGAGCGAGATGGGCCGCCCCGGCAGCGCCCTCACCCAGGCGGCGCTCGCCCAGATGGGGCTGTAGAGAGACGGCCCCTCTCCCCAAGCCCCCCGGCACCGCCGGGCGTGCGAACGACGGGCTTGCCGAACCGCTACGGGAGCGGTAGGGCAAGGCCCGCCCAGTCCCACGAGGTGCGCCATGACCGTAAGCCGCGGCCGCGATTTCCTGGCCCTTCCCGGCCCCACCACCGTCCCCCACGAGGTACTCCAGGCCATGCAGCGGCCGGCCGTCGATATCTACGGCGAGGAGCTGACCGCCGTCACCGACAGCTGCCTGGACGATCTGCGCCGCGTCTTCCGTACCGAGCGAGGCCGCACCTACATCTACATCGCCAACGGCCACGGCGCCTGGGAGGCCGCGCTTACCAACGTCCTCTCCCGCGGCGACAAGGTGCTGGTGCTGGAGAGCGGGCGCTTCGCCATCGGCTGGGGCGAGATGGCCGAGCCGCTCGGCATCGAGGTCGAGGTGCTGGAGGCGGAGCCTCGGCGGACGGTGTCGCCCGAGGCGCTGGAACAGCGCCTTCGGGCCGATAGCGCGGGCGAGATCAAGGCCATCCTGGTGGTGCAGGTGGACACGGCCTCCGGCATCGTGAACGACATCCCCGCGCTGGGTGCAGCCATCGAGGCGAGCGGTCACGGCGCACTCTTCATGGTCGATGTCATCGCCTCCCTCGGCTCGATGCCGTTCGAGATGGACGATTGGGGCGTCGATGTCGCGGTCGCCGGCGCGCAGAAGGGACTCATGATGACGCCCGGCCTCAGCTTCATCGCGGCGCGGGAGGCGGCGTTGGCCGCCCACGCCAATGCCGGGCTCCGCACCCGCTATTGGGATTGGACCGTGCGCGAGGGCGAGCTTCACTACATGAAGTACTGCGGCACCCCGCCGGTTCATCTGCTGTTCGGCCTGCGCAAGTCCCTCGACATGCTCTTCGAGGAAGGGCTGGAGAACGCCTTCCGCCGGCACGAGCTGCTGGCCGGCGCGACCCAGGCGGCGGTGGGACGCTGGTCGGAAGCCGGGGCGCTCTCCTTCAACATCCCGGAGCCCGCCGAACGCTCACCCACCGTGACCACGATTCTCCTGGACGAGCCCCAGTTGGGCCGCCTGCTCGACTGGAGCTGGGAGGTCTGCAACGTGAGCCTCGGTATCGGGCTCGGTCCGCTCGGAGGCCACGCGTTCCGCATCGCCCACATGGGACACGTGAACGCTCCCATGACGCTTGGCACGCTCGGCGCCATCGAGACCGGCCTCGCCGCGCTCGACATCCCCCACGGCAAAGGCGGCGTCTCGGCCGCCATCGACTATCTCGGCAGCCGCTTGAAGGCGTGAGATTGGCGTATTCTACCGCGTCGGCGATTCCTGGGTCGGTGCGGGGCCGGTGCCCGACGATTCTTCGTCGGCCGGTTGCCTGAGGAACATGGCGAGCGCGACGAGAACGGCGCCGACGAACAGCGCGACGGCGGCGTCCCTCAGGAAGCGCTTCATGCTACGCGCTCCCCTCCCCCGATGACTCTGGATTGACGCCCGATACACGCTCTCGCGCCGCTGCCAGGGCAACCTCTAACGCTTCCTCGAAGTGACCGCCCACAATGGGTCCGTTGTGCCGGCGGTATTCGCTAAGGATCCCCGCCTTCACCTCGGCCGTGATGCCACTCGCGAGGTCCAGACGGCTTTCACAGACATCGCAAACCAGAGCCTCATCGCCCACCACAGGTGTTCGCCACGCATGAGGGCTGCATCGCTCCATCGGAATGCCCTCCCCGCTCTCCGCCTCCGCTTCTCCCGGCCAACGACAGCATACGCCTTCCGCCTGCGGCGGCGAACGATCCGAAGGGAGTGGTGAAAACCGGGATGGCGCTGGAGGAACCTTCAGGTCCGATCGGCGCAATCGATGGTGCGGGTGGTCTGTTCCGGGAACGCCGTCGTCCAGGCATCGTCGAAGGCGGCGCGGTCGCCTTCCACGCCTGCCTCGATCGCATGTACGCTGACGGCCTTCATGTTGGGCGCGGACACGACCGGATAGCCCAGCGCCTCGATCTCGGCGACACGCCGGCGCATGTAACGCTCGTTCCGGAAGACGCCCAGCGATATCCCGTTGGCCCGTTCACCTTCACCGAAGATCCAGATGTCGCTGACGCCCCGGCTTCGAAGCTCGTCCGCCGTTTGGGCAGCCTCTGCGCGGCTCGCAAGCGCTGGAATGTACACGTGGTGGTTCTTGACCGCCTCGCGCTCCTCCTGACGCACCTTGATTTCCGTTGCTCCGCGCGCGCGCATCCATGCAGCCGCCTCGTATGCGGCATCGGAGTTCTTGAACCATTCCGCGCGAATGCATTCTGCGACCGTTGCCTGGGTGGGCGGCGCTTCGGGCTCCTCGGGAATTTCTGGCGTCTCCGCTTCCACAGTCGCCTCCCGCCCTTCCTCTTCCGGCGTCGGATCTGCGGCAGGTTCTTCGGCCTGCGTCGTCGGAACTGCGGCAGCCTCTTCGCCCTGCGTCGTCGGAATTGCGAAAGCCTCTTCGCCCTGTGTCATCGGATCTGCGGAAGCCTCTTCGCCCTGCGTCGTCGGAACTGCGGAAGCCTCTTCGACCTGCGTCGTCGGAATTGCGGAAGCCTCTTCACCCTGCATTATCGGAACTGCGGCAGGTTCTTCCGCCGTCGCCGTCGGCTCTGGGCGTGCAGCGGCATGTTCGCTCTCAACTGGCGCTGCGGATTCCTCCACACGGAGATCGTGGGCACGCGTGTAAGCTTGTTCAGCGAGCTGCAGGTAAACGTCGCCGAGATTGGCATACACGACGGCGTCGGGTCTCAGCTCCAGTGCCGCGACGAGCGTCTTCCGCGCTTCGTCCAGGCGGCCCAGTTTGGCGTAGAGCACGGCAAGATTATTGTGCGCCTCGAACATCGCGGGATGATCGTTTCGAAGACTTTCGAATATGGCGACTGCCTCGTCGAACTTTCCTTCACGCGCATTCAGGATGCCCTGCAGAAGCCGCAAACCGGGCGCGTCGGGCTCTCGCTCGACCAGCGGTTCGAGCGCCTCGTGCGCTTCCGCGAAACGTTCCTGGGCGACCAGGGAGAGTGCGTCCGCGATCGGATCGCCGGCGAGCGCATTGGAGCACGCTACTACCGCCAGCACGCCGCATGCGATCGCTGCCCACTTGAGCCGTGCCCCCTGCAGCACTTTTGGCTCGGCAAGTGCCGTGCTATCCACGACCGCGACCTTTTCGCTTCCCGTGCCGCTTCACGATAAGCGGCAACCGCACCGCAGTCCATCGCACGCTGACGGTCGCGCCGAAGAGCGACGCATGACCGAGCAAATCCTGATCCTCGACTTCGGCTCGCAGGTTACCCAGCTCATCGCCCGCCGGGTGCGCGAGGCCGGGGTCTACTGCGAGATCAGGCCCTTCACGACTCCGGCCGCAGAGATCGAACGCTTGGCGCCCAAGGGCGTCATACTTTCCGGCGGCCCCGCGTCGGTCACCGAAGCCGAAGCACCGCGCCCCGACGAGGCGATCTACACGCTCGGCATCCCGCTTCTCGGCATCTGCTACGGCCAGCAAGCGATGTGCGCGGCGCTGGGCGGCGCCGTGGAGTCCGTGTCCCGGCGCGAGTTCGGCCGGGCCCACCTCGACATCGTTGAGCCTTGCGCGCTTTTCGACGGTGTCTGGCAGGTGGGCGCGCGCGAGCAGGTGTGGATGAGCCATGGCGACTCGGTGGCGGCGGTGCCTGAGGGCTTTCGGGTGGTGGCGCGTACCGACTCCGCGCCCTTCGCCGCGATCGCCGACGATCAGCACCACTTCTACGGCATACAGTTCCACCCGGAAGTGGTGCATACGCCCCACGGCGCTGCGCTGCTACAGAACTTTGCGCGCCGGGTCGCGGGCTGCGACGGCACCTGGACGATGGCCTCGTTCCGCGCCAGCGCCATCGATGCGATCCGCGCGCAGGTGGGCGACGGACGGGTGATTTGCGGGCTCTCTGGAGGCGTGGATTCCTCGGTGGTTGCGGTCCTCCTGCACGAGGCGATCGGCAATCAGCTCACCTGCGTGTTCGTCGATACCGGACTTATGCGTCACCGCGAGGCCGAGGAAGTCACGAGCCTCTTTCGCGGCAGTTACAACATCCCACTCGTCCACGAGGATGCGCAGACCGTGTTCCTGGAGCGGCTCGCCGGCGTCACGGAGCCCGAGGAGAAGCGCAAGATCATCGGCGCCACGTTCATCGACGTGTTCGAAAAGGCCGCGCGGGGCGTGGGCGATGCGGACTTCCTGGCCCAGGGGACGCTCTACCCGGACGTGATCGAATCGGTTTCGGTCAGCGGGCCGAGCGTCGTCATCAAGTCCCACCACAATGTCGGCGGCCTGCCCGAGCGAATGAACCTCAGCCTGGTCGAGCCGCTGCGCTCGCTCTTCAAGGACGAGGTGCGCG
>JAPPNV010000184.1 GCA_028818565.1 Rhodospirillales bacterium | reverse complement strand
TGGTGGCGCAGGACTCGCCGCCGATGTTGAACCAGAAGCCGGTGGCGATGCCGCGACCCTGATTGGGGCCGAGCGGGGTGTTGTAATGCTCGCTGTTGCGCGCGGCCTCCAGCGTCTCGATGCAGCCGACGGGCCCGAACTTCGGCCCGTAGAGGGCGCGGGTCCCTTCCTTCGCCGCATTCCTGAGGCGGAACTCGGCCGGGTCGATGTCGAGCGTCTTCGCGATCTCGTCGACAACGGCTTCCGCCGCAAACTCGGAGATCGGCGCCCCCGGCGCGCGGTAGGCGGCCACCTTGGGCCGGTTCACCACCACGTCGTAGCCCTCGACCTCGGCGTTCTCGATGTCGTAGGGCGCGAAGACGCACATGCAGCCCGGCTGAATCGGCGAGCCGGGGAAGGCGCCCGCCTGATAGGCGAGCCACGCCTTGGCGGCGGTGATCTTGCCGTCCTTGGTGGCGCCCATCTTGATCGTCATGGCGCCGCCCGAAGTCGGGCCGCTGGCGCGGAACACCTCCTCGCGCGACATCACGATCTTGACCGGCCGGCCCGCAAGCTGGGAGAGCCTGAGCGCGACCGGCTCCAGATAGACCACGGTCTTGCCGCCGAAGCCGCCGCCGATCTCCGACGGGGTCACGCAGATGTTGCCGATGTCGATGCCGAGCAGGTTGGCGCAGTAGGCGCGCACGGTGAACTGCCCCTGGGTGCAGCACCAGACTTCGCACTGCCCGTCCTCGCCGGCGCTGGCGACCACCGCGTGGGGCTCGATATAGCCCTGATGCACCGGCTGGGTGGTGAAGGTTCGCTCGACGACGATGTCGGCTTGGGCGAAGCCTGCCTCCAGATCGCCGGTCTGGAAGTACACCTTCTTGAAGACGTTGGATGGCGTCTCCGGCGTGGGCTCCACGCCCTGAGTGAACATGTCGTCATGCAGGATGGGCGCGTCCGGCTGCATCGCCTCGCGCACGTCGATCACGTGCGGCAGCACCTCGTAATCCACCTCGATCAGGTCGATCGCCTGCTTGGCGATGGCCGTAGACGTTGCCGCCACGGCGGCCACGGCGTGGCCGTCATAGAGCGCTTTCTCCCGCGCCATCACGTTCTGCGACATGTCGCGGTAGTTGACCTGCACCTCGCCCGCCGGCACCCATTGGGAGGGCACCTCGGGCATCTCGTCGCGGGTGACGACCGCCTTCACGCCCGGCAGCGCGCGGGCCCTGGAGGCGTCGATGGAACGGATGCGCGCGTGCGCGTGGGGGCTGCGCAGCACCCGGCCCACCAGCATGCCCGGCAGCGAGATGTCCGCGCCGAACTTGGCCCTGCCGGTCACCTTGTCGACGCCGTCGGGGCGCCACGGCCGCGTGCCGACGTACTTGAGCGAGCCGTTGCCGTTACCGATCTCCTGCTTGGCGGTTGCCATGAGCTATTCTCCCCTTAGCTCCGCCGCCGTCGTCATCACGGCGCGGATGATCTTGTCGTAGCCGGTGCAGCGGCAGAGATTGCCGGCCAGCCAGTAGCGCGCTTCCGTCTCGGTCGGGTTCGGGTTCTCCTCGAGCAACGCCTTGGCGGCGACCAGGAAGCCCGGCGTGCAGATGCCGCATTGCAGCGCCGCATCCTCCAGGAACTGGCTCTGCAACGGATGCAAGGTGTCGCCCTCGGCCATGCCCTCGATGGTGCCGATCTCGCGGCCCTCGGCCTCGGTGCCGAGCATCAGGCAGGAGCAGACCAGGGTGCCGTCCACGGTCACGCTGCAGGCGCCGCAGTCGCCGGTGGCGCAGCCTTCCTTGGTGCCGGTGAGCTCCAGCTCGTCGCGGAGCACGTCAAGCATGGTCTGCTCGCCCGAGCAGAGGAACTCCGTCGGCTCGCCGTTGATGCTGGTGGTTACATGATACTTCGCCATCAGCCGTTGCTCCTCGCTCGCTCCAGGGCGATGAGCGCGGCCCGCCTGGCCAGCACCCCTGCCACCTTGACCCGGTATTCGATTGTTCCGCGCTTGTCGTCGATGGGATTGCAGGCAGCGCTCGCAGCGGCCGCAAGGTTGGCGAGCGCGTCGTCGTCCACCGTCGTGCCGATCAGCGCCTTGGCGCCGTCCTCCACCAGCAGCGGCGTGGGCGCGACCGCGCCGAGGCCGAGCCTCGCGTGGGTGCAGACGCCCG
>JAPPNV010000437.1 GCA_028818565.1 Rhodospirillales bacterium | reverse complement strand
CGGACGAGTTCGCCGAGTACGAGCGGCTGGCCTACGCCAAGGGCTTCCTGATGGTCTCGTCCTCGCCGCTCACGCGCTCCTCCTACCATGCCGGCGACGACTTCCAGACCCTGCGGGCCAACCGCGAGGCCAAGCTCGCCGCCGGTGCGGCCGCTGTTCCTGCCGACGGTTGAGGGCACGCTTCGCCCATGCCGCAGCACGTCGAGCGCCGCTTCATGCCCTACAGCTCGGACCAGATGTTCGATCTGGTGGCCGAGGTCGAGTGCTACCCCGAGTTTCTGCCCTGGTGCCTGGGCACGCGCGTGACCAGGCGCGAGCCCGGCGAGCCGGGCATCGTTGAGGCCGACATGCTGATCGGCTTCATGATGCTCCGCGAGCGCTTCGGCTCACGGATGCAGCTTCACCGCGACGAGCACCGGATCGAGGTGAACCACACCCACGGGCCGTTCCACCACATGGTCAATCGCTGGCGCTTCAGGGAGCGTACGGACGGCTGCGAGGTCGATTTCTTCGTCGATTTCGAGTTCCGCTCCAGGCTGCTAAAGCGCGTCATGAGCGCGCTCTTCGCCGAGGCCGTAGACCGCATGGTTCGCGCCTTCGAGGTCCGCGCCCGCCAGCTCTACGGCGCCCCGCCAGTGGAGGCGACGGCCTAGAGAGAAGGCCTGCTGCGGCCAAGAGACTGAAAACTGCAAAACGAACCCAATTTCGTATAACCATCCTGTTTCATTGAATAATTGACGCCGAGACCGGCTTCTGATCGGGCGGCGAGGGGAGGGCAGACATGGCCATCAAGGCACCCACCACCGACCAGATCGTCGAGGTCGGCGCGCAGCTCGGGATGAGCCTCTCGGAGGACGAGGCCGCCCAGTATCTCCAGGCGATGCAGCCCATGCTCGCGGGCTACGGCGTCGTGGACTCCATGCCGGACGAGCTGCCGGAGGTGAGATACCCACGCGTCCCGGGCCACCGGCCCACGGGCGACGAGAACCCGCACAACGGCTGGTACTGGAAGACCGCGATCAAGGGCGCGGCGGAGGGTCCGCTCGCCGGCAAGCGGGTCGCGATCAAGGACAACATCTGCGTCGCCGGCGTACCGATGATGAACGGCGCCTCGGTCCTCGAAGGCTATGTGCCGGATGTGGACGCCACCGTGGTGAGCCGCATCCTCGACGCGGGCGGCGAGATCGCGGGCAAGACCGCGTGCGAGTACCTCTGCTTCTCCGGCGCGAGCCACACCAACGCGACCGGCCTCCCGGTCCACAACCCCTGGAAGCAGGGCCACACCTCGGGCGGCTCCTCGTCCGGCTCCGGCGCGGTGGTCGCGGCCGGCGACGTGGCGATGGCGATCGGCGGCGATCAGGGCGGCTCGATTAGGATTCCCGCGTCGATGTGCGGCATCGTCGGGCTCAAGCCCACCCATGGCCTCGTGCCCTATACCGGCGTGATGCCCATCGAGCTCACCATCGATCACGTCGGGCCGATGACCGACACCGTCGCCAACAACGCGCTGCTGCTCGAGGCGATCGCCGGCGTCGACGGGCTCGACCCGCGCCAGATCGGCGTGCCCGAGATTCCGTCCTACACGGCCGCGCTCGGCCAGGGCGCAGACGGGATGACCATCGGCGTCGTGACCGAAGGCTTCGGCCATCCCAACTCGGAGCCCGCCGTGGACGAGACTGTCCGCGCCGCCGTCGCCCGGTACGAGGCGCTCGGCGCCACCGTGCGCGAGATCGGCATCCCGGAGCATCTGGTCGGCGGCGCCGTCTGGACCCCGATCGGGCTCGAAGGCACGGTCGATTTCATGATCAACGGCAACGGCTTCGGCACCAATTGGAAGGGCCTCTACGTCACCAGCCTGATCGACCGCTACGCGCGCTGGCGCGAGCGCGCGGACGAGTTCCCGCACACGCTGAAGTACGCGATCCTGCTGGGCCAGTACATGCTGAACCAGTACGGCGGGCGCTACTACGGCAAGGCCCAGAACATCGCCCGCCGCATCCGCGCGGCCTACGACCGGGCGCTCGGCGAATGCGACGTGCTGGTCATGCCGACGCTGCCCATCGTGGCGACGCCCCTTGCACCGGCGGACGCGCCGATCGACCTCTACATCCAGCGCGCCCACGAGATGCTGACCAACACCGCCTGCCACAACAT
>JAPPNV010000041.1 GCA_028818565.1 Rhodospirillales bacterium | reverse complement strand
GCGCGCCAGCCGGGCTCCAGCAGGTAGTGGATGCGCCGCTCCGTGTTCCCGCAGCTGAGGTCCGCGTGGTAGCTGCGACCCGTCCCTCCGGCCATGGAGAAGACGAGGATGCGCTTCTCGCCGTCCATGAAGGCGGCGGTCTCGGTGAGGTTGGCGGAGGCCGGCCGGCTGCGCAGGGCGAGCCGCTCGCCCTTGGCGTCCGTGATGCGCAGGACCCGCCGCGCCCGGCCCGTGACCTCGGCGACCGCCTCGTGCCCGAAATGCTGCACGATCTGGTCGAGCGCCGTCGGCACCGGCGGCAATGCGGCGAGCTTCTCGATCAGCGCGTCGCGCCGGTCCTCGGCTTCCTTGCAGATCACCGGATTGCCGTCGCCATCGGTCGCGGGCCGGCTGAGGAGATTGCCGCCGTCGTCGGTGAACGGCTCCTGCAGCTGTAGAGGGAAGGCGTGCATCAGGTAGGACAGGATCGCGTCTCGGGGCGTGAGGTCGATATTGAGGTCGTCCCATTCCGAGGCCGGGACGTCGGCGATCCTCCGTTCCATCAGCGCTTCGCCGGTGGAGACCAGTTGCACGACCGCCGACCGCCCCGCCGCGAGGTCGGCATCGATGGCGCGGATGGTCGACGGGCACTTCATGCCGGTCAGCAGATGGCCGAAGAAGCGCTGTTTCGTGCCCTCGAAGGCCGACAGGGCGGCGGCCTTGGCGTTCCTGTTCAGCGTGTCCTCGCCCTGGACGATGCCGGTGGCCTTCAGGGCCTCCTCGATGTTGGCGTGGATCACCTTGAAGGCGCCGGCATAGGCGTCGTAGATGCGCCGCTGCTCGGGCGTCAGTGGGTGTTCGAGGATGTCGACCTCGATGCCGTCATAGGCCAATGCCCGCGCCTGGTAGAGGCCGAGCGCCTTCAGATCGCGCGCCACGACCTCCATCGCGGCGACGCCGCCGGCCTCCATGGCGGAGACGAACTCGACGCGCTTCTCGAACGGCGTCTCACCGGCGGCCCACAATCCGAGCCTGCCGGCGTAGGCGAGGCCCGGCACCGTGGTCGCGCCGGTGGCCGAGACGTAGGCGATCCGCGCGTCGGGCAGGGCGTTCTGCAACCGCAGCCCGGCGCGGCCCTGCTGGGACGGCTTGGTCTCGCCGCGCTCGGACTTCGACCCCGCCGCGTTGGCCATCGCATGCGCCTCGTCGAAGACGATGACCCCGTCGAAGGCATGGCGGTCTTCCTCGTCCAGGGACCCCGCCAGCCACTCGACGATCTGCTCCAACCGCGACGGCTTCCCCTGGCGGGACGGCGAGCGCAGCGTGGCGTAGGTGCAGAAGAGGATTCCGGCGTCGAGCGGGATCTCCATGCCGGGCCGGAAATTGCCGAGCGGGATGACGTCGCTCTCCAGCCCGCCGAGCGCCGTCCAGTCGCGGCGCGCGTCCTCCAGCAGCTTGTCGGACTGGCTGAGCCAGAGCGCCTTCTTCCGGCCGCGCAGGCGGTTGTCGAGGATGATGGCGGCGACCTGCCTGCCCTTGCCGCAGCCGGTGCCGTCGCCCAGCATCCAGCCCCGGCGGAAGCGCACCGGCTCCGACAGGGTCTCGCCCTCGGACGTGACGAGGGAGGTATCGATCTCCTCCTCGTTGCCGTCATCGTCGAGCTTGCAGCGGTGGACGGTCTCCCACTGGGAGCCGATCCGGTATTCCGCCGCCAGGTGCAGGGCATGGGCCTCGCCCGCCAGGACGACGCTTTCCAGCTGGGCGTCCGAGAGCAAGCCGTCCGTCACGACGTGCTCGGGCAGCATCGGGCGGTATGCCGGCGCGGGATGCGGCACGGCCGCCATGGCGGCGGACTGGACCAGCGGGGTCGGATGCTCGACCGCGCCCGGCACCCGGACGGCGCCTGGCCGCCACGGCGCGTAGGGGCCGGCGTCGTTGGCAGGGGCGTCGGCATTGGCGGCGGGTTCCACCGGGCCGGACTCGACCGCGAGCTCGGAGACCGGCCCCCAGTCATGGGAGCGCCGCGTCTCCGGCGTCGATACGGGTTTCGGACCCCGGGGCGTTGCAGGCTTCGGCGGGACCGGCTTGCCGAACAGGTCGCGCGCGGGTCCGGCCGGGATCGGGGCGGGCGCAATCGGCTGCCGCTTCGGCACCTGCGCGATCACGGCATCGAGCAGCTCGGCGGCG
>JAPPNV010000239.1 GCA_028818565.1 Rhodospirillales bacterium | reverse complement strand
TTCGTCGCGGCCCAGGAGGAGCTCGGGCTCCCCATCGGCACGATCAAGGCCACGGTGCTGATCGAGACCATCACCGCAGCCTTCGAGATGGACGAGATCCTGCACGCGCTGAAGGACCACATCGTCGGCCTCAACTGCGGCCGCTGGGACTACATCTTCAGCGTCATCAAGACCTTCCGGAACCGTCCCGACTGGGTGCTGCCGGATCGCGGCCTCGTCACCATGACGCAGCCCTTCATGCGCGCCTACAGCCGGCTCCTGATCAAGACCTGCCACCGGCGCGGCGCGCACGCGATGGGCGGCATGGCGGCGCAGATCCCGATCAAGGGCGACGATGCGGCGAACGAGGAGGCCTTCGACAAGGTCCGGGCGGACAAGGAGCGCGAGGCCGGCGACGGCCACGACGGCACCTGGGTCGCCCATCCTGGGCTGGTGCCGGTCGCGCGCGAGGTCTTCGACCGGTTGATGCCGGAGGCCAATCAGGTATCGCGGCGGCTCGGCAACGTGACCGTGACCGAGGCCGATCTGCTCGCGGTCCCCAAAGGTGAACTCACCGAAAAGGGGCTGCGCAACAACATCCGCGTCGCCATCCAGTACATCGAGGCGTGGCTCGCGGGCCGCGGCGCCGTGCCCCTCTACAACCTGATGGAAGACGCGGCCACCGCCGAGATCAGCCGTGCCCAGCTCTGGCAATGCCTGCGCCACGGCGCGCGGCTCGCGGACGGCCGCACCGTCGACTGGGCGATGGTTGACCAGCTGGTCGGCCAGGAGGTCGCAGCCCTCAGGGATGCGCTCGGCGAGGCCCGTTACGAGGGGGGGCACTTCGACGATGCGGTCGCCCTCTTCACCCAGGTCGGGACGGGGAATGGCTTCCCCGATTTCCTGACGCTACCTGCGTACAAGGTGTTGAACACCATCCATGACGGCGAAGACGCCGATTGAAGGAGGATAAAATGAGTGCGAGATCGATGGAGTCCCTGATCAACGACGCCCCTGACGGACGCTTCGCAGGCATTCGCCGCGACTACGGCGTCGACCAGGTGGTAGCGCTGCGCGGGACTCTGCCGGTCCGCTACTCACTCGCCGAGCACGCCGCCAACCGGCTCTGGCACCTGCTTGCCACCGAGGACTACGTCCACGCGCTGGGCGCGATGACCGGCGGCCAGGCCGTGCAGATGGTGCGCGCGGGCCTCAAGGCGATCTACCTCTCGGGCTGGCAGGTGGCGGCGGACGCCAACGGCGCCGGCCAGACCTACCCCGACCAGAGCCTCTACCCGGCCGACAGCGGGCCCGCGCTCGCCAAGCGCATCAACCGCGCGCTGCAACGGGCCGACCAGATCGACAGCGTCGACGGCTTCGGCAACACGGACTGGTTCGCGCCGATCGTGGCGGACGCGGAAGCCGGCTTCGGCGGGCCGCTCAACGCCTTCGAGATCGCCAGGGCCTACATCGAGGCCGGCGTCGGCGGCATTCACTTCGAGGACCAGCTCGCGTCCGAGAAGAAGTGCGGCCACATGGGCGGCAAGGTGCTGATCCCGACCCAGGCGCACATCCGCAATCTCAGCGCGGCGCGGCTCGCGGCCGACGTCTGCGGCACGGCGACCGTGATCGTCGCGCGGACGGACGCGGACAGCGCCAAGCTCATCACCAGCGACATCGACGAGCGCGACCGCCCCTTCATCACCGGGGAGCGCACGCCGGAAGGCTTCCACCGCCTCCGCGACGGCGAGGGCATGGCGCGCTGCATCGCCCGCGGCCTTGCCTTCGCGCCCTATGCCGACCTGCTGTGGATGGAGACCTCGACCCCCGATCTCGCCCAGGCGCGGACCTTCGCCGAGGCCATCCACCGCCACTTCCCGGGCAAGATGCTCGCCTACAACTGCTCGCCCTCGTTCAACTGGCGCGGCAATATCGACGAGCGCACCATCGCCCGCTTCCAGCGCGAGCTCGGCGCCATGGGCTACAAATTCCAGTTCGTCACGCTCGCGGGCTTCCACAGCCTGAACCACGGCATGTTCGAGCTGGCGCGGGGCTACCGCGATCACGGCATGGCCGCCTACACGGTGCTGCAGGAGGCGGAGTTCGAGTCCGAGGCCGCGGGCTACACGGCGACCCGGCACCAGCACGAAGTCGGCGCCGCCTACTTCGACGCCGTGAGCATGGCGATTTCAGGCGGGGC
>JAPPNV010000345.1 GCA_028818565.1 Rhodospirillales bacterium | reverse complement strand
CCATCGCCGGCACCTTCGACGACTGCCAGGCGCTGGTGAAGGCGCTCTTCGCCGACCTGGCGCTGCGCGACGAGATCGGGCTGGCGGCGGTGAACTCGATCAACTGGGCGCGCGTCGCGGCGCAGGCGGCATACTACGTGTACGCCGCGCTCGCCCTCGGCGCGCCGGGCCGCGCGGTCTCCTTTACCGTGCCGACCGGCAACTTCGGCAACGTCTACGCGGGCTACGCGGCGCGTCAGATGGGCGTGCCGATCGAGCGCCTCATGGTCGCCACAAACCGGAACGACATTCTCGCCCGCTTCTTCGAGACCGGCCTCTACCGCAAGGGGACGGTGCACAAGACGCTGAGCCCCAGCATGGACATTCAGGTGGCGAGCAACTTCGAGCGCCTGCTGGCAGATCTCTCGGGCCGCGACGGCGCCGCCGTGCGTGCGCTGATGGCCGAGCTTGCGGAGCACGGCGCGTTCACCCTGCAGGGCGCCCGGCTCGCGCAGGCCAAGGCCGCCTTCGCCGCCGCCCGCGCCGACGACGATGCCTGTCTTGCGACCATCGCGGAGGTATGGCGCGCTTGCGGGCGCATGATCGACCCGCACAGCGCGGCGGGCGTTCACGCCGCCCGCCTCCACGGCACCGGCGCGGGGCCGATGGTGAGCCTCGCGACCGCGCACGCCGCCAAGTTCCCCGACGCCATTGTTCGCGCTATCGGCATCCGCCCGGCGCTCCCGCCCAGGCTCGCGGCGCTCGCGGCGAAGCCCGAAAGGGTGACGGAACTGCCCGTGGATCCGGCCCTGCTCACGCGCTTCATCCGCGACCGGGTCCACGCGCCTCAGCGGGAGTGTGTGGCGTGAGCGTGCAGATCACGCCGCTCGCCAACGGCCTCAGGGTGGTCAGCGATCCCGTGGACCACGTGGAGACGGCCTCGGTGGGGCTCTGGGTCGATGTCGGCGCACGCTGCGAGACCGAAGAGACCAACGGGCTCTCGCACCTGCTGGAGCACATGGCCTTCAAGGGCACCGAGCGGCGCAGCGCCCGCGACATCGCCGAGGAGATCGAGGCGGTGGGCGGCCACCTCAATGCCTACACCTCGCGCGAGACCACGGCCTACTACGCCAAGGTGATGAAGGAGGACGTGCCGCTCGCGCTCGACCTGCTGGCCGACATCCTGCAGCACTCGACCTTCGACGAGGAAGAGCTGGAGCGCGAGCGCGCGGTGGTGATCCAGGAGATCGCCCAGGTCAACGATACGCCCGACGACCTCGTGTTCGACCGCTTCCAGGAGACCGCCTATCCGGACCAGCCCATCGGTCGCACGATCCTGGGCCCGCCCGAGCGGGTGGGCTCCTACTCGCGCGAGGCGCTCGCGGCCTACATGGGCGCGCACTACCGGGCGGCGCGCATGGTGCTGGTGGGCTCGGGGCGGGTCGATCACGACGCCCTCGTCGCGGCGGCGGAGGCGGCCTTCACCGCGCTGCCGGAAGGCCCGGTGCCGGCGCCGGCGGCCGCGGTCTATGGCGGCGGCGATTGCCGCATCGCGCGCGACCTGGAGCAGGCGCACGTGCTCATAGGCTTCGACGGCCTCGCCTACGACGACGACGATTTCTACGCGATGCAGGTGATGTCCACGCTGCTCGGCGGCGGCATGTCGTCGCGGCTCTTCCAGGAGATCCGGGAGCGGCGCGGCCTCGCCTATGCGGTCTTCACCTTCGCCTCGAGCTACGCCGACGGCGGCATCTTCGGCGTCTACGCCGGCGCCGGCGAGGACGAGCTTGCGGAATTGATCCCGGTGATGGCGGACGAGCTGGTCAACGCGTGCACCACGGTGGGCGACGAGGAGGTCGCGCGCGCCCGTGCCCAGCTCAAGGCAGGGCTGCTGATGTCCCTCGAGAGCACCCAGGCGCGAGCGGAGCGGCTGGGCCGCCATATCCTCCTGTTCGGCCGGCCGCTCACGGTCGCGGAGTTGATCGAGCGCGTCGATGCGGTCGACCGCGAGGCGGTGCAACGCACCGCGTGCCGCATCCTGCAAGGGGGCCGCCCCACGGTCGCCGCGCTCGGGCCCATCGCGAGGCTCGAAGATCATGACTCGATCGCCGCCCGCTTCGCCTGAGCAGGTCGGGCGGCCGCCGACGGCGGTGACCGATGTGCCTCCCGACGCGGACGAGACCCTCGACGTGCGCGGCCTGATGTGCCCGCTGCCGGTGCTCAAG
>JAPPNV010000462.1 GCA_028818565.1 Rhodospirillales bacterium | reverse complement strand
CCGGCCCGGTCATGTTGTTGGGCATGCCCGGCACCGCGCCCTTGTAGGTCTTGCCCGCGAGGTTCGTGCCCTTGCTGAGCTCGTCGACGCCGCTCTGCTTCACCACGAACGGTCCCTTGCCGGCCGGCGCGATGATTGCGCGGCCCGCATCCTTGCCCTTGAAGTACGCGGTCATCCTGGCCTTCAGGGCGGCGTCCGGCGCGCCGGTGCCCTTGCCGGCCAGTTTCTTCAGCGAGTCATGCAGGACCTGGCGGGCGATCTGTCCGCCATAAGAGACCGACGTCGTCGCCGACCCCTCATAGCTCTTCAGTGTGACCGGAAAGCCCGCATAGACATCGCCTTCTGCGTGCGCTGCGACGGGCAGCACGGCAAGGGCAAAGAGGGCTGTACCTGCAGCAATCGCTCCCTTCATGGCGTCGACTCCTTCATCCCAGGCTTGAGTTCAGCGGCGAAATTGAAAACAAGTGGCGTCGATGGGCCGGTCGGCTTCGTCGTGCGGATTGATGGCGGTGGTCCCCGTTTCGGCTTAGTGCAGCATGTGCGGCGCAGCCGCTTCCGCCGATACGCTGGAGGGAAAGCCCGCACTCTCGGCGAGCGTGATCCGCTGCGGCAGCTGGAAGCCGGCGTCGAACAGGGCTCGCGCGAACGCGGCGCCGTCGGCCGCTGCGGTTCGGACCGATGCGGGCGGGAGGAACCAGGAGAGGAGGGCGGCCGCGTGCCGGTAATCGCCCTCCTGGCAACTCGCGAGAAACGACAGGAAGAGCCGTTCGTCATTGCTGACAAAGCGGCAGCACATGGGGTTGAGCCGCAGGCTGCGCACACCCGCGCAGCCGAAGATGTCGAGCGCTCGCTCCAACGCCTGCGCCGCTTCGGTTCCAGCCGCGGGGCCGCCGGTCGGGCAAAGCGCCACGCTGAGCTCGCCGCTGACGCGGGCACGAACGTCTTGCCGACAGGCCTCGGTCTCGGCCTCGGTGACCGCAGCGCCGTGGTTGGCGGTGGCCAGACGGCGCGCAGACCAGAGCACAAGCTGCTCGGCGAAGGTGAGCCGGGGAATTGTCATCCCCGGCCCGGTCGGGCGTCGCGGCACTGCCGCCTGAATGACTTGTTGCGTCGCGCCGTTGTCCATCTCTCGCCTCATCCCCGTCCTCGATCGCCGGCGATGTGGAGTGGCGATCTGCGAATAACTCTCATTTCGGCTAGTGTAGTCTCCAAAACAGATAATGCAACTCATTCTTATTATCGTGCGGCACAGACGATGAGGGATCGATGCGCTCGCCTTCGTCGCGTCCCAGCGCCGCGCAAACCAAAAAGCATGGTGAATAATTCGCGGCGGTCCGCTATCCATCCAAAATCGATATACCCCGTAGCCCTCTCGGGAGGCCCTGCACCATGAAATTCCAGCTCGCCATCAACATGGAGCGGCTCGCGCCCGATCTCGACATGACCGATGTCGAGCGCCACACGCTGGAGATGGTGCAGATGGCAGACGAGGGCGGCTTCGCCATCGCCTGGGCCGCCGAGCACCACGCGCTGGAGATGACCATCGCGCCCAACCCGTTCCAGATCCTGACCTGGTGGGCGGCGCACACGTCGCGCATCCGGCTCGGCTCGGCGGTTGTGGTCGCGGCGTACTGGCATCCGATCAAGGCGGCGGGCGAGGCCGCGCTGTTGGACCTCTACAGCGGCGGGCGGCTCGAGTTCGGCATCGGCTCCGGCGCCTACCAGCGCGAGTTCGACCGCATGCATCCCGGCCTGCAGCGCAACGACGCATTCCAGTACATGTTCGAGATGCTGCCGGTGGTGAAGGCGCTCTGGCAGGGCGACCACGCGCACGAGGGCGAGTTCTGGTCCTTCCCGGCCGCGACCTCGGTGCCGAAGCCGCTGCAGAAGCCTCATCCCCCGATCTGGATCGCCGCGCGCTCGCCGGACACCTACGACTTCGCGGTGAAGCACGAGTGCAACATCCTCTCCTGGCCGCTCACCCGCCCGATGTCGGAGGTCGAGGCCTACAAGGGGCGCATGGAGTCGGCGCTCGCCGACAACCCCGGCAAGCGGCGGCCGGTCTTCGCCACCATGCGCCACACGGTGGTGTACGACACTGCGGCGGAGTGGGAGGTGCCGGTGAAGGCCGCGATACGCCAGTTCGGCCAGTTCGAGAACCTGTTCAAGAACCTGGGCGACGTCGCCAACGGCTTCCCGCGGACGATCCC
>JAPPNV010000231.1 GCA_028818565.1 Rhodospirillales bacterium | reverse complement strand
ATCAATGTGAACAAAAGGCGCGCGCTTCTATCGGCCTAGAGCGGGAAACAACACTCTCGCCGAACGTTACAGGGTCATCGCCTACGACACGCGGGGGCATGGCGGCAGCGGAGTGCCAAAGGGTCCGTACAGCCTCGACGATCTGGCCGGCGACGCGCTCAGCCTAATCGATGCGCTCGGGCTCGAAGAGGTCAATTTCGCCGGGCTCTCGATGGGCGGCATGATCGGCATGACCCTGGCGCTGCAGGCGCCCGAGCGCGTCCGCTCGCTACTGCTCTGCGATACGGCTGCCGAGATGCCCGCGGGCATCTGGGACGAGCGGATCGAGACGGCGCGCGAAAAGGGCATCGCGCCGTTGCTGGAGCCAACGATGGCCCGCTGGTTCACGCCGGCATTCCACGCCTCGTCGCCGGAGGCGATCGCCTGGATACGCGGCATCGCCTCGGGCACAGCAACTGATGGCTATATCGCCTGTGCCGAGGCCATCAAGGCGATGCGCTTGGTGCCGTGCCTGGGCGACATCCGCGCTCCGACCCGGGTGATCGTGGGCGCCCAGGATCCGGCAACGCCGGTGGCGGCGGCCGAAGTTCTGGCACAGGGGATCCCCGGTGCGGATCTGGTCGTCGTCGACGGGGCCGCCCATCTCGCCAATCTCGAACAGCCCACCCCGTTCACCGACGCGATGCTGGCATTTCTCGACGCGCACGCGGCACCGGATGCGCTCCGGCAGGGCGCGTCCGCGTCATCTCGACCGGCCCCACAGGCCGACAGTGAGTTGCGATAACCCAATATCAACCCGAGGAGGAAAGCATGCTTGATTTCAAGGCCCGCAAGTTCCTGGTTCAAGAGGCGCTGGAGTTCGCGGAGTGGAGCCGCCGCGACTTTCTGAAGGCCGGCGCCGCTGCTGGCGCCGTGTTCGCCGGAACAGCGCTGGCGAGCGATATCGGCGTCGCCAGCGCACAGGACAAGAAGATTCGGGTCGGCATCCCGTTGACCTACGGGCCGTTCAACCAGCCCTGGCGTCGCGGATGCTGGCAGTTGGTGAAGACTGTTCTCGACATGGGCGGCGAGCCGGTCACGATTCGCGGCGAGCCGACCAAGGCCAGCGAGCAGGAGGCCGAGCGCGCCCTCCTCGATCGCGATATCGACGTGCTTTGCATGGGCATCTATTCGCTGGAGCCCGAGACCGAGTACATCGCCGACGAAGCGCATGCGCGCGGCATCCCGACCGTCGGCTTCGCCGTGCCGGTCAAGAACTCGCCTGCCGTGGTCGAGGACACTTGGGCGACGGCGACGACGCTGGGCTACTACGTCCAGAACGTCCTGCAGCGCAGAGGCACGCTGGTGCAGACGGCCGAGGACAAGGGCTTCTATACGCCCTTTGACATGGAAGCCGACATGCTCGACCTCATGACGAAGTACGAGCCGCACATGGACATGCTGCCATTCATGCCCGGCACCGTCTCCACCCAGGACCAGATCTCAAAGGGTCGCGAGAACGCCCTGGCGCTGCTGCAGTCCAATCCGGAACCTGGTTCGGTTGCCGGCATCGTCTCCTGGTGGTGGCCGCTGACCATCGGCGCCGGCCAGGCCATGCAGCAGATGGGCCGAGACGATCTGCGCCTGTTCAACCACTATTTCTCCGACCAGTTGCTGGGCGAGATGGTGGCGAACACCTACCCGATCGAGTTCTCCACCGATGTCCCATGGCACACGCTGGGCCACGAATGCGCAAAACTGGCGATGGCCATGGGTGCCGGCGAGAAGGTCGAGCCTCACCAGTATCGCGTGCCGGTGACCGCCATCCTCCAGGAAGAGGCCGAGGCCGCGTTGGCCGAGGTCCAGGAGATGGACCGTCAGGCGATCGCGCTGCTGGGCGAATACGGAGGCTGAGCCCGCACCGCTGCACGAACTCCGGGCGGGAGCCTCACTGTCTCCCGCCCGGTACCGGATGGCGCAACGTGTCTGCCACGCAGCGCTGTTTGCAGGATTATCGATTGCGCCCCGCAGGGCGTCGTCGTGCTGGAGGACGGCCACGCGACGGCGAATTCGCCGAGTGTTCGGTCAAAAATTACGGGCGGCGGCGTGTTTGCAACGGGCACCTAAACGGCACAGGATCGGGGTTCGCAGCAGTCGCCTGAGAAGGAACGAAAATGGCCGGACCCGTCGATGAGTCTACAGCGGCGCCGGAGGACGCGTCGGCCCCCGCCTCGGCAGGGGGGGAGCCGCTGTGGCTACGCCTGCTGCGGCGCTGGGGAACCATTGCCGTCATCGTGCTGACGGGAGTCGGTTTCTCGTTCGCGACCCCCTACTTCCTCACATTTTCGAACTTCAACAACATTCTTTTCTCCATGATCGTGCCGTGTCTGGTCTCGATCGGGCTGACCTATGTGGTGGTCGCCGGTAGCTTCGATCTGTCGGTCGGCCTGTGTGTAACCACCACTTCGATCGTCTGCGCCTTCCTCATCCCGCTGGTCGGGCCGTGGCCGGCGATCGTGCTCTCCCTGCTGGCTGCCACCCTCATCGGGTCGATCAACGGCGTCCTGGTCACCTATGGCCGATTATCGGGCATCGTCGTCACGCTGGGGATGATGTTCGTCCTCGGCGGCATCAACATCTATCTGACGGGCGGCTACCAGGTTGCGGTCGACTATACGGAGAAGGCGTTCCGCTATATCGGGCAGGGGCGGTTCCAGCTGACGGACGACCGCAGCATGGCGATCGCCGTGCCGGTGGTTATCCTGGCCGTGATCTTCCTCCTTCACTTGGCCCTCGCAGGCAAGACGCGGGTCGGCTACTACATCCGGGCGGTCGGCGACAACGCGATGGCTGCCTTCTATTCTGGCATCCCCGTGTATCGCTGGGTGATCGTCGCCTTCGTGCTCTCCTCTCTCACCGCCGGGATCGGCGGCGTGCTGCTGACCTCGATCTCTTCGTCGGCGCAGCCGGTCGGCGGCGAGGGCTACCTGCTCGGCGCCTTTGCGGCAGTGTTCTTGGGCGCGACCGTGCTCGGCAAGGGCAAGCCCCATGTGCTCGGGACGCTGCTCGGCGTGTTCTTCATCTACATGGTGAATTCGGGGATGAACATGGTGGGCTTCCCCTATGCAGCCCGCCAGCTGTTCGCGGGTGCCATCCTGATTCTCGCGGTGGGTGCCAATGCCCTGCTGAACCGCGAGGAGATCCATCTGAAGTTCATCTAGGGTGGCGGCCATGGTTGCAAGCGCGGCAGAGCCCGATCACGACGACACGCTGGTCGACATAACCGGCCTGGAGAAGCAGTTCTCGGGCACCAAGGCGCTGGACGGCGTCTCGATCAAGTTCCGGCGTGGCGAGGTCCACGGCCTGCTGGGCGAGAACGGCGCCGGCAAGTCGACTCTCATCAAGATTCTCACCGGGGTCTATTCGCCGAGCGCCGGACGCATCTCGCTGGACGGCGCGCAGGTCCGAATAGACAGCCCATTGGAGGCGCACAAGCTGGGGTTCGGCGCCGTTTACCAGGACGCCGAGGTAGTCAGCAGTTTTACCGTGGGGCAGAACGTGCTGCTCGGAAACGAGCCCGGCGGGGCCCTCGTCGACCAGCGCAAGATCCATGCCGAAGCCCAGAGTATCCTCGACAGGATGGGGATCGACCTCGATGTCCGTCTTCTGGCGGCCGATCTCTCGGCGGCGGAGATGCAGCTCGTCACTCTCGCAACACTCTTCCAGCGCCAATACAAGCTGATCGTGCTCGACGAGCCGACGGCGCGGCTGTCGGCGTCCGAAGTCGAAATCCTGTTCGGGCTGATCGAGCGGTTCCGGGACCAGGGCATCACGATCATCTACATCTCGCACCGGCTGGGCGAGATCAAACGCATCTGCGACCGCGTCACGATTTTGCGGGGCGGTCTGGTCTCGGCGACCCTCGACCGCGACGAGATCACCGAGGAGCGCGTGACCGAGCTGATGGTCGCGAAGAGCCGTGAAGACCTCAGGATCGAGAACACCGGGATGGCGACGGACCGGGTTCTGCTGGAGGTCGAAGATCTGCGCACGGACCATCTCGAGCCGCTGTCCTTCACGGTGCGCGCCGGCGAAATTCTGGGGATCACCGGCCCGGTCGGGGGTGGGATGGAGCAGATCGGCAGGTCGCTGGGCGGGGTGGTGCACCACGACGGCACCATCCGCATTGACGGCAAGACCGTCTCCACGAGAAGCCCCCGTGCGTCGCGCGCAGCGGGAATCGCCGTTGTGCCTGAAGACCGACGCCGGCAAGCGCTCTTTCCTGAACTCAGCCTCGCTGACAACGTGTCGCTGCCGGTGCTGGGCCAGCTAAGCCGCTTCGGGCTGATCCGGGGCCAGCTCAAGCTGCGCTATGCCAGGGAGATCGCCGATCGCCTCTCGGTCAGTCCCGCCGTCCCGACGCGGTCCGTGAAGTTCTTCTCGGGCGGCAACCAGCAGAAGGCCGTCATCGGCAAGTGGATGAGCGCGCACGCGCGGCTCTTCATCTTCGTCGAGCCGACGGCGGGCGTCGATGTCGGGGCGATCAAGGAGATCTACGACATCATCCTGAGCCTCGCACGGGCAGAGGCGGCGGTCATTCTGATCTCGTCAGCAGCCGAGGAGGTCATGGCGCTCGCCGAGACCGTGATGGTCGTGCATGACGGCCACCTGGTCCACGGTGCGCCCAAGGCGGAGTGCACGCACGACCAGCTGCTGACGCTCTCCATGGGCGGCGTTTCCCACGTCAAGGTTTGACGCGGTCGAGGACGCCCCTCAGTCGGCGGCGCTGCTGCCAGGCTGAGGCACGCGCAGGGCCTCGTCGAGCAGCTCCGCGATCTCCCAGACCGCGATCCTGTCCTCGACGCCCAGTGCCTGCACGGCGGCGGTGTACATCACCACGTCCTTCGGGCAGGACACCACGAAGCGCGTGACGCCCTCCAGTGCCAGCGCCTCCTCGATGCGGTTCTCGCTGGGGCGCTGGGCAAGCCCGCTGTCGTCCATCCAGATGCGCCCGCCCCCGGCACCGCAGCAGTAGCTGTTCTCCCGGCAGCGCCCCATGTCATGCAGATCGTGACCAAGTCGACGAATCAGCCGTCGCGGCGCCTCGAACTCGTCGTTGTAGCGCCCCAAGTAGCAGGGGTCGTGATAGGTGACGATTTGCCCGCTCCGCGATACGGGATCGAGCCGGCCGGCCTCCAGCAGCTCCCACAGGAACTTCGTGTGGTGCACCACATCGTAGTGCGCTCCCAGTGCCGCGTATTCGTTGCTCAGCGCGTTCAAGCTGTGCGGGTCGGTGGTGAGGATGCGGTTGAAGCTGCATCCTTCAAGCTCGGCGATGTTGTGGCGGGCGAGCAGGTCGAACAGCCCCTCGTCGCCGACCCGGCGCACGTCGTTGCCGCTGTTGCGCTCGCCCTCGTAGAGGATGCCGAAGTCCACCTCCGCCTGGGCGAGCAGCTCGGCGACCAGGACCGTGAGCCGCTGGACCCGGGGGTCGAAGCTTGAGAAGTCGCCAACGAACCAAAGAACATCGACCGCTTCCTTGCGCACATCCTTCGGCTTGAAGGAGAGCCCGCGCGTCCAACGCGCGCGCTGCTTGGGCGACTTGCCGAAGGAATTGCCGTAGCTCTGCAAGCTGGTGAGCGAGTCCTGCAGCATGGGTTCGATCTCGCCTTCCTCCACCAGGGACCGGCGAAGCTGGACGATCTTCGGAACGTGCTCGATGTGGAGCGGGCAGACCTCCATGCAGGCGCGGCAGGTGGTGCAGGCCCAGAGCGCCTCGGTGCTGACCGTCCCTCCGGCGATCGGCGAGTCCCCGGCGGCGCCTCGCTCGTTCGTTGCGGTCATGCCGTCACGCAGGTCCATGACGAGCTGCTTCGGGCTGAGCTCGGCACCCGAGCCATGCGCCGGACACACCGCCTGGCAGCGGCCGCATTCGGTGCAGGAGAGGCCGTCGAGCAGGTCCTTCCAGGTGAAGTCGCTGAAACGCTGAACGGTGCCGGGCTGGTCGTCGCTGTCGCCTGCGGGCGGCGGCGGGGGCAGCTGGCCTTTCGGCGCGAGCGAGCGGAAGAAGATGTTGGGAGCGGCCGCGAACATGTGGCGGTGTTTCGACCCCGGTATGTAGACGAGGAAAGCGAGTATCGAGGCGATATGGGCCCAGTAGAACGCCGACGAGGCGGTCGCCGCGGCGTCGCCTTCCAGCCCCAGCCCACCGAGGCCGCCGGCGAGCGCGGCGGAGAGCGGCCGGTAGGGCTCCGACGGATCGCCGCCTGCCGCGATCCGCGCGGCCCATTCCAAGAGCATGGTGACGACGATGGCCGCGATCAGAGCGTAGATCGTCGTCGCATCCCGCCGGTTCGAGCCGGCGAAGCGGGCCGGGCGACGCACGAAGCGGTGCCAGATCGCCATGCCGAGTGCCGCGGCGATGACCACGGTAAATACTTCCTGGACCGCGGCGAGCCAGGTGTGGCCGCCGATCGGCTCCAGGCTGAAGCCGGGGAAGAAGCCCGCGCCGAAGGCCTGCACGATGACGGTGAACAGCACCAGGAAGCTCGTGAAAATCATCAGGTGCATGACACCGGAGAAGCGAATGCGCAGCAGGCGCCGGTGCAGGCCGATATCGGCGAGGACGACTGTGAGCCTTTGCCAAGGCCGGTCGAGACGGTTGGCCGGCCGCGCGTGTGCGAGCGGCACGAGCCAGGGCCGGGCGCGCCAGGCGGCGGCCGCGACGGCGCCGAGCGTCGCGATCAAGAGGATCAGGGTCTGAGTGGCCATGCGCCCATGCCGTTGCTGGTGCCCCAACGCCGGGCCGGGAGGACGTTCAGGAGTCCTTCAGGCGGGCGGCGAGCTTGGGAAGCACGTCGAACATATCGCAGACAGCGCCGTAATGGGCCTTGGCGAAAATCGGCGCGCTCTCGTCGGTGTTGAGCGCGACGATGAGCTCGGAGTCTCTCATGCCTTCCAGGTGCTCCGGCGCCCCCGACACGCCGGCCATGAGATAGAGGCGCGGCTTGACCGTGACGCCGGACTTGCCGACCTGGCGCGACTTGGGCAGCCAGCCGGCATCGATGACCGGGCGGGAGCCCGCAACTTCGGCCTTCAGAAGCCCGGCCAGCTCCTCGACGACGGCGAGCTTGTCGGTGCCGCCGATGGCGCGTCCGGCACAGACGATCCGCTCGGCCTGGGTGAGGTCGACGCCGCCTGTCTCCGGCGCCAGCGATTCCACCAGGCGGATTGCGCCCGCACTCCCCGGCGGCAATGCCACGGTCTCCACCGGGCGGATGCCGTCCAGGCGGCCGTCCTCGGCGCGCGCCGCGCCGGGCGTCGCCATGGCGATAGCGGGAATCGGAACGCGGGAACTCGCGACCAGCTTGCCGCCGTATGTCTGCGACCGCACGTCCAGGGCCGATCCGTCCTGCCTCAACTCCACGGCGTGGCAGATCAAGGGCAGGCCGCAGGCATGAGCTGCTGGAGCCGCCATATCGAGGCCGGCGGTGCTGTAGCTCAAAAGCACAAGGTCGGGATTGCGCTCCCGGATGGCGGCCTGTAACGCGACCCCATGCGCATCGGGCAGGTAAGTCTCCAACGCCGGATCGGCGATGGCGACAACCCGGTCGGCAGCGCCCAACTGCCCCGCGAGCGCCTCCGGCTCGGCCCCCATCACCAGAGCCTCGACCTCGCCGCCCAGTGAGCGTGCGATGGCGATCAGCTCGAAGGCGGTATCCTCTATGACGCCGGTCTCGTGCTCGATATGGACGAGAACGCGCATCACGCCATGTCTCTCTCGACGAGGATGGCATGGAGCCGTTCGGCGATCTGATCGGCGCTGCCCTCGATCATTTCGGCGCCGGCCCCGCGATCGGGTAGCGCGAGAGTTGCGGGCTCGATACCGGTTGCGGCCGGCGCGGCGTCGACCGCCATCTCGGGCACCTCGACCTTCAGCAAATCGCGCAGCTTGCTGCCGGCGACATAGCGCGGTGGCTGCGATGCCGTCTGCAGGCCGACGACCGCCGGCAGTGTTAGCGCCAGTTGCGCCGCCCTGCCGCCCGAATACTCCTGCCGGACGACCACATCTCCGTCCTCGATCCGCACGTCTGAGACGGCGCTCGCCTGCCGCCATCCCAGCTCGGCGGCGAGAAAGGGCGCCAGCTCGCCATGGAGATCGTCGGTTGCCAGCACGCCGGCGAGTACCAGATCGGCGCCGATTTCGCGCACGGCCGCAGCGTAGAGAGGGGTCAGCGCCCGTGCCGAGGAAGGAGCATCGTCTGCCGGAATGCGGCGCACCGCATCCGCCCCCCGCGCCAGTGCCGTGCGCAGCAGTCGCTCGACACCCTCGCCGTCGATGGCAAGCGCCGTGACCTCCGCGCCGGCCGCTTCCTTGAGAAGAACCGCCTGTTCGAGAGCCTGGTCGTCGAACTCGTTGAGAACCAGGCCGATCCACTCGCGGTCGATATCGCGGCCGTCCTCGGTGAGTTCGAGCTCTTCCGTGAGATCGGGAGTAAGGCGCAGAGTGACGGCGATCTTCATGGAAACTCCGCGTGGCGTCCGCGCCACAAACGAACCGGGCGGCCCGGAAAGACCGCCCCTCGTCGCGGACTCTCCCCAATGCCGGACAATCTTGTCAACTATCGTGTTGCAGATATTGCCGGGCCTCGGCGGGCCGTGGCACTATCCCGGCGGCGGAGGCGGGCGGGCGTATGTGCCGCACCCCGAGGACGCGAGGGAGAGTGAATGGCGAGGATGCAAAAGGGCCGTGACCCGGCCGACGTACTCATCATCGGAGCCGGCGCGTCGGGCTCCGTCGCGGCGGCCCATCTCGCGCGGGCCGGCGTTGATGTCGTGTGCCTGGAGCAGGGTCCCCGAGTGGACAACGCCGAGTTCTACGGCGACAAGCCCGAATGGGAGCTCATGGCGCAAAAGCGCTGGCATCCCAACCCGAATGTCCGGGACCTTGAGAACGACTATCCGATCAACACCGATGCAAGTGCCGTCAACCCCTTGATGTACAACGCGGTCGGCGGCTCCACGATCCTCTATGCGGCGCACTGGCAACGCTTCATGCCATCGGACTTCCGTGTGAAGACCCTGGACGGTGTGGCCGACGACTGGCCTTTCACCTACGAGGACCTGGAACCCTACTACTCCCGGATGGATGAGGAGTTTGGCGTTTCCGGGCTGGCGGGGGATCCGGCCTACCCGCCGCACCGCGACTATCCGCTGCCCCCCATGCCGATCGGTCGTATCGGCATGAAGGCCGCCGAGGGGATGAACAAGCTGGGCTGGCATTGGTGGCCCGGCCCTAACTCTGTCCCGTCGCGGGACTATCGCGGGCGCAACCAGTGCGTGCGCTACGGCACCTGCCTGACGGGCTGTCCGCACAAGGCGAAGGCTTCGACCGACCACACCCATTGGCCCATGGCGCTGGAGAACGGCGCCAGGCTCGTCACCGGCGCCCGCGTGCGCGAGATCACGGTGGACGCCCAAGGGCTGGCGAACGGCGCCACCTACATCGACCGCAACGGCCGGGAGGCGCACCAGCGGGCGGGCATCGTCATCGTCTGCTGCAACGGGGTGGGCACGCCCCGGCTGCTTCTGATGTCCGCGTCGAAACACCACCCCGACGGCTTGGCGAATTCGTCTGGTCTGGTCGGCAGGAACCTCATGATGCACCCCTATGCCGCGGTCACCGGAACCTTCGACGAGCCTCTCGAAAGCTGGCTCGGCCCGGCCGGGCAAAGCATCCAGTCGATGCAGTTCTACGAGACCGACACGTCGCGCGGCTTCGTGCGCGGTGCGAAATGGGGAGTAATGCCGTCGGGCGGGCCGCTCGGCTTACGCGCCGCCTATGGCGGCAAGGCGCTGGACGAGGCCTGGGGCGCCAATCTCCACCGCAATACCCGGAAAGTCTTCGGCCGGTCCTTCGAGTGGGGGATCATAGCCGAGGACCTGCCGGACGAGGACAATCGGGTGACGCTCGACCCGGAGCTCACGGATTCGGATGGTCTCCCGGCGCCCAAGCTGATCTACAAGAACTCCGACAACACGAAGCGGATGCTGGATTTCCACGTCGCGCGCGCCGAGGAGGCGATGGAGGCGGCCGGTGCGGCTTCGATCTCGTCGACCAAGCTCATGCGCGATTGCGGCTGGCATCTGATGGGCACGGCGCGCATGGGCGACGATCCCACCCGCTCGGTCGTCGACCAGTACGGCAAGAGCCACGATGTTCCCAACCTCTACATCTACGACGGCAGCGTCTTCGTGACCTCGTCGGGCTTCAATCCCACCGGCACGATCACGGCCATCGCGCTGCGCGCCGTGGAACATCTGATAGAGAACCGGAGCCATGCGAAGGCCGCGTGCAGCCATTCGAAGGTAATGTCATGACGACAGTGAGCAACGAGGAGCGTGCCGTCTTCGCAGAATTGGCCGACGTCCTGATACCTGCGGCAGAGGGGATGCCGGCAGCGAGCGACGTGGATGTTCAGGGAGCGATGCTGGATCACATTCTCGGCCTGCGTCCGGACCTGGCGGAAGCCTTCAGGCGCGGTTTGTCAGCGGCGGCCGGCAAGCCGCCTGCCGACGCCGCTGAAGCCTTGAACCGGGACGACGCCGAAGCCCTTGGCGCCATCGGCATTGTCGCATCGGCGGGCTACTACATGACGCCCGCCGTGCGCGAGGTCATCGGCTACCCAGGCCAGGAGAACCGGCCGGCGGACCCGGACGAGACTCCCGAATACGTGGCTAACGGCATGCTGCAACAGGTGATCGATCGCGGGCCGATCTTCGTGCCTACCCCGGAGGCCTGAGCCGTGGCGTCGTCCGGAAGCGGCGCCCGTGCGCGGCGGCACGGCGAAGAGGTCGATGTCTGCATCGTAGGCGCCGGGCCGTCGGGCTCGGTCGCCGCGCGCTATCTCGCCGAGGCCGGCTTCTCGGTTGTGACGCTGGAGCAGGGCGATTGGCCCGATGCCGCCGAGTTCCCCGGTGACAAGCCGGAATTCGAGCTGGTTGCGCAGAAGCAGTGGCACCCGAACCCGAACGTCCGCGACCGCGACCGCGACTACCCCATCAACACCGACGAGAGCGCCATCAATCCGCTGATGTATGCGGCCGTCGGCGGCAGCACGACGCTCTATGCCGGCCACTGGACCCCCTTCATGCCGTCGGACTTCAGGGTCAGGACCCTCGATGGCATCGCTGACGATTGGCCATTCACGTACGAGGACCTGCTGCCCAGTCTGGAAGCGATGGAACGCGTGGTCGGCGTGTCCGGCCTGCCGGGAAATCCCGCCTATCCGCCGCGCAGGGCGTTTCCGACGCCGCCGCTTCCCATCGGCAAGTGCGGCATGAAGGCCGCCGAGGGCATGGACAAGCTCGGCTGGCACTGGTGGCCCGGAACCAATGCAATGCCTTCCGTGCCGTACAACGGGCTCAATCCCTGTGCACGGCGCGGCACCTGCATGACCGGGTGCCCGGAGGGGGCGAAGTCCACCGCCAACATCACGCTCTGGCCCCATGCGCTCAAGGACGGCGCGCGCATTGTCGTAGGCGCCAGGGTGCGCGAGATCACTTACGACGCAGAGCGCAATCGGGTGACCGGCGCGACCTACATCGACCGCAACGGCCGCGAACGCCACCAGAAGGCCCGTACGGTCATTGTGTGCGGCAACGGCATCGGCACGCCCAGACTGCTGCTGCTCTCGGCTTGTGCCGCGTTCCCGGATGGCTTGGCCAACTCCTCCGGATTGGTGGGGAAGCGCCTGATGATGCACCCTTTCTCGGCGGTCCTCGGCGTCTTCGAGGAAGACCTGGAGAGCTGGCGCGGCCCCTTCGGTCACCTGATCGAGAGCAACGAGTTCTACGAGACCGACGAGAAGCGCGGCTTCATGCGTGGCGCCAAGTGGGGGGCGATGCCGGCGGGCGGGCCTCTGGGAACCACCGGCTTTGTCGGGTCAAAGATTTTCGACGAGGGCGGCAGGGTCGAGGACAGCTGGGGCACCAACCTCCACGACCTGGTCGATCGCCGATTCGGCCACTCAATGGTCTGGGGAATCATCGGCGAAGACCTGCCCGAGGAATCCAACCGGGTCTCCCTCGACCCGAAGCTCACCGATACCGACGGCATCCCGGCGCCGAAGCTCGACTACACGGTCTCGGAGAACTCCTCGAACATGCTCAAGTTCCATGTCGACCGCCTGCTGGAGGCGAGCCTTGCCGCAGGCGCGATCGAGACCGTGGTGGTTCACCAGGTGCCCGATACCGGCTGGCACCTGCTGGGCACGGCGCGCATGGGCGACGACCCCCGCACCTCGGTGGTGGACGAATGGGGCCGGTCGCACGACGTGCCGAACCTGTTCGTCTTCGACGCCAGCGCCTTTCCCACCTCAGGCGGCGTCAATCCGACCGCGACCATCATGTCGGTCTCGCACCGCCAGACCATGCACATGATCTCGGAGCGTCGAAACGTGGAGGCGGCGTGATGTCCCAGGCATCAAGACTGTCGCCGGAGGAGCGCGCCACATTCGCCGGCTTGGCCGATTTGCTGATTCCGCGCCATGGACGCATGCCGGCCGCGACCGAGGTCGGGGCGCACGAGGCGCTGCTTGACCAAGTGCTCGTCCACCGTTCCGACATCGTCGACGACCTGTTGCGCGGACTCGCGGCCGCACAGGGCGCGGAGCCGGGCGAGGCGGCCAACCGACTGAGCCAGAGCGACGCGGCGGCCTTCAACGCCGTCACGCTCGCGGCCTCTGCGGCCTATTACATGTGCGATGAGGTCAGGGCGTTGATCGGCTATCCGGGTCAGGAAAAGGCGCCCTACGATCCCCACGAAACGCCGGTGTATCTCACCAACGGCATGATCGAGAGGCTCGTGCGCCGCGGACCGATTTACCGCCCGACTCCCGATGCGCACGACTGACAGCGCCACCGGCCGGTGCCGGCTGCCTTCTGAGTCGCTCATTGGCCTACGAAAGCAATCGTAACCAGCCAGCGCAATTCGCCGGCCGTCTGGAGGACAGCAGGCTGCTGCGGGGGTGCGGCCGGTTCACCGACGACCTCGGTTTCGCCGACGCGCTTCACGGCGCCGTCGTTCGCTCGACCCATCCCGCGGCAGCGTTGCGCCGACTGGACACAACGGCGGCGCTGCGCGTCGACGGCGTCGCGGGAGTCGTTACCGGCGACGATCTGGCCGCCGACGGCGTCGGCGGCGTGCCGTTCACGAGCACCATCGACGCGCCCGGGGGCGGGCCGGTCAAAACCCTGGCCATGCCCCTCCTGGCTCACGAGGTCGTGCGCTACGTGGGTGAGCCCGTCGCCTTCGTGGTGGCCGAGAGTCTGTCGGCGGCGCAAGAGGCTGTCGAACGGGTCGTCATCGACTATGCGCCGCAGGCATGCGTGACCGACGTCCTTGCGGCCGCCGAGGCCGGTGCGCCGATCGTGCAAGAAGGCGGAGGCAATGTCGTGGCCGAGCTGAGCCTGGGCGAGCCGGCGGCATGCCGCGCCGCACTTGCCGGGGCGACGCATCGTTTCAGCCTCCGGCTGCGAAACAACAGGCTCGTTCCCCACGCCATGGAGCCGCGTGCCGCCATCGGGTGTTACGATTCGGCCAGCGCGACCTGGACGCTGCACTGCGCCAGCCAGGCGCCGCACCACGCCCGGGCGCTCCTCGCCGATTCCGTCTTCCGAGTCTCCAGGGAGCGGATACGGATCAAGGTCGGCGACATCGGCGGCGCGTTCGGTGGCAAGATCACACCCTACCCGGAGGATGGCCTGGTGCTCTACGCGGCGCGGCGTTTCGGCCGGCCGGTCCGCTGGTGCGCCGCGCGGGCCGAGAGCTTCCTCGGGGACTATCACGCCCGCGACCACGCCGCCGACATCGAGGTGGGTTTCGACGACGGACTCGCAATCGTGGCCTTGCGCATCGTCGATCACGCCAACCTCGGGGCCTATGCCACGCCCTTCGGCATCTCGATCGCGACGACGACCGGCAACCGCATCGCCACCGGCGCCTACCGTGTGCCGGACGCCCACATCTCGGTGAAGACCGTGCTGACCAACACGGCGCCCACCGGGCCGTATCGCGGCGCAGGTCGGCCCGAGGCGATCCACCGGATCGAGCGCATCATGGACCTAGCCGCCGCGCGCCTCGGCGTCGACCCGGCGGAGCTGCGCCGGCGCAACCTCGTGCCGAAAAGCGAGCTGCCCTATCGCCTCGTCTCGGGTCTTGCCTACGACAGCGGCGACTTCCCGCGGCTGCTGGAGCGTGCCCTGGCGCTGGCGGACTGGGACGGCTTCGAGGCGCGCCGCGAGGCCTCGCGCAAGAGGCAGCGGCTGCGCGGCCGGGGCCTCGCCTACCATATCGATTCGACCAGCGGGCTCTCGCCGAAGGAGACCGTCGAGGCGGTGGCGACGGCCGACGGCCGGGTGCGACTCCATTCCGCTACCCAGGAGATGGGCCAGGGCCTGAAGAGCACCTACGCGCAGATCGCTAGCGAAATTCTTGGGCTGTCCCTAGACGCGATCGATGTCGTGCTAGGCGACACGGCGGCGACGCCGGTAGGGCCGGGCAGCTACGGATCGCGCTCGCTTTACACCGGTGGCGCGGCGGTGGCAGTGGCGTGCGAGACCCTCATCGAGCGCCTGAAGGCGCTGGCCGCCGAGCGGCTCGAAGCCTCACCGAACGACATCGAGATCGGCGGAGCGGCGCTGATTATCGTCGGCTCCGACCGGTCCGTCACTATGGGTGCGCTACTCGCAGCTGAGCCCGAACGCGAAGTGCGGGCGACGGGAGACTCCGAGGCCCCGTTCTGCTTCCCCAACGGGTGCTATGTCTGTGAGGTCGAGGTCGACCCGGACACGGGTGCGGCTCAGATCGACCGCTTTAGCGGTGTCGACGACGTGGGCCGGGTCGTCAACGCACCGATTGTGCACGGCCAGACCCACGGCGGCCTGGCGCAAGGAATCGGCCAGGCCATGTTCGAGGAGATCCGCTACGACCCGCAGAGCGGCCAGCTCCTGACTGGTTCGCTGATGGACTACGCATTGCCGCGCGCCGACGACCTGCCGGGGTTCGAAACATTGTTGGACGAGGAGGAGCCAACTGCGACCAACAGCCTTGGGGTCAAGGGTGCCGGGGAGAGTGGCGCGGTCGGCGCGCCGCCCGCAGCGACCGCCGCCCTCCTGGATGCGCTCCGCCCGTACGGGATCGAGCATCTCGACATGCCGATCACACCAGAGCGCGTCTGGCAAGCGCTGCGCGACGCGAAACGGGTGCGATGAACGTCGTGGGGCTTACCCGTCCACACAGGACTATAGCGGGCGCGAGCCTCGCATAGCGATGATGGGCCAGGTTCATTAAGGCGAGAGCGTTGACCTGCTCCCCGGATTTTGGGCCGTCTGGGCTGAGAAAGTTCTCGGTTAGGTTTTCTGAGACCAACCGGGGAGGGGGTCGTGAAGCGATCGAAGTTCAGCGAGCAGCAGATAGCGTTCATTTTGCGCCAGGCGGAGGAAGGCACGAGCGTCGAGGAGGTGTGCCGCACGTCTGGGGACACAACCGGAAGATGCACGATCCAGGTGTGAGGCGTGGCGAACGGATTACAATGAGGTCCGTCCGCACAGCTCGATCGGCCAGAAAACCCCGATCGAGCCGGCCAATACCTCAGGGCCGGCATGCCGGCCCTGAGGCAAGTGAGCCGGGGTATTCTCGCATCCGGTGGTCCAACATCGGGGGCAAGTCCAAGTCTACCTCGGACCGGTGTACAGTTCATCATGGTGCTCGCGCTCTGTGACTCGATTCGTCTGCCGAAATTGTCTGACGCTCGGTCGTGAACACCGGTACCGGCAGGAGGGATGTCGTAGCAGTTGACCGCGTGGCTGGGCGATGACGAGGCGCTCACACTATGCGGTGTTAGCACGGCCCAACTCAGCAGCGGCGGGACGCGTGAAAGCGGCAACCCAATCGGCGAATCACGCCAAGTCCAGCAGCGCTAGGAGTTTTTCAGCAGCCTGCTAGAACTTTCGTTGGCTCGACCGTCTTCACCCGCCGGGAATCTCTGGCACCACCTCCAGGGATGCCAACTCGTTGACTCGGCACCAGCGATCTGCCAGTGTTTTCTGCGTTATCAAAGGAGGTTAAGCCGTTGTTCCGACTCGCGCAGGACGGCGGTGGGGAGGAATCAAGCACGAATCCGCCGCTAAATCGCTAACCATGGGAGGCTTAAACATGGTGTATCGTGCAAAAATAAAATCCTTGATTTGCGCCGCAGCCCTGGTCTTGGCGGGCTCTCTCATGGGTTCCGCAATACCCGGAGCCCACGCCAACGACGCGCCCATCAAAGTGGGCGCCCCCATTCCGATTACCGGTCCCTTCGCCAGCGACGGATTCGTGATGGAGAAAGCGGAGAAGCTCGCCATTGCGGACATAAACGCGCAAGGCGGGCTGCTCGGCCGACAGATCGAGATGATCGTATACGACATCGGCGATCTCACGCCGGACAAGCTTCAGGCGGCGGCCCTCAATTTGGTCGAACAGGAGGAGGTCCACGTCCTGATCAACGGGTACGGCGGCATGGGGCCCGATATCCCGGCGTTCTGCCCGTACGATGTGCCGTATCTTCACGTTGACGGCCCGGAGTACGTGATCGATCTTGCGGAACAGATGGGATGCAAGAATATCTATATGTTCATCGATACGGCCGCGAATTACGGCGGGATCACGTTTCGCCAGCTGACGCAGATGGGCCACGAATTCTCAAGCAATAAACTGGCCATTATCCAAGGGCCGTTCGATTGGGAAATCGAAATGACGGGGGGCGCGATCGCGGCAGCCGAGGAGCTCGGCTGGGAGGTCGTCCTGACAGAGCAGGTCGATTTCGGCATCAGCGAGTGGGGACCGATCCTCAGCAAGCTCCACGAGGCTCAACCTGCCCTGATCTACTCCGAGTTCCTGGATCCGGCGGGCGTGAACGCCCTTGTCGATCAGTTCAACACCAACCCGGTCAAGGGGGCACTCCTTTATGTCGGCTACACCGGCGCCGTCCCGGCCTTCAACGAGGTCGTCTCGCGGGGAATCGCCGACGGCGTGCTGGGGATGACACCTTCGGCCCACATGCCGGACGAAAAAGGCCGTACGTTCGTGAAGAGATGGCGTGAGGCTTATGACGAAGACCCGGCAATCGGTATCGCAGCCGAGATCTACGACCAAGTCATGTTCTGGGCGACCGCCGTCGAAAAGGTTGGTTCGGTCGACGATTATGAGGCGATCCACGAAGAATTGCGGACGATGACCTACGACGGCATCACGGGCAAGCTCACGATTAACGACCGGCACCACATAACCTCGACCGACGAAGCCGCGCCGGCTCAGATTCTTCAGGTCCAGAACAGCGAACTCGTGACACTCATGATCGGCTCCAACGTGATCGCGGATTTCATGAAGCCCGATTGGTACGACTGAGGGAATCGCACAAGAAGGCTGGTGATCGGGATCGAACCGCGAGGGGAACCCGAGCGGGGGGCGACTCGACAACTGGCGCAAGGGGCGTGGGCTCGGGTTGATCGGTCCAAAATGCGTGTCCACGGTGGCTTGCTCGGCTCTCACTCCTAGGGAGCGTCGCTACCAAGCGCGGGGAAACCCAGCGTGCCCACCGCCCGTCGTCCGGCCACGTAGGACCAGCTGAGGATGTCCGCCGCTACAGCGACCGGTCCGCTCCTGTCGGTGCAGGGCGTAACTCGATCATTCGGTGCGCTCGTCGCTCTCGACGACCTGTCGTTCGAGATTGAGCGAGGCGAAATCTTTGGCGTCGCCGGACCCAACGGGGCCGGCAAATCGACGCTCCTGAACGTGTGCACCGGTACGCTCAAGCCTAATTCAGGCAAAATTTTCTTTAACAATGAAAGAATCGACGGCTGGTCCCCGCATCGGCTGTGTCACAAAGCCTTGGCCCGCACCTTTCAAATTCCGCAAATCTTCAGCTCCTTGAGCGTGGATGAGAATGTCGCCGTCGGCACTCTCTTTGGATTGGGCAAGAAGTCCATCGAGGGTCGGACGAAGAGAGGTTTCCGCGACGAAATCCTCGCCGAATGCGGTCTCGATCCACGGCGCGATATGATGGCCAGCAAGGTCGATCTCCTGACCCGCAAGATGACGATGCTCGCGGCCTCGCTTGCGACGAAACCGGAGCTGGTTTTCATGGATGAGCCTCTCGCCGGCTTCACGACGGACGAAATCGACCAGATGGTCGCGCTGATCCTGCACCTGCGAGAGCGACTGGGTATCACCTTCATGATCATCGAGCACAAGGTGCGGGCGCTGACCCACATGTCCGACCGAATCATGATCCTGGACCACGGTCAGCGCATCTGCCTGGATGCTCCGCTCAACGTCATGCGCGACCCGAAGGTGGTCGAGATCTACTTGGGGTCTGAGTCCGTTGCTTGAGGTCGCGAATCTCAATGTCTTTTACGACGAATTTCACGTGCTGCACGACGTGTCGATGCACGTGGCCGAGGACGAAGCGGTGGCTTTGATCGGCGCAAACGGGCACGGCAAGAGCACGTTGATGAAGGCGATCTGCGGTCTGATTCCGATCCGATCGGGCGAGGTCACGTTTCAGGGCAAGCGGCTCAATGGTTTGTCCGTGTACGAGATCGTCAAGCGGGGCCTGGTCTATGTTGCGGAGGATCGCAGGCTCTTTCCAGATATGACGGTCCGGGAGAATCTCGACCTCGGCGCCTACTTGCCCCATGCCCGCAAACGGAAAAGCGAGAACCTGAACCTGGTCTTCGAGCTCTACCCGCAATTGAAGGAGCGGCAAGGCCAGGTGGCGCGGACCTTGAGCGGCGGCGAGGCGCAAATGCTCGCGTTGGCCAGGGGCCTGATGTCGGCGGCCAAATTCATGGCAATCGACGAGCCTTCCTTCGGCCTTGCCCCGAATCTCGTGCAGAACATGTTGCGCACGATCGCGCGGATCAACAAGGAAGGGATTACCGTTCTCCTCGTCGAGGAAAACACTGCCCAACTCGAGACCTTCATCGACCGTGTGTATTTTCTGGAAGAGGGAAAGACCAGCTATGAAGGTCCGCTTCAGGCGCTCGAGCACCGGCGGACAGAGGACAGGGCTTGACGTAGACGGCTGAGCAACCCGTGGTCCTGGCCACCATGGGTGTTGTCAGAATCAGGACGCCAAGGAAATTGCGTTTCATCTTTGGGCGGGTCAGGCGTTTCGGGTTCAAGGGAATGGATGGCTGGTGAATGCATCAGATCATCGAAATCCTGATCAGCGGAATCATGTTGGGCGCCGTCTATGCGCTGTTGGCATTTGGCCTGTCCTTGGTTTACGGCGTCACCCGGATCCTCAATTTCGCCTATGGCGCGATCTACGCCGTGGGCGGATATCTCGCGTGGGTTCTGACGGTCGGGTATCTGGAGCTGAGCTATGCGGCGACCTTTCTCATCCTGATCCCGGCCCTCTTTGTGCTGGGCATGGCGCTCGAGCGGTTGGTGATCCGCCCGCTGCGCTGGAAGCCGGGCTGGAAAATAACGACGATGATGGTGACGCTGGGCCTAGCGTTCTTTATCGACAACGCGAACCTCATAGGGTTTGGCCCCGAGAACAAGGTTCTTCCGCCGCTTGTGCCCGGCAAGCTCGAGGCTTTCGGGTTTGTCCTTTCGCACCACAAGATCGTCATCTTCCTGCTGGCGATCGTCTTCGTGCTCGGGCTCGAACTGTTCCTGCGCAAGACACGCTATGGCCAGGCCATGCGGGCGGTGGCCCAGGACATGCAGGGCGCCAACATGGTCGGGATCAACGTCAATCAGATCTTCGGCTATGCCTTCGGACTTTCGGCCGTTCTCGCAGGTCTCGCCGGAGTATTGCTCGCACCGATTCACCTGATTTCCCCGTTTGTGGGTTGGGTCCCGTTCCTGAAGGCTTTCGTGATCGTCGTGCTGGGGGGCCTGGGCAGCACGCGGGGCACACTCGTTGCCGCGTTCATACTGGGGATTATCGAGTCCTACACCACGTTCTGGGTCGGAGCGAGCTGGACCATACCGCTCTGGCTCATCACCCTGCTCGTAATCCTGATCTTTCGTCCCAGCGGACTGTTCGGCGGTTGGACGCGATGAAGATGAGCGAAACCCGCAACCTTCGCGGAACGGCACGCGCCCCGGCGGTCGAACTATCGAGCGCCGCGACGAAGAGAACGGCGGGAATCGAGCCGGCACCATGAATCGCATCTATTTCCTCATCGCCGTTGGCGTTCTTGCGGTTTTGGGGGCCGTGATCGGGGACAAGTACCTCATCCATATTCTGATCCTGTGCTTTATCTGGAGCATGGTCGTCGCGGGCTGGGATCTCGTGCTGGGCTACGCCGGGATCGTCAACTTTGCGCAGCTCGTGTTCTTCGCCGTAGGCGCGTACGGCTCATCTATGGCCGCCATGAGTCTGGGCGCCCCGTCCATCACGCCGCTCCTGGTCGGGATGGGTTGCGCCGGTGTCGTCGGCCTGCTGATCGGCCTGCCATGTCTGCGTCTTCGTGGCGAGTTCATCGCCCTCTTTACCTTTACCGTCCATCTTGCGCTGCCTCCGCTCATCCGCCAGGGCCGGCCGATCGGAACTGGCGGCGCCACCGGACTCTTGGGCGTACCGCCGCTCGAGATCGGCGACTTCGCTCTCGTCGCCCAAAACAAGCTCGCCTGGTTTTACGTCACGCTTTGTGTCGCCGCTGTCGCCATCTACATAATCTATTTCGTTATCGTGCCCGGACGATGGGGCAAAGCGTTCGTTGCCATGCGTGACTCGGAAGATTTCGCCAAGAGTCTCGGCATCAACTACTACAAGTACAAGCTTGTCGTATTCATAGTCTCGGCAATGATTACCGGGTTGGCCGGAGCACTATACGCTCATTATGTGATCGTCGTGACGCCGAAGATTCTCGGAACCGAATTTTTCCTGATCGTTATGGTGATGCTCTCGGTGGGCGGGCTAGGCCGATTCCCCGGCGTGATTCTGGGTGCATTCATTGTCACGATTGGCAACGAATGGCTTCGCGAAGTCGGCCAGTATCGCCTTCTGCTGCTCGGGTTGGCCGTCGTCCTGATTATCTTGTTCATGCCTAAAGGAATTGTGGCGCTCCCTGATCAAATCCAACGCCTCAAGCTGAAACAGTTTTTCGTTTCCAGTCGTAAGAGTCAGGAATGAAGCGGCTCATCCGCGCAAAGAACGAGAGGGAAAAGCAGATGTCAAAAGCCACAATATTCAAGAAATCGGATTTTCGTTATGAGGAAATGAGCGGGCTACCGGTACACAACACCACGATTGCTCGCCTCGTCACGCCAGAGTTCAGCGAAACTCTGGGAGGAGGGATCGTCGTCTTTGAGAAATGCTCCTACAAGTGGACGGTCACCTACGACGAGATCCTCTACATCCTGGACGGGCAACTGCGTGTGATCGTCGCTGGAGAGAATTTCGATTGCGATACGGGTGATGCCATTTGGCTCGCGCGCGACACGCCGCTCATATACGAAGCCGATGGGAAGGCCGTCTGCTTCTACGCCATCTACCCGGGAGACGGGGTGCGCTGGGATCTCATCGGCCTCCCGCCGCTGCCGCCGAAAGCCTGACTGGCATGACCTGAGGGGCGCAGTTGCTCGCCAAACCGGCGGTGCAGGCGAGCACCGTCTCCTCTCGGGTTGCGGCTGTAGGGCCCGCCGCACCATCGAGACTCTCGCGGTCCCGTCTCAACGGCCGGGGTTCGTGACCGGCGCTCGCTCGCCGCCGCGTTGCGCGCCCCGACCGATCGAGATACTACCTCGCCAGAATCAGGCACTTGCAGAGCCGCTGGCCTGCGCGATACAGGCCGCAATTGCCGGCCTATCGGTCTACGATTTGTCGACGTGCAGGAAGAAGCACTTTCGAACGCGTTCGTGGACCTCCCAGAGAACCTTTTCGCCCTGCGCGATGTAGAAACTGTCTCCCGGCCCGTAGGTTACCGCTCTGCCGTCGGAGTCCGTGACCGTGACCTTCCCTTCGAGCAGCGTACAGAGTTCGCTGAACGGGTAGACGAACTCCATCTTTCCAGGAGTACATTCCCAGACACCGCTCATTAGCTGACCGTCCAGGGTGCCAAAGTCGAGCCGGCATGCCTGCTTCGGATCGCCTTCGAGCACATTTGCGTAGTCCGCATCGGCAAACTCCGGCCACGGTTCCAAGGTGCCTTGGTCTTTGCTCTGCAGAAAATCCAGCATTGCAGTCCTCCCTGGTGTGAACTTAGGAACGTACGGGGAAGAGTGATCGCTCTCCCCCCGCTCGGCGAGAAGTATGATGCAGACGCGCCGCTCCGTCCATAGAGGCGGCGATTATTCACTCGTTTGCATCCAAATACGCCGAACATTCATCCGGTCACAACAAACTGGTAGGCCCGACGGGCAAGGTCGTCGTCGCGGCCGAACACGCCGCCCGTCTTATTCTCTGGCGGCGGTCACTTCGACTTCTAACAGCAATCCCGGAAGTACGAGCGAGGGCACGATGATTGCCTTGGATGCGGGCTTGGCGTCCCCCAAGATCTCCCTCAGGAGGTCGACGTACTGTTCGTAATACTCGAGGCCGACCAGATAGGAATCCATCTTGACAATATCACCGTAACTCATCCCAGCGGACTTCAGTACTTCAGCTATGTTGTCCCACGCAGTTCGAGTTTGTGCCTCGAAACCCTTTACGACGTCGCCCGCGGGCGTAATGCCGACTTCGCCCGCCACCCACAGGAGCCGGGAGTTCGGAGGCACTTCAGCTCCGTGACTGTAGATGTCGCCGACTGGCGGATGAATAGTCTTCGGATTGTGGATTGTATTCATGAGTCTGTGTCCTTCTCGGTTTAGCTGCGAGCCGGTTTGCACCCGATCCCGACTGCCGGGAGGCTTTACGGAATGAGATCGGTCCGCTCTTGCTTCGTCTCCTGCAAGGAGCGGGCCGCCTCAACAGTTAGTACCGCTCGTCATTTTAGACCGTTACCGGTGTTTGACGAGAAGCGACCGGCCCTTGGCCGGCCAGGAGGGAAAGGCGGGGCGCCGCGGCGATCCTCGAACGCGGGTCGATCAGGCGGAGCGCAATGGGAGCAGCGAGACCCGTCGACCAGGTCGCGCCGAAAGCGCGCCACTGCGCCGCCTCTCGTGACGAAGCCATCCTAGACGAACCGCGGGCAGGTTCGCTTCAACCGCGTATTACGGCGACGAACTTGCCCAATCGTTTGCGCTTTGGAATAGTGAATTCTGACTTAATCAACTGGTTCGGGAATCGAGCTTGGGGGAGGCCACCAGCCGCCGACATTCCGTGGAGAGGCCTGGAAGGCGTGCTGCGATCCCGGGATTTTGAGGGCGAGCGCACCCGGTTGCTAAACGGCACCGCTCGGTGACGGGCAAACACGCTTTCCGCGCTTTCGCCCGACCTGCGGGTGACGCCCGTCGAGACGCACCCCCGGGAGGGATCCGGATCGGGGCTGCAGAGGAGGGCCCATGAGCGTGTCCGTATCAATGACGGTCAACGGCGAAGAGGCCTCGGCCGCGGTGGAGTCGCGCACGCTCCTCGTCCATTTTCTGCGCGAACATCTGGGGCTCACCGGGACGCATGTAGCTTGCGATACGAGCCAGTGCGGGGCTTGCGTCGTTCACGTGAACGGGCGCTCGGTCAAGTCGTGCACCCTGCTAGCGGTCCAGGCACAAGGGGCGGAGGTGCTCACGATCGAAGGGCTCGCGAAGGGGGAAGAGCTTCATCCGATGCAGGCTGCTTTCAGGGAGTGCCACGGCCTTCAATGCGGCTTCTGTACGCCCGGGATGGTGATGAGCGCACTCGACCTCGTTGCGCGCCACCCCGATCCCTCCGAAGAGACGGTCCGCCAGGGGCTCGAGGGCAACATCTGCCGCTGCACCGGCTACATCAACATCATCAAGTCGGTGATGGCTGGCGCGAAGGCGATGAGGGGTTAGCGGAATGGTGGACGAAGGCATCGGCGCCCCGGTAAGGCGCAAGGAAGACACCCGGTTGCTGACGGGTCGGGGCAGATACGTCGACGATATCAAGAGACCCGGCCAGACCTACGCCTGTTTCGTCCGATCGTCGCACGCCCACGCGCGCGTCAGGTCGATCGACACAGAGCAAGCGGCGAAGGCGCCGGGTTTCGTGGCGGCCTATACCGCCGCCGATCTGAAACGCGACGGTATCGGCGATCTTCCCTGTGTCTGGGTTTTCCAGAACGCGGACGGCTCGGACATGAAGTTGCCGACCCATCCTCTTCTCGCGGTCGACAGGGTCCGCCACGTGGGAGATCGGGTCGCGGTCGTCATCGGGGAAAGCCTCGATGCGGCCCGGGACGCGGCCGACCTCGTGGCAATCGACTACGAGGAGCTGCCAGTTGCCGCCGATACGGCCGGCGCCGATGGGAAGGGAGCGCCCCAGCTTCACGATGAAGCGCCCGATAACGTTTGCTTCGATTGGGAAAACGGCAACAGGGATGCGGTCGAGGCGGCCTTCTCGAACGCGCACCACGTGACGACGCTCGATCTCGTGGTCAACCGGCTCGTGCAGGTTCCCATGGAGGCCCGCGCCGTCAATGCCGAGTACGACGAAATAAGGTAACTGCCCAGGTTGTTCATGGGGATAATTCCGCTGTTGGAGAGGTCTCGC